>NZ_CP017812.1:1800000-2100000 GCF_001856685.1 Boudabousia tangfeifanii
CGTCTGCAACCTTAACCATGCCGTCACCATCTGGGAGGCGGTGTAGGTACTTGATTACAACCTTTTCACCGTCAGCCTTGGGTGCTTCTGCCGAAGGAGCTGCGGAAGGAGCTGGATCTGCCTTCTTTTCTTCAGCGCCACAACCGGCCAAACCAGCTGCGGATAGCGCTGCAACAGCAACAATCGCTGAAACCTTCTTAGTGATGCGCATTATTAAATACCTCTCCGTCGAGACTAAGCAGTGGTACTGCTCTTTCTTACACACTTTTGTGCGCTTACGAGAAAGTATAACCAGCACCACAGTGTGTTTCAACTGACAGGTATAACAGTTTGATTACAAAAAATTGTCTATTTTTGCTTGAAAAATCGCAGTTTTTTGCATTTTCAACTTTTGCAACGGGGTTCAAAAACTAACCAGTGGTCTACTAGTGGTCTAGGTCAAAAATTGCCATCAGACACATTTTTGGGTCTAAAGTTGCACCTTATTTCGCGAAGTCGTGGAGGATTTGGGTGTTGAGCTCTGGCCAGATTGCCTTGTGTTCTTGGCTAAATGGTTTGGCTCCCACGAAAGCTGCGCCGAGGCCGCGTTCGGGTTCGATCCAGATGAAGGAGCCGGATTGCCCGAAATGTCCGGCCATCTTTGGGCTATTTTCTGGGGAGGACCAGTGTGGTTCTTTTTGGTCGCGGATTTCGAAACCGAGCCCCCAGGTGTTGGGGTCTTGCTTGCCAAAACCGGGCAGAATGCCGGCTAGTTCGGGGTATTGGACGGTCAGGGCTTGCTTCGCTAGCTCGGTTGGAAGCAGAGTTGGCGACATGACTTCACGTACGAACTTGATAAGGTCTCGGGCGGAAAGGACGCCACCGTGAGCCACCGATTCAAAGAATTGCCAGGTGTCTAGGCCAAGCGGACGGACGACCTCGGCCCGCAAAAGTTCCCCGGCAGTGGTCCCAACTCGTTCGGCGACGAAATCTGCAGCAATTTCGATGCCACAGTTCGAGTAGATGCGACGGGTTTCAGGAGGAGACACGAAGAGCCGGGATTCAAAGTCGATCCCTGAGGCGTGTGCCAGTAGCTGACGCAAGGTTGTGGGGTACTCACTGTCGGTCGGGACGCACTCGTCTAGCTCGACCTTCCCGGCCGAAACCTGGGTCAACACGGCCCAAGCGGCAATCGGTTTCGTTACCGAGGCGAGCGGAAATGGGGTGTCTACTTCCCCGCTAAGCGCCAAAGTCTTTTCAGCGTCAGTAACCGCAACTGCGTAGGGAAACGAAAAAGGTGACATGCCATCCTCCTAGTTTTCTCGGTGGCCGAGGGCGAAAATGCGTAACTAGCAACTACAACGCTTTGACCGGCAACGATATTTCCAATGGTGGGTGAACTAACGTTGGGGCAAAGCTATCTAGGTCAATGAGTTACCGTTTCAGACTTAATAGACGATACCCTACCCCAACCTCGGTTTGAATCAGTTGGGTTTGTAGCTTTTGTCGCAACGCGCGTACATAAACTCTTAACGAGACGGCGGTGGCGTCGTCGGCGTATCCCCACACAGTTTCTTGTAGTAGCTGGTGGGTTAGCACTTGGTCAACGTGCTGGGTCAACATTTGTAAGAGCGCAAATTCGCGCTTGGTTAGGTGCACTTCCACTCCCCCGACCATTACGCGGTGGGCGGCAAAATCGACAGTAAAAGTGTCGCCTTCGAAGACGTCGGTGGGAGCATTCGGGGTGGCACTAACGGTTCGCAAAGCAACTCGCATGCGGGCCAAAAGTTCAGCGATGGAAAAAGGCTTCGTCAAATAGTCGTTGGCCCCCTGATCGAGGGCGCTGACTTTATCTTCATCCGTTTGGCGAGCAGAGATCACCACAATCGGGGTATTGCCAGCAAGTCGGATTTGCGAGATTACCTCGGTGCCATCAAGGTCTGCCAGTCCTAGGTCAAGCAAAATGATGTCGGGGTTTTCGCGATAATAGGCTTCGATGCCACTCAGGGCAGTTTCTTGGAATACCACCTGATAGCCGGCGTTTAGCAAGGCCAAATTGAGAAAGTTTTGGATACCTTTGTCGTCTTCAATCACCAGAACTTTCACGCAGGCAGTATAGCACGTGGCCTACGCAACAGTCGGAATGGCGCCGGTGAAAGGCTCGACTTCTTGGTTGCTGCCGGCCTGCCCGCTCTTAGGCATCGCGAATCCGACCTCGGCCCCATTTTCATGATTACGGGCGTACATGTGTCCGCCATGAGACTCAACCACAGACTTACAAATGCCTAGACCGAGGCCGAGGCCGCGATGCCGGTCCGCGAACTGGCTATCGCTAGTAAGGAAGTCATTGAAAATGTGCGGCAACACTTCGGGTTGAATCCCAGTACCGTTATCGATCACCTTGAGTTGTACCCATTCTTTGGATTCCTTGATCTTCACCTTGATTTCTCCGTCATCGGTAGTGTGCTTGATGGCGTTATCCAACAGGTTGATGACCACTTGAGAAACCAGATTCGGGTCGCAGTTAATGATGGTGGATTTCTCGGGATTAACCAAGCTGATGTGCCGACCTTTCTTGCGCGGTTGGCACTTCTCGATCGCATTTTCCACAATCTCTTCTAGCACCTCTGGTTGTAGTTGCAGCTCGAAAGCTTGCGAGGTCACTTTGGTCATATTCAACAGATTGTCAATGGAACGAGCCATTTCGTGGGACTCATTGCGAATATCAGCCAGAAGTTGCTTTTGGGCGGCAGTGGTGGTTAAGGCTAAAGAACTTGCCCCAGGCTGTTCACTTGCCGGCACCCCAGCATCCTCATCAGGGCTCGGCCAAGTTTGGAGCAAGGTTTCTGCCGCGCCCTCGATGACCGCCAAGGGGGTACGCATGTCGTGGCTGACGCCGCGCATGAAAACCATTTTGAGCCGTTCACGTTCAGCCAGATTGTCTTGTTCACGCTGTGCCTGTACCAGTTTGACCCTTTGGATAAAGGCCGCAGCTTCGGCCAACACCGCTTTTAAGGCACGCTTTTGGGCTTCGTCGAGTTGTCCTTCACGAATCACAACCGCCCCAGCCACATAATCTGCGGTGCGAATGGGATAGCAAGTAATGGAAACATCTTTGAGGGTGTCGGTGTCATAGCCGGCCGAGTGCAAGTTGGTCAGTGACCATTCAATAATTCCTCGTTCCTTCTCGCTGATCCCTTCCCAAGTGGCAACCTCGTCTTTCTTCATAATTTGCCAGTCACCGGGCTGAATTTCATTGATCACTTCCGAGAGGGCGTGAAGTACTTCGTCCTCGTTCGTAGCCAGCGAGAATTTACGGTTCGCATTCAAAATCGCGGCCATCTTATTCGAGGACTGGGTCGCGGCCCGCTGGGTGCGTCGAATCTGTGCCACGAACGTGGAAAAGAAGAGGGTAATTACCCCCATCAGCAGGTAGTTAATTAAGTTTTCGTGGCCCGCAATCGCAAACGTGTAGTACGGCTCAACAAACAGGAAGTTATAGAGCAAAATTGCCAAAATAACTGAGCCGGCGGGATACCAGCTCGAGGGCGCCTTGTAGGCAACGAGCAGCACGGCAAACTCGATCACCCCAATTACGACGAGGACGGGAGCACCCAACAAGTCCAGCACCAGACCAAGCCCAATTGCCGCCAGCACAATCGCCACCGAGGCGAGGGCGATTGGCAGATGGAAATGCGCCTTAATCTGCTCCCATAGTTTGGCCGAGCGTTGGTGTCCGGTGGGAGCCACATCGGGAATGATATGCACTTCCACCTCGGGCAGGGCGGCAATAATCCGGTCAGAGGTGGAGGCTTTTAACCGCCACCGGTGGGAGCCACTGCGCCCCATCACGATTTTGGTGGCCCTGACCATTTCAGCATAGTCCACAATCTGCACCGCCGCGTCAGCTCCATGAATGTGGCTGATTTGGGCGCCCAAGCTTTTAGCCAGCTTGAAGTTAGTGTTCAGCTGATCCTTGGCCGCCTGGTCTAGTTCGTCGTCCTTGTCTGTCTGGACATAAATGGCGTGGAAATCAGCTTTGAGGGCTTTGGCTAGGCGGGCGGCGGAACGAATCACGCGCCCATTACCATCCTGGTAAGACAGGCAGGCCAATACGGTATCCCCCGCATCCATCTGGTTTTTGCGGTTCGTAGCAACCAGTCGGGCGGCCCCACGTCGCAAAGCAACTTCACGCAAAGCGGTGAGTTTCTTTTGAGAGAAAAAGTTTTCGACAGCTCGGTTAACTTTCGCGGTGGGATAGATTTTGCCTGCCTGCAACCGTTCATGCAGTTCAACCGGTTCGATATCAACGAGGGCGACTTGGTCGGCCTCGTCAAAAATATAGTCCGGGAGGGTTTCTGTTACTTCAATCTTGGAGATTTGTTTGACCACGTCCTGGAGGGAAACCAAATGCTGAATATTGACGGTAGTCAGCACGTTAATGCCCGCATCTAGGCAGTCGAGGACGTCCTGGTATCGTTTGGTGTGCCGCAGCCCGGGAGCATTCGTGTGGGCCAGCTCGTCAATCACCACATATTCGGGTTTTCGTGCCAGAACCGCCTCAAGATCAAGGTCTTTTAGGTCAAGATTCTTGTAGTTAACGGTTTTTGGGGCAATCAGTTCGAGGCCTTCAACTAGGGCCATGGTATCGGGACGCGTATGGGGTTCGACGTAACCGATCACTACGTCTTTGCCTTCGGCTTTTAGCTGGTGTGCGGCTTGTAGCATGGCATAGGTCTTCCCAGCTCCGGCAATGTAGCTGTAGAAGATTTTCAGTTTCCCCCGCATTGGTTTTCCGCTCCTTTGCTTGGCTTTCTGGCTGGGAAAGTTGCGCCCGTTACCTTTGATAATTATATGTCTGGCTTAGCTTTTGGCTCTAGCCGCCTTTGGCGCCCTCGGTCAGCAAGGTGAGCCGAGGGCGCCAAAAGACTTTATTTCAGGCCGTCTAGTTCCAAGTTAACTAGCAGCACATTGGTGATGGGTTGCCAGTAGTTGCCGGCAGTGTGACGTTTAATCACGTCCTCTACTTGGCTTTGCTCAAGGCCGCGCGACTTGGCAATCCGCGGTGCCTGAGACATTGCCGAAGACAGCGAGATATTTGGGTCGAGGCCGGAACCAGACCCGGTCACCAAATCGATGCCCACGGGAGCAGGCAGGTTAAGGCTCTTAGCCCGCTCCTGCAAAGTTTTTTGATATTCCGGGTAGCTAACAGCCTGGTTGGTCGGGCCGGCAAAGTAGTGGCCGGGGAAAGATTCTGTATCTTCTAGTTCCCAACGCCCCTGCAGGTATTTCTCCCCTTTCATAGGCTGCGAAAGGTATTCGGAGGCAATCACTTTGCCGTCTTTTTCGACCAGGGAACCATTGACTCGGTGGGAGAAAACCGCTTGGCCGATTCCAGTCATCACTAGCGTGTAGATCACCCCGAAGACCAGGGTATAAACCAAGATGGCTCGGGTTGCCCGGAAAACTCGTTTGAGGTTGATGTTCATGATGTTCCTTTAGAGTCCAATGGTGAAGTGTAGGATCAGGTCAATAATTTTGATGGCGATAAAGGGGGCGACTACCCCACCGAGGCCGTAAACCAGCAGGTTTCGCTTCAGCAACTGCGCGGCTGGCACTGCCCGGTATTTAACGCCTTTGAGGGCTAGCGGAATCAGCGCCACAATGATGAGGGCGTTGTAAATGATGGCCGACAAAATGGCGGATTCACCCGAGGATAGGCCCATAATGTTGAGCACTCCCAACTGCGGGAAGAGGCCGACGAACATCGCGGGGATGATCGCGAAGTATTTGGCCACGTCATTGGCGAAACTGAAAGTGGTCAGGGCGCCACGGGTCATCAATAGCTGCTTGCCGATGCGCACGATTTCAATCAGTTTCGTGGGTGAGGAGTCTAGGTCAACCATGTTGCCTGCTTCTTTCGCCGCCTGGGTGCCGGTATTCATGGCCACGGCCACGTCGGCTTGGGCGAGGGCGGGGGCATCGTTAGTGCCGTCACCGGTCATGGCAACTAGGTGTCCCGCTTTTTGGAACTTCTTAATCATGTCCAGTTTGCCTTCAGGGGTGGCTTCCGCCAAGAAGTCATCTACGCCTGCTTCGGCGGCAATCGCGGCTGCAGTTACCGGATTGTCACCGGTGATCATTATGGTTTTGATGCCCATGGTGCGCAGTGCGGAGAACTGGGCGGCAACCCCATCCTTCACAATGTCTTTGAGGTAGACAACGCCCATCACTTCATAGTCTTTGACTACGACTAGTGGGGTGCCGCCAAGGCGGGCCACATGGTCCACGTGGTGGTAGGTTTCCTCTGGGATCGACTTGCCTTTAGCGGCCAGGTACTGGGCGATGGCATCGACTGCCCCTTTCCTGATTTCATGGCCGTCATAGTCCACCCCAGACATTTTGGTGCGGGCCGAGAATTCGATGAAATGGTAGTTCTCGGTGTGCTGGCGTTCGCGAATCCCGTAATGCTTGGCGAGCACTACAATCGAGCGGCCTTCCGCGGTTTGGTCGGCCAGGGAGGAGAGCTGTGCCGCATCGGCCAGTTCTTTTTCGTCCACGCCTGGGGCTGGCATAAATTCGGAGGCCTGACGGTTACCGAGAGTAATCGTGCCAGTCTTGTCAAGCATGAGGATGTCCACGTCGCCGGCAGCTTCAATGGCTCGACCGGACATGGCCAGTACATTGGCATCGTTGAGACGAGACATACCCGCAATGCCGATGGAAGATAGCAGCGCACCAATGGTGGTGGGTGCGAGGCAGACTAGGAGTGCCACCAGCGAGGTGATCGAGGTCGGGTTCGACATGCCCAGTTGCTTGGCCACAAAATCGGAGTAGGCGTAGAGGGCAATGCAAACCACGATGAAAATCAGGGTGAGTGCAATCAAGAAGATTTGGAGCGCGATTTCGTTCGGGGTCTTCTTGCGGGCGGCGCCCTCGACCATGGAAATCATTTTGTCGAGGAAAGATTCGCCCGGGTTGTTACTCACCTGGATTTCTAGCTGGTCGGAAAGCACGTTGGTGCCGCCGGTGACGGCACTGCGGTCGCCACCCGATTCGCGGATCACCGGAGCAGATTCACCGGTAATCGCGGACTCGTCTACCGAGGCCGCCCCAGCAATCACGTCACCGTCTGCCGGGATTTGTTCCCCAGCGACTACGCGGACAATATCGCCCTTGCGTAAATCCGTGGAGGAAACTTCTTCGAAAGTGCCGTCTGGAAGTTTGCGGTGTGCTTTCACGTCCTTGCGGGTCGAGCGCAGAGCGGCCGCCTGGGCCTTGCCGCGCCCTTCGGCAATTGATTCGGCATAGTTGCCGAACAGTACGGTGAGCCAGAGAATGATGGCGATCGCTGCCACATAGGCGCTACCGGCATCTTTTATCCCGAATAGGCCGAGGAAAAAGATGAGGGTGGTGGCGATGGCCGAAAGGTATACCAAGAACATCACTGGGTTCTTGATTTGGGCACGGATGTCGAGCTTGGCGAAGCTGTCGACTAGGGCTCGCTTACGAATTTCAGGGGTCATGGTCTTTTCTCCTCTCCTGTGGGTCTTTAGAACAAAGCTTCAGCGATGGGTCCGAGCGCGAGGGCGGGGAACATGCTGAGCGCTCCAATCAGGAGAACTACAAAAACTAGGAGGCCAATAAACATGCCATCGTCGGTCCGCAAGGTGGCGGAGGAGACGGCGATTTTGGTTTTGGCTCGCATAGAATCAGCCATTTTTAGGGTGGCCCAGATCGGGATGAAGCGGGCGAGGATCATGGCGATTCCCATGGTGGTGTTAAGGAATGGGGTGTCGGCGTTGAGGCCGGCAAAAGCGGAACCATTGTTTGCTCCGGTGGAAGTGTAACCGTAGAGCAGTTCGGAGAAAGCGTGGATTCCGGGGTTGCCGATGGACTGGGTAACTCCTGGCCAGACTGCGCCGAGGGCGGCCCCCACCAAAATGAGCAGTGGGGTGGTCAAACAGAGCACGGCAGCCATCTTCATGTCAGTCGGATCAATCTTCTTGCGCAGGTATTCGGGGGTGCGCCCGATCATTAGACCGGTAATGAATACGGTCAGAATGACGAAACCGAGCATGCCGTAGAGGCCACAGCCAACGCCACCGAAGACTACTTCACCTAGCTGCATGAGGAGCATGGGGAAGAATCCGCCCAGCGGAGTGAAAGAGTCGTGCATGGAGTTCACGGAGCCGTTGGAGACCGAGGTGGTCATTACGGCCCAAAGTGCGGAGAGGCCAGGGCCGAAACGGCTTTCCTTACCTTCCATATTGCCGGCGGTTAGGCCCGCAACGTGGTAGTTGTATTCGGCGAGGAAAGTGCCGACTAGGGCGGCAATCATCAAGACGAACATGGAGATAAATAGGGCGCGTCCTTGACGACGGTCGCCGACTGCCCGGCCAAAGGCGAAGCACAGTGCCATTGGGATTAGCACTAGGGCCATGGTTTCAACGAAGTTGGTGATCACCGTGGGGTTTTCGAAGGGGAATGCCGAGTTGGTGCCGAAGAAGCCACCACCATTAGTTCCCAGCTGCTTGATGGCAATCTGGGAGGCTGCTGGCCCGAGTGGAATGTATTGGGTTCCGCCCTGCACCATTTGGGCGATGACATAGCTCTTGAGTGTCTGTACGACACCTTGAGACATGAGGATTAGAGTCATCACGAAAGCCAAGGGCAAGAGAATGTAGAGCACTACACGGGTCAGGTCCACATAGAAGTTTCCTACCCCAGAGCTCTTTTCGGCGATGAGCGCCCGCACGAGGGCGTAAAGTACACAAATGCCGACGCCCGCGGAGACGAAGTTCTGGGTGGTGAAGAAGAGGGCCTGCTGCCAGGCGGTGAGGGTACTTTCACCACTGTAGGCTTGCCAGTTTGTGTTGGTGACAAAGGAGCTGGCGGTGTTGAAAGCTAGGAACGGGTCAATCCCGGTGATAACTAGGCCGATAAAGAAAATGACTAGGCCCATTACGGAGAAGGCGACGACGTTAATGAAGTAGGAACGCCCGCTCATATTCACGTCGCGGTTTACTCCAATACCCCGGTTTACTAGGTTTTCTACCGGGCGAAGAACTTTGGTCAAAAAGACGTGTTCGCCGTTCATTACGCGGTCAATGTAGGTTCCCAGGGGAATCGACAAAAGTACCGTCACAATTAGCAGAATCAGGATCTGCCCAATTGCTGCAGACATCAACTTTCCTTTCTTTTCAGATTCGACAGAAAAGAGAGTATTAGTCGGCTGTAAAAAACTTGTTAAAAAATTTTGGTTCCCGCGTTAAATTTTGGTTGGATTTTTCTTCCAGCCACCTGTTTTCCCCGAAAGTACGGGTTTTGCGGGCCGAGGGCGCACCGCCTAGGGGCAGCAGTCCCCCACGTGCCCGCCTGCTTTACGGATTCGGCTCGGGTACTAAAAGGAGCTCTTTTTTCACCACTTGCGTCCTTGGGTGGGTAAGCGAAAGCCGGCAGTAGGGTCTTCCTACTGCCGGCTTAAGCGTTTGCTTTAGGCGGTGACTGCTAGCGAGTCCCCGTCTGGTGCCACATTGACGTGGGCGGTTTGTCCGCCGGCGAGTTCGCCAGCGAGCAAGAGACGAGCCAACTGGTCGCCGATCTCGCGCTGTACTAGACGGCGCAATGGTCGGGCACCGTAGGCTGGGTCGTACCCGCGGTTGGCCAACCAAGCCTTGGCGTCCTCGGAAACTTCCAGACTGATGCGACGATCAGCGAGGCGCTTTTCCATGCCCGCCAACTGCAGGGTGACAATCTGGGTGAGTTCGTCACGGCTGAGCGGTTCGAAGACCAAGACCTCATCCAAACGGTTGAGGAACTCGGGCTTGAAAGCGGCCCGAACCGTGCTCATTACAGCCTCGTGCTTTTCTTCTGCCGTGCGATTCTGGTCTACCAAGAACTGCGAACCGAGGTTCGAAGTCAAGATCAGAATGACATTGCGGAAGTCCACCGTGCGGCCTTGACCGTCAGTCAAACGACCATCGTCGAGTACCTGCAAGAGGATGTCGAAGACCTCTGGGTGGGCCTTTTCGACCTCGTCCAGCAAGACCACGGAGTAAGGGCGACGGCGCACGGCCTCGGTGAGCTGACCGCCCTCGTCGTAACCAACGTAACCGGGAGGGGCACCAACTAGGCGGGAAACCGAATGCTTTTCGGAGTACTCGCTCATGTCGATGCGGACCATGGCCCGCTCGTCATCGAAGAGGAAGTCCGCGAGGGACTTGGCTAGCTCAGTCTTACCAACACCCGTGGGGCCAAGGAAGAGGAAGGAACCGGTGGGTCGATTCGGGTCGGCAATGCCTGCCCGGGAGCGACGCACGGCATCTGCCACCGCGGCTACTGCTTGGCGCTGACCGATCAAACGGGAGGCGATCACGTCTTCCATTTCGAGCAGTTTGTCCATTTCACCCTGGAGCAAACGGCCGGTTGGGATCCCGGTCCAAGCCTCAACCACCTCAGCGATTTCGGCTGGGCCCACCTTTTCGGCAATCATCGGCTCCGGAGCATCGCCTTGCTGCTCGGCCTGGTTTTCTTCCGCTTCAGCTGCCGCGATTTCGCGTTCAATCTGAGGAATGTCCGCGTTCTGGATACGCCCGGCTTCTTCCCAGCGGCCCTCACGCATGGCGAGTTCGAGCTGAGTGCGCAGGTCGTCGAGCTGCACGCGCAGTTCACCAACCCGGTTGTGACCGGCCTTTTCTGCTTCCCAACGAGCCACCAGACCGGCAAGTTCTTCGGACTTGTCAGCCAATTCGGCCCGCAGATCAGCTAGTCGTTCATCGGCGGCCTCGTCCCCTTCACCCGACTCGGTCAAGTAGGCCTCTTCCATTTGGAGGCGCTCAACGCTACGACGCAACTGGTCAATCTCCACTGGGGAGGAGTCCAATTCCATCCGGAGGCGAGAAGCGGCCTCGTCAATCAAGTCAATCGCCTTGTCCGGCAACTGGCGGCCCGTGATGTAACGATCCGAGAGGGAAGCTGCGGCCACCAAGGCACCATCAGAAATGGTGACCTTGTGGTGCGCTTCGTACTTGGGGGCAATACCGCGCAAGATCGCGATGGTGTCATCCACGCTAGGCTCGCCCACGAAAACCTGCTGGAAACGACGCTCTAGCGCCGGGTCCTTTTCAATGTTTTCGCGGTACTCGTCCAAGGTGGTAGCACCAACTAGGCGTAGTTCACCACGAGCCAGCATCGGCTTAAGCATGTTGCCGGCATCCATGGCACCCTCAGAACCGCCACCGGCGCCAACTACGGTGTGTAGTTCGTCGATGAAGGTAATGATTTGGCCATCGGATTCAGTGATTTCCTTTAGCACTGCCTTGAGGCGCTCTTCGAACTCACCACGGTACTTGGCACCTGCCACCATGCCCGCAATGTCGAGGGCGATTAGGCGCTTGTGCTGCAAGGATTCGGGCACGTCACCAGCAACGATTCGCTGGGCGAGGCCTTCGACCACGGCAGTTTTACCAACGCCTGGTTCACCAATCAACACTGGGTTGTTCTTGGTTCGACGGGAAAGCACCTGGACGACGCGACGAATTTCTTCGTCACGGCCAATCACTGGGTCGAGCTTGCCGCTACGAGCCACCTCGGTCAGGTCACGACCGTACTTCTTGAGAGCTTCGAAAGTTCCCTCAGGATCGGCACTGGTGACGTTCTGGCCGCCGCGCACCTTCGGCAAGGTTTCGCCGAGGGCGTCCGGGGTCGCTCCAGCAGCACGCAGGATGTCGCCCGCGCTGTCCTTAGATTCTGCCAAGGCCATGATTAGGTGCTCGGTCGAGACGTACTCATCCCCCATGGCCGCGGCATGCTTTTGAGCCGCGTCAATCGTGGAAAGTAGGGCCCGGGAGGCATTTGGGGCCGAGGCCGAAGCGCCCGAGACACTTGGCAGTGCCACCAAGGCGTTACGGGTCTTGGCACCAATCTGGTTTAGGTCTGCGCCGCTCGCAGCTAGCAGGCTAAGCGCAATCCCCTGTCCTTGTTCTAGTAAAGCTTCGAGTAGGTGTAGCCCCTCTACCTGCGGATTGCCGGCAGCAGCGGCTGCTTGAATGGCACTAGAGAGTGCTTCATTCGATTTAGTTGTCATTTTTGCGTTCATGTCTGAACCTCCTGTGAAGTAGTCTAACTATCACAACAACGACAAAGTTGAGTCTATTCCACTCAAGTATAAGTTGAGTCGGTCTCACTCAACTATTGGAGGGGTGCTTGATTGCTGTGGGCTAAAAACGGTAGCGGAAAGCCGGACATAGGTTGCCTATGTCCGGCTTTTATCTAGCTTTTCTAAACCCCTTCGTCAGGTGGCGGTTCATGTACGGAAGCTTCAGTTTTCGCGGCAGTTAACACCATGCGCAGATCATATTCGTCTTCCAGTTGGCGTTTGGCTGCGGCCACAATGCTGGCTCGCTGTTCGTTGATGACATTCAATAGCTCTGGATCGGAAGTGTTTTCTTCCAATAGTTCCATGGTTTGCAAGAGGTCCACCAAAACGCCTGGCTCACCTGACCCATAGCGTCGGAACTGGGACACAAAGGCGGCAACCATCTCTGGACAAGTGCGCACCGCCGACCAAACCAGCAGGCGTCCTCGGCCAGCAGTATCGTCCTCGTCAACGTCGGCAAAACGCACCTGCGGGCACGGCGGCTCTAGGACCAACTGACGCAAAGCCGAAGCAGACTGACCGATGACGTGGCGGGCCGTGGTCGGGTCATTGGTACCCGGAGATAGCGCTCGAACCCCAATGTCGAGGAGCTGGCGCAAACCCAGCGAGTAGTCTTCGCCCGAAACTCGTTCCAGATCCAAGCTGAGGAAGGAGGGCAGGTCGACTTCCACCTCGGAAGCGTCTTTTTGCCTAAATTCTTCGAGGTCGCGCGATTCTTCCTCGTCAGAGTCGAACTGGGCCAAGCTGGGGTCGAACCAGTAGCGCGCTACCGCCTGCCCGGCAATTACTCGGTCACCCGGGCGCACATCCACCACGACAGTGGCCCCATACTTTTTCGCCCACTTTTCGAGGCCGGTCAGATCAATCCGCTGAATATAGCCGAACTCGTCAGCATAGACGCGACGGGCATCTTCCGGAATCGTCGGACGTGGGAAAGGCGCACGTTCCTCGTCCTCGGCAGTAGCATCGGCAGAATAATCCATGGTGCGTTTAACGGAGGCATTGATAATGGTGTCCACACGAACCATGTCGACCACTTTAGACACGTACCAAATGAAGGTGGCGACTGCGATGAAAATCCAGATCATGGCGACAGTGACTGCTAACTGGGGCGGCAACTTATTGTCCGAATCAAGCGAACGCAAAACCAATACCGCGTAGGTAAACACCGCAACATAAACCGCCACGATCCCGCGGACTGCTGGCGACTGAATGTAGTCGCGCAAGAGCTGATGCGAGAAGTTACCTGAAGCCACCTGCAAGACAATCAATGTCATGGAAATGGTGGTGGTCAGTACCGTCATCGTGGTCGAGGCGATAAAGGACAACATGTCCGAGGCCGCCTTCGCATCCCCCGGCCATAGGTAGGCTGACAGCCAAGCCTCGGAAGGAATGTCGATCTCTACCAAGATCACGGCCATCACTGCCGCCACGAGGGCACTGAGTAATGGCAAGGGCCAAAGTTTGGCCGTAAACGAGTCATAAATCCGGTTCCAGAAAGCTTTCACAGGAAAGATTTTGACAAAAAGCGGCTTTAACCCCGCTTTATATTCCTTTTTCGCGCTTAAAGCGAAAGGATTACAAGTAGAGCGCGCTAGGCCCTAAGTCTTGCCATAAGATGGGGATTGTTAGTTTCACACTACTGAAAGGTGTCGACATGAACTTCGACGAACTCAAGAACCAGGCTGAAGAAAAGGCCACTGAACTCAAGAACCGCGCCGAAGAAGGTGCACAGTCCGCTCAGCACCGCGCTGAAGAAGGTTTCGAATCCGCCAAGAACCGTGCAGAAGAAACCTCCAACTCCCTCTCCGAAAAGGCCAGCGAACTAGCTGACGCCGCTAAGGAAAAGGCAGAAGACCTCAAGGAAGCCGCTGAAGAAAAGCTAGGCGACCTAAAGGGCAAGCTCGGCCTCTGAGCTAAACGCTAGACTTTAGCAAAAACATAAAGGTGGGTGGGAAACCATTTGGTTTCCCACCCACCTTTAGTTGTGTCAAAAACTGTTCGGCCTAGCGCGTGCGCGACCGCATATCGGCTGGTGTGCTTCTTAAGACGCAGGGCCCTAGGCTTGGCTTCTCACCGCCACCGGTCTAGCGAGCAGCTCACAAAGTGCGGCTATTACCGTCCTAGCGACATGAGCCCCTCCCCCTGCCGCTTTTGAGGGACGTTATCATCCCCCTATCGCTACGGGTAGCTGCTCCCTCCCCCTGCCGCTATTGGGCGGCTTTGGTGCGGGCGAGGCGGAAAATCCCGACCAACAGCAAGATGAAGCCAATGAATGGGATGACGAAGAGGGACATTACCCAAAGGGTCATGGTGCCCATCCAGTCAGAGATGTCACCGCCGGCGAAGAGCACGCTAGTATTGGCGACCTCGGGCTGACATTTTACTTCGCCGTTCTTCTCCCCTAGGGCAGGGAAGGCGAAGACCTGCTGCCCACCTTTAGCGTTTCCGAGGACGAGTTCCCCAGTCACCGACTTACCGCTGCTTCCAGTCAGTTCACATTTGGTATCTGCCGAGGCCGAGGTCAAAGCCACCCAAGATTTTTTCTCCGGTGAGACTTGCACCTTCATGGCCGAGCTGGACAACTGTTGCACCGGGGCGTCGCTGGGAACGAAGTTCACCAAGGAAAAGCCCACAATAAACAGCACAATGATGGGCGCAATAAACATCAGGATGGCACCTAGGGCGACAATCCACCAGGCACGTTTGCGGGCCGCCGGCTGCGCTGGGGCAGTCGGCCTTGGACCGCTAGGCTGCGCGCCCTGGTTCAGGCGATAAGGATTATCTTCTTGCCCCTGAACTGGACGGTTAAAGCCACGCTTCGGCTTTTCTTCCGGCCGAGTTTCTTTCACTGGGCTGGGACGGCGTCCGGCAAAACCGGCGGATTTAAAACCGCGACCGGTTTCTGGTTTAGCCTCTTCCTTGGGGCGCTCTGCTTCCCGCTGTGCCTTCAGGCGTGCTCGTTCCTCGTCACTTAGCCGGATCCCGTAACGCGGCTGTGGCCGACCGTTGGCGTCAACCTTTTCTTCGGCCTCGTTTTGCGCCTTTTCGTCATCGAGTTCTTTTTGCGGTATCTGAGTAACACCCACAACCTCATTTTCGGGCTGGTTTTGACGCCGAGACCGGCGGGAAGGAAAACGAGTAGGTTCCGCCCCATCGGTAGGTTCACCTGGCTGAGGCGCGCTCGGCCCGGGCTGTGGAGTTCCGGGTTCGGGCTGACCGACCGGTTCTGGGCCGCCGGGCTGATTACCGCCGGGCAGATCAGTGCTGGGGTGATCGTTTCCTAAAGCCATTAGTTGTCCTTCCTGGTCAGCTTTCTTCCCTGACAATGCCGCCGTGTTTCCAATAGTTTAGCGATTTAGTCGCGCCCTGGGGGCAGTAATCGCCAAACCTGCTTGATTTCGCGCCCGAAAGCGGTCTCGTAAACTTGACCCGAAGCATCCGCCGCGAAAACGCGTGGTTGACGTTGGGCAGCCCGAGCCTGTTCCATGGCGACCTGTCGCAGTTGCCGTTCGGCCCGTTCGAGTCGACGTTCCAAATCGAGAATGCGTCTAATCCCGGCGAGGTTAATACCTTCTTCTTGGCTGAGTTGCTGCACCCGGCGCAGGGTGCGGACGTCGGTTTCCGTGTATCGACGTCCGCGCCCCATGGTGCGGCGTGGCTTGACCAAGCCCAGCCGGTCGTACTGCCGCAAGGTTTGCGGGTGCATGCCAGCGAGCTCGGCTGCCACCGAAATGACATAAAGTGTTTCGGACATTGCCTTGCTCCTTGTTTTCTAGTTTTTAGTGCTGGCCGAGGCCGTCACGTGGGTTGAAGTCCGCCATCGCCTCGGCAAATGCCTTGGCGGCGTCAATCGCTGCCGGAGGCATTTCTGCCGGGTTGACCACGGTAACTTCCATGAAGAGTTGCCCCTTGTTACCCATCAGGTCCTTGGCCTTTGCCCCACTGATCCGCAGGCGCTGGCCGGAACTGGTGGCCTGTGGAACCTTGAGTTTGACGGTGGCGCCATCAGGTAGCGGCACCTCAACTTGGGCGCCGAGGGCGGCCTCGTCAAAGCGCAACGGTACCTTCACGACTAGGTTGTCGCCCTCGATCACGTAAACCGGGTCCTTTTTCAAGCCCACGGTCACGATCAGGTCACCTGGCTGACCACCTTGTGGGCTGGGCCGACCTTTGCCGCGCAGACGGATCTTTTGGCCGTCTTTGACGCGGGCGGGAATCTTCACGTTGAAGCTCTTGCCGTCGACGGTTAGTTTCTGGGTGGAGCCAAAGAAGGCCTGTTTGAAGTCTAGCTTTACTTCCCCCTTGAGGTCGGTTCCCTTCGGGGCGCTAGCGCCACCGAAACCGCCCCCGCCGCCAAAAGCAGCGCTGGGGTCAAAGCCAGGAGCTCCGCCACCGAAGTTGAAGCCGCCGCCGCTGCGGGCGCCGCCGCCACCGAAAGCTTCAAAGATGCTACTGAAGACGTCCCCGGCCCCGCCGCCGCCTCCGCCGAAGCGAACGCGCTGGCCGCCGAATCCACCGCCCGGCGCCCCGAACCCCGAAGCGAACAGATCTTCGAAGCCGCCGGCTGAACCCGCCGACCCCGAAGTGAAACGGGCGCCACCGGACGCCATCTGTCGGATCGCGTCGTACTGCTGCCGCTCTTTTGGGTCAGACAACACCTGATATGCTTCAGAAATCTCCTTAAATTTTTCTTCGGCTTTGGCGTCACCTGGGTTCTTGTCTGGGTGGTATTTGCGGGCTAGTCGCCGGTAAGCCTTCTTGATTTCGGCTTCGTCAGCGTCCTTTTTTACTCCCAGTACGGTGTAAAAGTCTTTTTGAAACCAGTCTTGTGTACTCATGAAAGCTCACCCCTTTCTTGCTGTTGGTTAATAGGTCTTTCCTTAGTTTTCAGGCTGGATTGTGTACTACTACGCGAGCTGGGCGCAATACTCGTTCCCCGAGCTTGAAGCCAGGCTGGAAGACTTGACCCACCACTGGTTCGGTGACGTCTGCTTCCTGGGCCATCAATGCTTCGTGAATGGCTGGGTCGAAAACGTCGCCAACTTCCCCGTAGATTTCTACCCCGAGTTTGTTGGTGAAGGTTTCTTCTAGCTTGTTCACGATGCCGGCGAATGGGCCGGTGATTTCTTCGTGGCTGCGTGCTGCGTGAATGTCGTCCATGACGGAGAAAAGAGCGGCGACGGCGTCGGCTTTGCCTTCTTCCACCTTAGCTTTCTCTTGCTCCTTGGAGCGACGGACGTAGTTGTTGTATTGATTTGTGGTGTTGTAGAGCTGGGCGCGAGTGCGAGCAAGTTCGTCTTCTAGTTCGGCGATCTTGGCATCGCGAGGATCGGTTTCGGATTCCTCTGCCCCATCTTCTTCACCTTCGCCTGCTGCTTCCCCGTTTTCGGCTTGATCGGCCAACCAGGCTTGGGCTTCCTGGGCGATATCCTCACCGAGGGGGCTTTCGGCCTCGTTTGAGGTTTGCGGCTGTTCGTTTTCAGACTGGGCGTCGCTAGTTGCCTGCTCGTCCTCGTTAGGCTCAAAGTTTTGGTCTGTCATTTTTCCTCTTTCAAACGCGTTTGCGTCGGCTGTGCTTGCTCAAAACTAGCTCAAGTCTAATGCTTGGCAACTTTTCCGGTCGCCTCGGCTAGTTTTTTGGGCCTATGTTTTCGGGGGCCGAGGGCGGAATCCGTGTCCCGACCTCGGCCCCCGAAATTTTGCGTTAGGCGTTAGTTAGCGCTTACTTTTCTTCGTCGTCGACGATTTCTGCGTCGATTACGTCGTCGTCAGCGCCGGTGGCTTCGCCTTCGCCAGCGTTTGCGGTGGCTGCTTCTTCCTGAGCGGCGGCGTAGAGGGCCTGGCCGATCTTCTGGGACTTCTCGTTGAGGTCGGCCAGAGCGGTCTTAACCTTTTCTACGTCCTTCTCTTCCATAGCGGCCTTGAGGGCGTCGTTAGCTTCCTTAACTTCGGAGACTACGTCTGCTGGGAGCTTTTCCTCGTTTTCCTTCACGAGCTTGTCGATCTGGTAGGAGGTCTGCTCGCCCTGGTTCATAACTTCGGCTTCTTCACGACGCTTCTTGTCTTCTTCCGCGTGTGCTTCAGCTTCAGCTACCATGCGTTCGATGTCTTCCTTTGGCAAGGAGGAGCCGCCGGTGATGGTAACGGACTGTTCCTTACCGGTGCCCTTGTCCTTAGCGGAAACATGGACGATGCCGTTGGCGTCAATGTCGAAGGTAACTTCAATCTGTGGGACACCACGAGGAGCTGGAGCAATGCCCGATAGTTCGAACATGCCGAGCTGCTTGTTATCCCTTGCGAACTGACGTTCACCCTGGAAGATCTGAATCATTACCGAGGACTGGTTGTCTTCCGCGGTGGAGAAGATTTCAGACTTCTTGGTTGGGATTGCGGTGTTACGTTCGATCAAGGTCGACATGAAGCCACCCTTGGTTTCGATACCGAGGGATAGTGGGGTCACGTCAATCAAGAGAACGTCCTTACGGTCACCCTGGATAACACCTGCCTGCAAAGCAGCGCCGATGGCGACTACTTCGTCAGGGTTTACGCCCTTGTTTGGTTCCTTGCCGCCGGTGAGTTCGCGAACGACCTCGGTGACAGCTGGCATACGGGTGGAGCCACCAACCAAGACAACGTGGTCGATGTCAGAAACCTTGATGCCGGCGTCGGCGATTACTGCATGGAACGGCTTCTTGGTGCGTTCGAGCAGATCCTTGGTCATTTCTTCGAACTTGGCGCGAGAAAGGGTGGTTTCGAGGGAAACTGGGCCATTCTCGTTAGCTGCGATGAACTGTAGGGAGATGTTGGTGGTGGTAGCCGAGGAAAGTTCCTTCTTGGCCTGTTCAGCAGCTTCGCGTAGACGCTGCATGGACATCTTGACGTTGGAGACGTCAACGCCGGATTCTTCCTTGATCTTTTCGACCAACCATTCGACGATGCGGTTGTCCCAGTCGTCACCACCGAGGCGGTTGTCACCGTTGGTGGCGCGAACTTCAATGGTGGAGAAGTTGTCTTCTGGGTCCTTGCCAACTTCTAGCAAGGAGACGTCGAAGGTACCGCCACCGAGGTCGAAGACCAAGATGAGTTCGTCGCCCTTGCCCTTTTCTAGGCCGTAGGCCAAAGCGGCTGCGGTTGGTTCGTTCACGATACGTAGTACGTTCAAGCCAGCGATCTGGCCGGCATCCTTAGTTGCCTGACGTTCTGCGTCGTTGAAGTATGCGGGAACGGTAATCACTGCGTCGGTTACTGGTTCACCCAAGTAGGATTCGGCGTCTGCCTTCAACTTGGAGAGAATACGAGCGGAGATTTCCTGTGGGGTGTACTTCTTGTCGTCTACCCCGAAGGTCCAGTCAGTGCCCATGTGGCGCTTGACGGAGCTGATGGTGCGGTCAACGTTGGAGACAGCCTGGTTCTTTGCTACCGAACCAACGAGGACGGAGCCATCCTTGGCGAATGCAACGACGGAAGGAGTGGTTCGCATACCTTCTGCGTTTGCGATGATGGTGGGTTCGCCACCTTCTAGTACAGCGAGAGCTGAGTTTGTAGTACCTAGGTCAATACCTACTGCACGTGCCATGTCAATTCCTTCTTTCATGTTTAAGTTTTCCTGACCCACTTGAAGCCTAGCTGCAAGTTGAGCCTCACAGACTCAATAATGCAGGTTGAGCGGGGTCGTGTCAAGTTTTATTTCGTCAAACTTGAGTCTACTTAACTCAACCTTGCTTGGGGACGGTTTATTCCCAGCCAAAAGGTCAAACACGGTGACGTGCCACACAATAACGCATTCTGGGACCAAAACCTGCAAAAATAGACCCCATGAGTCACGTTTTCGTCTCCCTACTGGCGATCGTAGCGGTTTCCACTATCGCCCCAGTTATTTCCTATTTAGTACCGAAAAACCTGATGCCAGAGTCTGTTCTCTTGGTCATCGGTGGGATCATCATCGGCCCCGAAGTACTAAACATCGCCCACACTGGCAACGAGATTGAGCTATTGCGCGAACTCGGCCTCTCTTTCCTCTTCCTCTTAGCAGGTTACGAGGTCGATGTTCACGGACTGAAAGGTCGCAGCGGCAAACTAGCTGCCGGCGCTTGGTTCCTCTCAGCATCTCTGGCACTGGCAGTTACTGTCGTCATGCCAAACGTTAACGCCTTCTCATCCCAAGGATTTGCCGTGGCTCTAGCCATGACCGCCACCGCCCTCGGTACGCTGATTCCCATCTTGCGAGATCGCGGCATGCTAGAAAGCAAGATTGGCAAATCGATTATCAACCACGGCACCATCGGTGAACTTTTCCCGATTCTCGCCATGGCAATCCTACTTGGTGTTCGCGGCACCGCTTTGAACCTGCTTTTCGTGGCAGTCTTCTTAGGCTTGGCCATTGTGATCGGTCTAATTCCACGACGCGCCCAGGCAGCCGGGGAAAAGCTAATCAAGTTCATCCACTTCGGTGCCGAATCAACCGCCCAAACCACAGTTCGTTTGACCGTTCTGCTATTGGTCAGCTTGATTACCGTCGCTTCCATCTTTGAACTCGATGTGGTCCTCGGTGCCTTCGCTGCCGGCTTCATCGTGCGCCAGGCACTCCCCCAGGGACGCCGCGAACTAGAAGAAAAACTGGACGGGATCGGCTACGGCTTCCTCATCCCCATCTTCTTCGTCACCACCGGGATTCACCTTGAACTCGGCGGCATTATCGAAAACCCGAAGGCTGCCATGGTCTTCGTTGGCCTCCTGATGGTGGTCCGCGGTACTCCAGTCTTCCTAGCTGCCTTCTTAGAACTCGACACCAAGTTCTTCACTCGCATTCGCCAGTCCCTGCGAATCGCCACCTACTGCGCCACCTCCCTGCCGATGATTGTCGCGGTCACCCAGGTGGCCGAAGACTCGGGCGTAATGGAACCCTCTACCGCCTCCACCCTAGTGGTGGCTGGGGCCGCCTCCGTGCTCATCATGCCGCTGCTCGGCTCCATGCTGGATTCAAAGAAGGACGCCGAAAAGTCTGACGACACGAAGGTGCGCGCCGCCGAGCAGAAGGCTCACGAAGCTCGTGAAGCAGTCGAAACTACCCGCAAGTTGCTACACCAGGCCGCCCTCGCCCAGCTAGAAGCCAACGAGGTCGACCCAGAAAGCTTGGATGAAGAAACCAAGGCGACTGCACTCAAGCAACGCCAGGAACTAGCGGCGATGATGACTCACGCACAGATCGCCACCGAAAAGTTGGCACACCGTGCCGCCCGCATGTTCCCAGGCAGCGACTGGGAAGAAATCGCTCACCGTGTGAACGAAGATCGTGTGGCCGTGGTCGAACACTTGCACGAACGTCTCGAAGCCGAAGCTCACGGCGAGCTGGACGAAAAAGATGTCATTACCGGTCCCCTAGCAGCCAAAGCACTGCTAAAGGAACTAGACTTACAAGAGAAACTTCCTGAATCTTTCCCGCAACTACCAGCTGGGGCAGATGCAGTAACCGACCCAAATTCCGTTCCGGATATGCCCAGCGAAAGCGAAGAGGAGAAATAATCCATGACCATCGAACTGATTGATCAGGCCAGCAACGAACTAGTAGAGGCTTTTGAACGCCTCATTCCACAACTCTCTTCGAGCGCCCCAGCACTCGACTTCAACCAAATTAGCGAACTGGTCGACCAGCCTGACGTGTACCTATTCGTCTACCGCGGGGAACCAGACCTATCCCAGGCCGACGCCGGCACCGACACCACCGCCGCCGGCCCAATTCTGGGTATGCTCACCTTGGTAACCTTCAAGATTCCTACCGGTACTCGCGCTTGGATCGAGGACGTCGTAGTAGACTCCGAAGCTCGCGGCCAGGGCGCTGGACGCCAGCTAGTTGAAACCGCTACCGCCTACGCCAAGGAAGTTGGCGCCAAGACTGTAGATTTGACTTCTCGCCCCTCGCGCGAAGCCGCCAACCGTCTCTACCGCTCATGTGGCTTCGAACTACGCGAAACCAACGTGTACCGCGCCTGAGACTAGCCTTAGCTTTATAAAAGGGTGTGGGTCCCAACCGTTTTGGTTGGGACCCACACCCTTAAGTATTGCCGTTAAGCGAGCGCTTAACCGTCCTCGGCAAGCAAACTAGGGGATCTTATTTAGCAAATCCAAAATTGCCTACCAATAGTGGACTGAGCTCAGAGCGCTAGCTTGTGCTTGCGCCAGAGGTTCAAAGTGTAGATAGCCAAAGCGGCACCTACCAACAGCGACCAAATGCCAAGGAAGACCAGGCCACCAGCGTAGAACCAGTTGGAAACCATCAAGCAGAAGAAGAGCCAAACGCCTACGACGTAGAAGGTGAGGTGGTCACCGGTGATGCGACCGAGGACGATGAAAGCCGCACCCAATAGAGTCATAGCAATAACGCCCAAAAGGATGCGCACAACCAAGTAACGGCCGGCAAGGGTGAGCGGTGCGAACAAGCTCAACATCACCGAAACTAGCAACCAAGCGGTCAAACCAGCCAAAAGGATGTCCAGTAAACCGGTGATCCAAGGACGTGCTGGCTGCTTGTCCAAACGTAGTGGAGGCAAAGTAATCAGGATGATAGCAGCCAAAATCAGAGCAACAATCCGCACGAGGAAGGCGGTCCAGTAAGCACCGGAAATCATCTGAGCCAAGCCCAAAATGAGGAAAAGTGCCGGAACTGGCCACCAGAGAGCTGGCTTCAAGTGGTCAGCTCCCTTGAATGGGATCCACAACCAAACTAGGAAAGCAATCATTAGTGGGCAAAGGATCAACCACAAAAGGGAGAATGCGCCACTTGGCTGAAGGGCATTTAGGAAGCCGTAACGGCCAGAGAAAGGAGCACCGAAGGCTGCTCCGAGGTCAGAAAAGAGGAACAAGAGCACGCCAATCGCGCCCACAATGGTTCCCAACAGTTTACGATTAAAACTCAACTCCACAGGAGCCTCCTTGGTTTTACAATGAGAGGGTGTGAAAAAGTCACACTTACTGGGCTATTGTCTCACTGCTCACGCAAGGATTCCACCCGGGACTTAAAGCACAGACGCAATCTGGGTGATTAGAATCTTCACTACCATCCCTAAAGCAAATAATGCCATGTAGGCATTTTCGATGCGATCGTCGTCGCTGCGGCTTTGCGCGTAAGACAAAATCGCGGGCTGCCCGATTACCCCGGCAATCCAACCGGCGGTGCGTTGCGCCGAGTGCCCCATCAACCAACCGGTGAGCATGACACCTAGTGACACCATTAGGACTACTCCGGCACCAAGAATCCCGACCTTGACACCAGTCATGGTGACTGCCTGCTCAGCGAAAGCAGGTCCTGAAATCAGACCAATCGTCGATAGGAAGAGCAACAAGCCAATTTGGCGAATAACGAGGCCGGCCGCCTGCGGCGGCACCCAAACTAGCGGGCCAGTACGCCCCAGCGCCCCCAACAAAATCCCCACAATCAGCGGCCCTGCGGCACTACCCATAGTAAAAGAGCCACCAGGGAGCGGGAAGTGGATCAGGCCGAGGCCCAAACCAAGCACCATGCCAATCCCAATCGGAATGGCACCCACCTGAGAAATCTTTAGCTGGGAGTCTCCGAAATAGCGGGTCAAGGCATCGAGTTCCTTGCGCCGAGCCACAGCCACCACGGCGTCGCCAAGTTCTAGCTCCAAATCAGCGACAGCCAAAAGTTCAGTATCACCACGGCGAACACGGGTAACTACCGCCCCAAATTTTCCGGCCAGGTTCATTGAGGCTACGGTGCGACCAGCGAGCTCTGGATTCGAAATCACCAAACGCTGAACTTCAACTTCACTGCGGTCATCTGCCAAATGCTCATCAAGTTCTTCACCGGTAACTTTTACGGCAGCTGCAAGGGCTTCATCATCACCCACAAACACAATTAAGTCCCCAGGGAACAGGGTTTCACCTGGAGCCACTACGCGAGTCACTTTTCCGCGGCGCAGATAGGACATGAGCAGTTCGTCCTCGGCAAATCCGGGAACTTCACGCACTGGAATTTCATGTTTTACGGCCACCGTGATAGCGCGAATTACTTTGTCATTCTGCGGGGGCTGGTCGCCTTTACCGGGCCAGTCACGATTAACGATCAAAGCCACGAGGGCGATCGCAATAATCACGCCAATGGGATATGCGAGGGCGTAACCCACACCAGTTTCAGCGGCAGCTTTCGCTCCCTCACCAGTGGTGGTTGCGGCCATAGCCGGGGTGGTGGTCAAAGCACCGGCATACAGGCCAAGGGTGAGCGAACGGCTGAGCCCCATACTTTCACCGGCAAAGACCACCGCCACCGCCGTGGCAATCAAAATCCCGACACTAATGGTCAAGAACTTGGCGTGAGTTTTCAGGTCGCGAAAGAAAGTATGTCCCGCCGAAAGGCCGGCCATATAAACGAACAGGGCTAGGCCGAGGGTTTTGACCATGTCGAGGCCATGAGCGGATTCGGGAAGCATGGCACCAACAAATAGGCCCACAAAAAGTGCGCCTGCTGCGCCAAAACGTAGGGGCCCGAAATTAATCGCTCCCACCACAGCCCCGAGGGCCACAACGAGGAAGACGGTGAGCAAAGGCGAGGCGACGAGCATGGCGGACATGTTTCCTACTTAAAGCGTTCGAATCAGTTGTTTTCGACTGGTTTGACGGCGCGGTGTAGCGCCACGATGCCGCCGGTGAGGTTGCGGAAACCGACCTGGCTCCAGCCTGCTTCGTACATCAGTTGGGAAAGCTCGGCCTGATCTGGCCAGGCCAGAATGGACTCTGCCAAGTAATCGTAGGCCGAGTCATTGGACTGCACTAGTCCGGCTAGTCGACCGAGGACGTTCTTAAGGTACCAGCGGTAGGTTAAGGCGAAAGGCTTAAATGGTGGCTGCGAGAACTCGCAAATAACGATGCGGCCGCCTGGCTTGGTTACTCGAAGCATTTCCTTTAGCGCCGCTTGAGTGTCGTTAACGTTGCGCAAACCGAAGCTAATGGTCACCGCATCGAAGCTGTTGTCTGGTAGATCTAGGTTGGTGGCATCGGCCTCGATAAATTCCAATTCGGGGTGGGCCTTGCGAGCTACGGCCAGCATGCCGGTGGAAATGTCCCCACCGACTACGCGGGCGCCGGTGGTGGCGAGGTCCGCGCTGGAGGTGCCGGTCCCGGCAGCGAGGTCAAGGACGTCCTCGTCAGGGCGCAAGCGGAGGGCTTGACGCACTGCTCGCCGCCAGACTCGGTCCATTCCGAAGGTCATTAGGTCGTTGGCGAGGTCGTAGTTCGGAGCAATCGAGTCGAACATTTTAGCGACTTGATTCGGGTCCTTGTCACTGACAGTTGCGGTGGGTTCCATGTTTTCTTTCACGGTTATATCTTCCCTGATAGCTAAGGTGAGCAACAATAGCATAGGATATTTGGCGATGAATACCACTAAGCGCACCCAGTTTTATGCGACCGAACTTGCTCTTCCCCCGTCTTGGTACGGCGTTGGGCAAGTCCCGACGGGCATGGCTCAACCTTGGGGGCAGGCCGCTTTGAGCGTGTTGCCGCCTGGTTTGCGCCCCAAAGTTTGGGTGGGCCGCGGCGTTTGCGTGGTCGGGGTAGGGCTTTCGAAAAGTTTTAGTGGCACTTTGAGCGAGGCTAGTGCCGCGTACCGAAAGTGGGCGAACGAGGCCGAGGTTTCGTGGGTGCCGGGGTCTCCTTTGGGAGCTGCGGACGTGGCGGTGGAACGAGACACCGCGCTGGCGCCAACTAATCTTGCTCCACAGTTTCGGGAAGATCCTCGGCTTTTATTGGCGGCTTTGGGGGCTTTTCCATTTGATTCGAAAGCTAGTGGTCGCTTAGAAGTGCCGCAGGTGGCACTCATTGGGGTGCCGCACTTGCATAGTTTTTTGATTTGGCACGAGGACGCCCAGGCGTTAGCGACCGAAGTATTGCAACGCATTGGCGTCCTCGGCCAGCATCCTTACCCATTAGGAGCCCAAGGAGTGGCAAGCGACGGTAAGGGCTGGCACCGACTCGCTCCAGAGGTTGATTTTGCCGCTTGGGAAGGCTCTATCGAGGGCGCAACTTCCGCTTTGCGTGCCGGCCGAGCCGAGAAGGTAGTGTTGGCGCGTAGCGAGTCTTTTGCCTGTGAAACTGGGGTGGACGTGCGTGCTTTGACTCGCGACTTGTTGGCCGATCCGGATCAGCGCTGTCAGGATGTTCGCGGTTGGGCTTTTGCGATCGGCGATTTGGTTGGGCTCAGCCCAGAAGTTTTGGCACAGGTTAGTGCCGGGCATTTTGCGGCTCGCGTTTTGGCGGGCACTTCCCTACCGGGGCATGGCCAGGAACTTTTCAACGACCCCAAAGAGGTACGAGAACACGAGATTGCCCGCGAATCGGTAATTTCAAAGCTCAATGAAGCTGGGGTACAGGGGGCACAAGCTGGCGAAGTTTCCATTTTGTCGCTGCCCAATGTGGATCACTTGCAGTCGACTATTACTGGCCAGGTGGGCGAGGGTTCAGACGTTTCGACCATTACCGAGGTATTTCACCCAACTGCCGCAGTTTGTGGGAAACCGCGTGAGGCCGCAGCTGAGCTGATTGCCGAGTTTGATCCGATTGTTCGCGAGAATTTCACCGGTCCGGTGGGTTACGTCTTGCCCAACGGGGATGGCCAGTGGAATTTGGCTTTGCGTTGTGCGCAGACTTTGGACGAGGACGGTTTGGCAGATGCTCACTCCCCCGAGATTAGCCGTTGGCGGCTTTTGGCTGGGGCAGGCATTATGCCTTCGTCTACTGCTCAGCATGAGTGGGACGAAACCGGACGCAAAATGGGCCTGATGCGCCAAGTTTTAGGGATTAACGAGGACGTTCGCTAATTTTTCACTTAATAGACTGTGACCCCCGCTAGCCGAGGCTAGCGGGGGTCTGCACTAGGAGAGACTGATATCAGTTGTTATCAGCAATCATGGCTGCCTTAATGGCTAGGACCTTGCCATTGCGAGCAACCTGAAGGGTTACCTCGTCGCCAGGAGAGTAACGGCGAGCGTAACCAACCAGTGAAGCGTTATCGACGACAGGTTTTCCATCAATCGACAAGATGACGTCGCCCGACCGCAAACCGGCGGCGCCAAACTTGGATTCCCGGGTCACTTTCCGTACGACCGCACCAGTACGTAGTGTCCCGTTCACCTCTGCTCCACTGGGAGCGACTTGAATACCCAAGAGAGCGTGCTGGACTTGCCCGCTCTTAATGATTTCTTGGGCAACTTTTCGGGCTAAATCAACCGGGATTGCAAACCCCAAACCGATTGACCCAGCCTGACTCTGTCCCGAAGAAAGGGACATGATCGACGAGTTAATTCCAATGACTCGACCCTGCGCATCAAAGAGTGGGCCACCAGAGTTACCCGGGTTGACTGAAGCATCTACTTGAATGGCATTCGTGACCACACCGCCGTTATCGAAGATATTTTGATCTTGAACCACGGTAGGACGATCAAGGGCAGAAATAATGCCAGTGGTCATCGTAGATTTCAGTCCCAGTGGCGCGCCAATCGCAGCAACTTGCTGTCCGACTTGGAGGTTATCGGAGTTACCTAGACGAGCGATCGTTAAGTCCTTGGGTGGATTGACTAGTTTGATCACTGCTAGGTCCGTGCTTTGATCGACGCCGACCACTGTGGCTTCGTACATGCGGGAATCCGCAAGAGTTACCATCATCTGTCCGCCGTTTTGGGCGGCCGCAACGACGTGGTAATTGGTTAGAATGTGGGCGTCTTTGTCAATAATGACGCCAGAACCGGTATCAGCTCCCCCGCGGCCTTTGACCGCGATTAGGACTACCGAATTACCTACTGCTTGGTTTACCGCTTTCCAGTCTGCGGTGGCGGCTTGAGATTCAACTACTGGAGCGACCTCGGCAGTCTTATCACTGTAGTTACCTTCAGAGATAAAGGTGGTGTTACCTCCGAGGTACCCACCCGCGTAGAGACCACCAACAGTCATCCCGCTAGAGAGCAGCACTGCCGCCAACATGGCTCCGGTGAGTGAACGCCAAGTGACAGGGCGCGCAGGACGCTTAACTTTTGGCTTTTTGGCCTCGCGGGCGGGAACGTTTAGGGCAGCATATGAGCTGGTGTATGCGCCTTGGGTGCCACCGTTTCCATAACCGTTCTGTGCCCCTGCCCGATAGCCCCCTTGGGT
This sequence comes from Boudabousia tangfeifanii, assembly GCF_001856685.1. Lineage (GTDB taxonomy): Bacteria > Actinomycetota > Actinomycetes > Actinomycetales > Actinomycetaceae > Boudabousia > Boudabousia tangfeifanii. The sequence goes on from NZ_CP017812.1 coordinate 1,828,301, forward strand.
CGCCCCGTAGTTGGGAGCGTAGGGGTTCGAGTTTTGTGGGGCGTAAGGGTTCGAGTTGTTCTGCTGGTAGTTACCATTTGCCTGGTACTGATTCTGGGTAGGCATCTGGCCTTGGTTTAGGTTCACAGTTTGATTGTTGGCAGAATCGTTATTCCCTTGGCCGGACGTGGGCCTAGTTCCATAACCATTATTTTGGCTGGCAGGGGCGTAGTTACGGTTTTCCCCGCTTCCCATCGGAGCTGAACCTTCATTTCCGCCAAAACGCGTCTCCCCTGCCTCATTGAGAGGTTGGGTTGGCTGGTAACCTGCTTGGGCCGAATGATTTTGTTCGGTATTTCCCGTTTGATTTTGTCCCTGAGCCGGGGGTGCGTAGGGGTTGGTGTCGGCTGACGACTCGTTAGGCCGGTACCCTCCATTCTGGTTCAGTTCTTCATTCATCTTTGGCTCTCCAAATAAACAAGTTTGTTATCAATTCGTTACCTATTGTTACATAATCGTTACCTTTTGCCTAGAGGGTAGTTCTATTCCCCTGGCCACGGCAAGACAATTTCCATAATTTCTGTGGTTTGCCCATCCCAGTTCGTCAACCGAGTTAACTCTGCTGGGTTGGTTACTTTTTCGTATTTCGCCCCGACTGCGGCGGCAAAATGCTGGTAATTGAAACGTTGTTTGGTGCGGAAGTAACGGTCAAATAGTTCGGCTGGAGCTTGTTGGTGTTCCAGTCCCGCGAAGATCGCTCCGCCCTCGTCATTCCAAACCACAACTTGCATCGGGACTCGCTGCCCGTCTTGCCCGAGGGCGAAGGTAGGCAGCAGCGACATGGCGTCATGCAAGAAAGTTAAGTCTCCGACGAGAACTCGCACGCCCGCCCCGACGTGGCGGCCAATGCCAGCGGCGGTAGCGAGGGTACCGTCAATGCCGGCTAAGCCTCGGTTCGCAAAAACTATTGGAGCAGGGCCGGCAGGAATGATTTCTTGGGTGCCTAGTTTTTGCTGGCCGAGGGCGCCCGCTACTCGGTCCATCACGCGGATGGCACTTGATGCGCCAACGATTAGCGGCAGGCCGTCCCAACTAGCTTGCTGCCAAAGTAGGGCGGCCACGAGTTCCCTAGTTAGTTCGGTGCGATCCTGCGTTAATGGTTCACTAACCCCGCACAGTTGGCGTGGCAGCGCTGCTAGGCTGGCTTGTTGCCAAGCTACGAGCCATTCGCGTTTTTCTGGACGAGCCACTAAAAGGGAGTCGTTGTGCATGGATTCTGAGGAATCGTTATATGAGGTATCGCTGGCGGCTGCGTCTCCACCGGAAGCTCCCCCACTCGCCTTGACGACATCGTGAGTTGTTTCCCCTCCGGCTACGCCCATGCTTCCTGCCACGCTGGCAAGCACTTCAGTAAGAGTCAGCACTTCGTCGCCGGGTTGTAGGCTGCCATTCCAGGTAGCCCAGTTGGTGACCACAATACGTTTTTGGGCGTGAGCCATTAGGGCCGTAATCGGTCGCGAAAGTGTGGGATGACCAAGCACCACCACGGTTTCAACTTTTTTCGCCAGCTCGGTTAGCTTTCCCCCCAGTCCAATCGCACTTTGGTAGTCGCTGAGGCACGGGTCCGCATCCCACAAGGTACGGTATTCAGCTTCGAGGCCGTGTCCACGCGCCCCGGAAGATGGTTCGGCCATTAGCGGTAGGCCGAGTTTGGCGGCTAGGTAGGCGGCTTCTGGGCCCGCTCCATCGCCGGCAATAACCACAGCGTTGGTCGGAACCGTTAGTCGTCCTCGGCCTCGGTTGACCAACATGGGACGAGGCAAAGTGAAAGGTTGCGGGCTGGCTGGCAGGCCGGCACTGGCCAGTTCTGGGATGGTGATTTCCCCGTTTGGCACTAGCGGGGTGTCGAAACAGAGGTTGAGGTGCGCTACCCCTGGCTGGTTTGAAAGAGTGCCATTTGCTCCGGCGATCGCGCGTGCCACTAACGCAGGGATTTGAGCCGGCGGATAGCCCGCATCAACATCGAACTCCCAAACCGGGGCAGCCCCGAACAGGCCGGGCTGTTGGGTGGTTTGGTTGGCTCCAGTTTCGCGCAGGTAGGCGGGCCGGTCGGCGCTAAGGATTAGCAAGGGCACCTGCGAGTGGGTTGCTTCGAGTACCGCTGGGTGCAGGTTGGCGACGGCGGTGCCTGAGGTCATTACCAGCGCTACAGGTGCTTGCTGCTCGCTTTCGGTCGACCCATTTGCTTGGTTCTGGCCGAGGTCCCGGGCCGCCCTCGATAGGCCGAGGGCGTAGAAGGCGCCTCCTCGTTCGTCGGTGCAAATGTGGGTGTTGATCCGGCCGGCTTTTTCCGCGGCGGCAAGAGCGTAAGCGAGTGGGGCTGAGCGAGAGCCGGGGCAGACTACGACCTCGGTGACGCCATTGGCGATGAGGCTAGCGACCACTTGTGTGGCGACTTGTACCGAGGCAGGTTGTGCGCCGGTATTTTCAGCTTGGGTGGTTTTGTCTTCCACTTCCGCTCCTACTTTCTGGGGTTCGTCAACTGCTGGTTGATTGACTGTTTGCGACCGTCCGGTCATGCTCATGGTTTGCCAAACCTGCGTTCTGGCAACGCTTGGCTCATGGCGGCAAGTCTAGTGGCCCAGCGTTCTCTTAGTTCGTGGCGCACCTGCTCGGGGCCGTTTTCGCTGGGGTGGTAGATGGGGTCGAAATCGGGCTTTTGGGTGCTTAGGTGGGCCCCGTCGGATGGGTTTGCTTGCCCGAGGACGTCCTCGGTAAACAGGCTCATGGTACCTAAACCGCAGGCCCCATCGAGTTGGCCTTTGAGGGCGAGTTGTTCTGCTAGTCTGCCACCGGCCCAAATGCCGTAGGCCGCATCGAGGGCGGAGGATACGACCACGGGGAGTTGCGCGGCTTCACAGATGTGCAGTGCTTGGCGGATACCACCAAGCGGTTGGACCTTAATCACTAGCAAGTCTGCGGCCCCGGCTTTGGCCACAGCGAGGGGGTCTTCGGCTCTGCGCACTGATTCGTCAGCGGCAATACGCACCCCCACTTTTTGTTTTACTTCGGCTAATTCGGCGACGCTGGGGCAGGGCTGTTCCACGTAGTCGAGGCCGCCGGCAGCTTGATTAAGAATGCCAATGGCGCTGACTGCTTGGGATACGTCCCAGGCGGCGTTGGCGTCGATTCTGATTTTGCCGGTGTCGCCGATGGCTTCGCGCACTGCTGCGAGTCGTTGGACGTCGGCGGCGAGGTCACTTCCAGGGTCGGCCACTTTCACTTTGGCGGTGCTGGCACCGGATTTGGCCACGATTTCGGCGGCTCGTTCGGGTGGTACTACCGGCACGGTGACGTTGAGTGGAATCGCGTTTAGCTGTGGTAGGGGTAATTCTAGGGTGGCGGTTTCGAGTCCAGCGGCAAGCCAGTGTGCTGATTCGACCGCGTCGTAGTCCCAAAATGGCGAGCATTCTCCCCAACCGGCTGGCCCGTGCAGCCAGATTCCTTCTCTGAGCCAGATTCTGCGGAATTTAACGCGCATGGGCACTTGCCATGCCACGATGGCGTCGATCCCTTTAGCAGCTAGTTTTTGCGGAATTTGGTTGCTGTCAAAGAAGGTGGTGGCGTAGACCTGTTCGGGTCGTTTGGCGCTTGGGGGGTTTTGGCTGTGCTCGCTCATGTCTTGCTCCTGCTAGTTGCGGTGATAGCTCCTAGTGGCTGGCGGGAAGGTTGAGTTCCCATTCTTGACTGATTAGGGCTCCGAGGTCGACGACCTGCCCTTCTCCGTGTTCGTCGTCGAGCGAGCGCAGGATGGCGGTGGGTCCGAAAACGGCCTCGATCTGCCAGGTTTGTGGGTAGTTCAGGGTGCCTTTAGGCAGGGCCGTTAGCGGTTTGTCTAGCCATGGTTGTGCCGCCGGGTTTGCCCAACCGAGCTGGTTTTCTATAATCCAGTCCCATTCTGTGCCTTGGTTGGCGGTGGCTCTCCCGTTTGTTTTGGCCGCTTGATTTTTGAGGGTTTCGGCGAATAGTTTCGCACCTGCGGAGTCTTGGTTTAGTGGTTCTGGGGTGACACCGGCAAGTTCTGGGTTGGTTTCTGGACTGCTTTGCTTGCCGAGGGCGAGCGGGGCGAAGAGGTCCATTTCTTCGTCTGGAGCTTGTCCTTGCAGGAAGTTTTTTACCTCGGTGGCTTTTTCACAGGCGGCAAGCACTAGTTCGGACAGGCTGGTTTGGGGCAGGAAGCTCTTGGCTTTGCGGCTTGAGCGAACTGCTTGGGTGAAGTCGAGGTTGGTCGAGGTGGCATCTTCAGCGGCTCGTACTTGCCAGCCGTCTTCATATTGAGCGACGCGAATGGCAACCACGGCTCCTTGTTCTACCCAGCGGTTTTCCCCGCGAGCAAGTCGTGAGGTGCCCACTTTCCAGGTGCCGTCAGCAAATCCCGCCACATAAAGGAAATGTGGCACGTCAAGGTACTTAATCAACGCAGGTGAGGCTTTTTCCCTGGGCGTGTGATGAATAAGTCGGGATTCGTCTGCTCTTGAGCAGGGAAAGCACTGCTTTCCTTTGGTGATAATCCGAGCAGTTCGGCAAGGCACATACGCAAAGGTACCGTCAGGCTGTAACTGTTGAGAGCCAATGCAGCGTCTGGCACCAGTCAGGGCACCACTGAGCTGGTGACCTGCGGCGAAAACTGGGACGCTTTCGACCTCGGCGTGCAACTGAGTTGTTTCCCCCTCGTTCCCAGTGGCATTTGGGGTCTCGGGGAGGGTACGCCAGTTTCCTTTGGTTTCGCTTTGGTCGGCAGATAGTCTCAGCAGGTAGGTTTTCATGCGTTCAAGGTTACTAGATAGCTTTGCTTCTTTCGCCTATCACGACCGAAAATCTACGCTGAGCTTATTTGCCGGTAGCCAAACGGTAGAGGAAGGCAGCCATGGCCTGACGCTGGGTGTTGGCACCTGGACGATAGGTGTGGTCCGCCCAACCGGTGGAGATACCCGATAGCTTCATCCAATAGATTTCGCGGGCGAATAGATCCTGTGCGCGAACGTCTTTGAAAATCTGCTGTGGCAAGTATTCAACCACTGGCTCTGGAGTTGCCGGCAATTCCTTGGCAGGCTGAGTCGGTGGCACCATCGGCGATGGCTTTACCGGTACTGGCTTCTTCGGAGCCGGCTTTGCAGGTGCAGGCTTCGTTGGAGCCGGCTTTGCAGGTGCAGGCTTCGTTGGAGCCGGCTTTGCAGGTGCAGGCTTAACTGGAGCCGGTTTCTTGGGGGTCGGTTTAACCGGTGCCGGTTTCTTCGGCTCTGGCGTCGACTTTTCCACTGTTGGGGTGGTGCCGTACTTGAGTATATTTGCCCGCACCTTTTCCGGGATCTTTGCTATGTCGTAGCTACCGATTTCGGAATCGGTGGGAACGCGTGATGCGCTTTGCACCATCACGGTTGCCGGAGCGAACTCGAAGGCAGCGCTATTTAGAGACTTCTGACTGCTCTTTGGTTCCAAGGTAATGCTTGGAGTAGGTGCAGGCTTAACTGGAGCCGGCTTTGGCACAGGCTTCGGAGCCGGTTTGGTCGGCTTAGTCGGCGCTGGTTTTTCGGGAGTCGGCTTAGTCGGAGCCGGCTTTGTCGGAGCAGGTTTCGCAGGCGCTGGCTTAACGGGCTTCGAAGGTACCGGTTTAGTCGGCTTTGCTGGCGCCGGCTTTGCTGGAACTGGCTTTTCAGGGCTTGGTTCGACGGTCGGCTTAGTTACTGGTTTCTTAGCTTCAGGCTTTGCTGGAACTTCTAGCTTTGAAACCTTTTCCAGCATAGTGTTGGCTTTTTGGTTGCATAGCTCAGCGTTCGACTTACAGAGTCGGTAGAGGAATGCGGCCATCGCTTCACGGGTAACTTGCTGTTGTGGTCGGAAGGTTCCATCAGCCCAACCGGTGGAAATATGGGTGCGTTTAGCCCAAGTAATTTCCTTAGCGAAGAGGGAGTTTGATGGCACGTCTCTAAAACCACTATTGGTGTCGGTTGAAGTTGCACCTGACAGGCGGTAGATGAAGGCGATTAGGGCTTCACGACTGATTGGTGCCATGGGACGGAAGGTGCCGTCGGCCCAACCTCGTGCGTAGTGGTTTAGTCGCATCCAAGTGATTGGGGCTTCGAACTGATGACCCACGAGCACGTCAGCGTATGGACCGGCAGTGATCTTGTCGATACGACGAGCTACTTCATCGCGAATACCGGGTAGCTGAGCGAAGAAGGAGTTACCTGGGCAATCGGTGGAACCAACTTGGCGGTGACCTGAAATCGTGTTGGTAACTAGTGGGCTACGGTGACCACGGAAGTGGCCAACGAGGGTCATGTTGGTCTTCGGATCAACACCATTTTGGGCTAGTTTCCAAGCAAGAATATCGACGAGTGTCTTGCGAGCCTTCGGGCTAATAGGCTGGTGGTGGTAGTTTCCAAGTACGGAAATGCCGAAAGTCTGCTTGTTGGTTCCGTAGGCGTGCGCCCCTTGTGGGGTGCGGTTCCGTAGGTCACCGGCTCGGCCTTGCCATGCCCGACCATATTTATCGACGATCACGTTGTAGCCGATATCGCCCCAACCACGCGAGTTTGCGTGGAAGTAGAAGATATTTCTAATCAACCAAGGAACTTGCTCGGGAGTGTAGTTATTGGTGCCGTCGGTGTGGTGCACAATTGCACCCTTGACGGTGGAGTATTCGATCGGAGTCCAGAACATGGCCCGTTCGTTTGCGCCCCATTCTGCCCGACTGTGAATACGTGGCATCGGGGTTTCTACCTTGAAAGGACCCTTGGGGAAGAAACTATCGTTCTTGAGTAAATCGGCTGGGTTAGCTGCCGCGGCGACGTTCCATGCTGCTGGTGCTGCCAGCAGGGTCTGGAGGCCGAGGTCGGCAGCGCTGTCTCCAAGTGAAACGTTTTGGCTGGCACCAGTACCAGTTTCCGCGCTTCCCTTTTCCTCTTCTTGTGGGGCTGGGGCCGGCTCTGGCTCGGCTGGCTTCTCAGGCTGTGGAGCTGGAGCAGGCTCTGGATCCGCTGGCTTTTCTGGCTGCGGTGCCGGAGCAGGCTCTGGATCCGCTGGCTTTTCTGGCTGTGGAGCAGGTGCTGGTTCAGCTGGCTTTTCTGGCTGCGGTGCTGGAGCAGGCTCTGCCGGTTTTTCCGGCTTCTTATTCGTGATTAGAGCTACGCGTGGATCTTTTGGCAGTTCTTGACCAGCGGGCACCGTGAGCATCATTTCAACTTCTTCGGCTCCGGCTACTGGTGCTGGTTCGCTACCAGGACGTCCTCGGCCACGATCTGGGCCATCTGCGCCGTTATCGGAGAGATCTTTCCAGTCCGACCAGCCTTCCTTATTGCGGTAACGGTAGGTGACTCGAACCTTGGAGTCGGTTGGTTGCCAAACGGCACCGACCACGTTCGGTCCCCCATCGAGGTCTGCGCGTACCTTAACGCCACGGGCAGTTTCATTCGGGTTTGGCAGATCATCGTCAGCTTGCTTGCCGAGGTCGACCTTGCCTTCGCCTTCCTCACGCTGACGCTGCTCGGCGAGTTCACGATTGATTCGTTCAGCATCGGCAGGAGAAACTGGTTGTGGCTGTAAATCTACCTGTACCGGTTCTCCAGTCGGAACATTTACCACGACCGAATCTTCTGGGTTGGCGGCAGTAACGGGAGTGTAGAGTGGGCCAGCGGCAGTAGAAACGCTCACTGGAATGCCTTCGAAGGTAGCCTCACCAGTGGAGACCACAGGACGACTCAACGACAATGGGCCATTGGTTGAACTAACCGAAGCTACTAGCGGGCCGCCAACCAATGCGGTTGCTGTCAAAACGGACAGGCCCAATATCCAAGCTTTTGGTTTTTCCAAAACTAAACTCCCTAAAGTTAAACATTAACGATCTTTAAAAGGTCGATTTGGAACAAATAATCTCACAGGTTGCAACAAAAACCTAGCTATTGTGAGTAATTAGTCGAGATTGAGACGTATTTTTTCTTCAGCTTATTTTGGCTAACTCAGGTAAATTTGAGGAAAGTTTTCACTTATTACGGGAGGCGTTCAATGAACCGAACCATCACTCGCAGTTTATTTACTACTTTTTCTACGTTAGCAGTGGTCGGTAGCGTCCTCGTGGCCACCCCTCCGACTGCTCGTGCTGACTATGACGACTGGGATGGCTGGGGTAGCCAATGCACTAGGTCTCGATTCAATGCCGAGAAGAATAGTTTTGCGGCAGATAAATACATTGACACCAAGGTGTCGGTAAAACTAACTAAAGATCCCGGTTCAAAAGCACCCGCGTTAAAGAATGTTGATGTTGTTAGTGGACCAAGCACTCGTTTCTGCAACATGGGAGCAGGGGGCCCAGAGACACGATCCATGCAGTACGGGAAAACTGTAACTTTCAGCGATGGTATTAGTACTCCAATTTTTAATCCTTACCACATGGCTTCTTTCAGCCTCGATCTTCCTGGGCAAAAAGCCACCAATACTAAAGAAGGTTGGGTGCTTACCAAGGGGCAGTGTTCAGATGGGAAGAAAACTTTCGAACTGGAAGAACAAAGTCTAACCCGCTCCCTAGAAAACAAGAATCGTTCACAATATTTGGCACGTTATGTAGCTCCTAAGGGAGTTACCAAACCGCTAAAGTGCAATGTTGAACTCCGTTGGGCTCGCCCAGCTGGCATGATTATCCGTTCTGAGTTCGGAAATAAAGATCAGCATGTTTACCACTTTGAGGCAGTTGATCCAGGTAATGGCGCCTCACTCGATACGACCACCAGAAATACCCGTGGGAAGTTTATTAAAACTGGTAAATATTTAATTACTGCTCGTGGTGGCAACCCAGGCAATGTAATTTCTAAGTGGAGCTGCACCAAACGCTTCCGCAATGGTCAAAATCGTTTCCCTGTCACCACAGTTAAAACTCGCTCTGGCTGGGTAGTGGATGTGCCCTCTAATGTTGAAGTGTTCTGCGCCCCCGAGTTCAATAGGATTCAACCAAAGAACGTTCAACGAGTTATGAAGGCTGCTGTTCCTCCGCAGCTGAAAGTTTCGGGCGTGACTGTTGACGTAGATGCCAAGACTCAGTTCGCAGGCGAAATTAGCTGGCTTAAGTCCAACAAAATTACTACCGGCTGGCACGTCACCAAATCTTGGGATGTCATTACTAAAGATGAGAAAGGGAAGGTCATTTCTCGCGTTAAACAGTCCGAAAAAGCCACCGAGTTCCGACCTTTGCTCAATATCGAACGCGGCGCCATGGCAGCATTCCTATACCGTTTAGCCGGTTCCCCCAAGGTCAATGTGACAAAGGCGCCGTTTAAGGATATTCCTAAGAACCACCAGTTTGCTAAGGCCATCACTTGGATGAAGAACATGGATATTACTGGTGGCTGGCGGGATGGTACTTTCCGTTCAGATGCACCCGTCGATCGCAATGCCATGGCAGCCTTCCTCTACCGCTTCCGGATTAAGTACCCAAGCAAGGTTAGTGCCGATATTATTTCGGTTCCCCTACCTGGCACGAATGTTCGTGCTTCCTTTAAAGACACTGGTTCAGATTTCTTTAAGCCACAAATTGAGTGGCTTGCACAAACCAAGATCTCTACCGGCTGGCCCGACAAAACATTCCGCCCAACCACCCCAATCAAACGAGACGCCATGGCAGCCTTCCTCTACCGACTCACCCACAACCGAGTCAAGTAAACGAAGGCTGAACTAGCTCAACTAACTGGTGGGTGGGAAGCACAATAACTGCTTCCCACCCACCAGTCTTTTCTGTACCAAAACGCTCTCTAGACTCCACAAACAAGCTAAAGGAATAAAAAAACTACAAAGATTACTCATATGAGAAAAGCAAGCCAACTAGGCTAACATGGGTTTTAGGTCACATTTTCGTCGGGGAAAGGTTTCACCATGATCACAAAACGCAAACTCACCGCTCTCGCTGCTCTCACCCTAGTAGGCGCAACAATCCAACCCGTTAGCATGGCACAAGCCGCAAACGATTGGAACGACCAATGCACCAAAGCACGCCTAGCTTTTGAGCAATGGGAAACATTTGCTGCTGGTGGTGTCCACACTACCTACAACTGGTTACTTACCTCAGACCCAATTCCTCGACCTAAGCTTAAGAAGGCTGTTCAAGTCAGCGTTGCTGAAGGAATCTATTGTCCGATTGCCTACGGGGACGAAGAAGAACTAAACATGAAATGGGATCGAGTCACTAGCTACACGCACGGTCTTGCTCATGTGTTTAAGCACAATAAGAAAGCTATAACTTCTATCGGCTTTTATGTGCACGGTCCCAGCATGAAAAATAGTGGCGATAGTTGGATTGTTAAGGATGCTACTTGTACCGATGGTAAGACCCGGTTCACCTTCGACGAGCAGGAACTTGATGATCCAAAATTTGCCCATAATAATTTTGGCTTCTCTGCACGTTTTATGGCTCCTCGTGGGGTGAACAAGCCGGTGAAGTGTAATATTCATTTGCATTGGGCTCGTCCTTCTAATTTGGTGATCCGTTCTGCTTTTGGTCCCAAAAACGATAACCACACCTACCACTTCGAGCCACTTGACCGCACCAATAACACCTCCTTTGACACCAAAACCGCATACACCAAAGGCAAACCCATCAAAGCCGGCAAATACCTACTAAACACCAAAGGCGGCAAAGCAGGCACCCTAATCACCAGCTGGAACTGCAAAGCCCAAAACAAAGCAAACAAGAAAACCACCAACCTACCAATCACCAAAACCCGAGCCGGATACGAAATCAACCTCCCCTCAAACTCCAACATCACCTGCACCCCCAAATACCGCCAAGCCAAACCAATCGAAATCACCAGAGCCATGAACGTTGCCCCCTCCCCCGCAGGCAACCTCTACCAAATCGCCGCAGACATTGACGCCAACACCCAATTCGCCGGCGAAATCAAATGGCTCAAAGACCAAAAAATCACCACCGGCTGGCGCCTAACCAAAAAATGGACCGAAACCGAAAAAGACCAAAAAACCGGCAAAGTCACCAAAACCAAACACGAAGCAAAAGTCACCGAATTTAGACCCATGCTAAACATCGAACGCGGCGCCATGGCAGCCTTCCTCTACCGCTTAGCAGGCTCCCCCAAAGTCAATGTAACAAAGGCACCATTTAAAGACATCCCTAAAAACCATCAATTTGCCAAAGCCATCACCTGGATGAAAAACATGAATATCACCGGCGGCTGGGGCGACGGCACCTTCCGCTCAAACGATCCAGTAAACCGAAACGCCATGGCAGCTTTCCTCTACCGCTTCAGCCAAAAATACCCCAACAAAGTCAGCTCCGACATCATCGCCCTACCACTACCAGCCGAAAACGTTCACGCCTCCTTCAAAGACACCAACCGAGACCTATTCAAACGACACATCGAATGGCTCGCACAAACCAAAATCTCAACCGGCTGGCCCGACAAAACATTCCGCCCAACCACCCCAATCAAACGAGACGCCATGGCAGCCTTCCTCTACCGACTCACCCACAACCGAACCAAGTAACTCTTTGGGTACAATGTGCCCATGAGTATGTTGCCTTTTGTTTCTGACACCTTTGATCCATCCCGCTGGCGAGAAATCCCTGGTTTTGAGGGCTTAAAAGAAGTCACCTATCACCGAGGAATCTCTCGCGGCGAGGTTGACGGAGCTCCAGCTGGTACCGATCTACCGGTAGTTCGTATTGCAATCGATCGTCCTGACGTTCGCAACGCGTTCCGTCCGGCAACAGTTGACGAACTTTTCATTACCTTGGATCATGCCCGTCAGTCAGGTGATGTCGCAGCCGTGATTTTGACAGGAAACGGCCCCTCCCCGAAGGATGGTGGTTACGGTTTCTGTTCGGGCGGTGACCAGCGGATTCGCGGACGCGATGGGTACCGGTACGAGAACGATAATGCCGATTTTTCTGTCGAGGCTGATCTGGATCAGCGTCGAGCTCAGATCGATGCGGCTCGTGCCGGTAGACTCCACATTTTGGAAGTACAAAGGCTAATCCGCACTATGCCCAAGGTGGTTATCGCAGCGGTAAACGGTTGGGCAGCAGGTGGCGGTCACTCGTTGAACGTCGTTTGCGACCTTTCCCTCGCTTCGCTTGAACATGCCAAGTTCATGCAAACCGATGCGAATGTAGGATCATTCGATGCTGGCTACGGTTCTGCTTTGTTAGCTCGCCAGTGCGGCGATAAACGCGCCCGCGAAATTTTCTTCCTTGCTCGCGAATATGATGCAACCACTGCCGAAAAATGGGGTGTGGTCAATGAAGCTGTGCCGCACGCTGAGCTGGAAGAGCGCGCCCTCGATTATGCTCGAATTATTGCCACCAAATCTCCACAGGCTATCCGTATGCTCAAGTTTGCTTTCAACTTGGCGGATGACGGTTTAGCTGGTCAGCAAGTATTTGCAGGTGAAGCTACTCGTTTGGCATATATGACCGACGAGGCTGCCGAAGGACGCGATGCCTTCCTAGAACGCCGCCAGCCAGACTGGTCATCCTACCCATACTATTTCTAGTCAGCTAATCCCACTACCAAGAGCTATGACACTTCTTGGACAGATTGAGAACAACTATCTACCGCTCGCCGCAGGGTTCTCTGAGCAATCCGTGGCTGCCTTGAGTAGTTGGTTCCAGCATTGGCTTAACGGAGATCGTCAAGTCCCCAGCGCCCTTTTGCTGGCCGAGGACGAGGACCCAGCTCTAGTAAGCCAGCAGCTTGGATTTGAACCTGCGACCAATAATGTCCCAGACGACTATACAGAAACCTTCTTGTTGGTACGCACGACGGGTTCTACCAGCACTCCCAAACTGGTGGCTCTGACTTCCAAGGCAGTTAAAACCAGTGTGCAGGCTACCCATGAAGCCCTTGCCGGCCCAGGACAGTGGGTGCTGGCTTTGCCCCCACACCACATTGCTGGAGCCATGGTAGTTGCTAGAAGCCTCTTAGCTGGTTTTTCTCCGGTGGTTTGTGCTCGTCCGCAAGGCAACTTTGATTTGGACGAATTTTCAAAAGCAACCACAACGGCGTTACAACAAACGCGCTCAACTAACACACCGATTTACACCGCGTTGGTTCCCCGCCAAATAGAACAGATCTTGTCCAGCTCGGTGGCCACGGCCTCGGCCCGCAAATACCAAACCATTTTGGTGGGAGGTGCGGCGATGAGTAAACAGCTCGCACAAGAAGCCAAGCAGGCCGGCCTAATATTGGTCACTACTTACGGATCCAGTGAAACTTGTGGTGGCTGTGTGTACGATCGCAAGGCACTACCCGGGGTGAAGTTAAAAGTAGACGAGACCGGGCGACTGCTAATCAACTCACCCACCTTAATGACGGGATACGTTAACGCTTCCACCGACTGGGTAACAGACGAAATGGGCAAACGATTCTTGCCCACTTCGGACCTAGCTGAAATCGATTGCGAAGGACGATTGAGTATTCTGGGCAGGGCGGACTGGATCATCAACACCGGCGGAGAAAAAGTGAATCCTTTGGCAGTTGAGGCAAGGCTTATCGACCACCCTCAGATTACGGCAGCCGTAGTGGTTGGTCTACCAGACCCCACCTGGGGCGAGAAAGTCTGCGCTCTGATTGTGCCAGCAAGACAAGCTACTCCGAACACTGATCCCGCCCAAAACGACACGACATTAGACCTCAGACAAATTCGCGACTGGGTAACAACCACTCTAGGGAAACCATGCGCTCCCAAAGAGATACTTTTGGTATCCCAAGTCCCCACCAAAGGAATCGGCAAGCTTGATCGCGAAGCCGCCAAAAGGTTGGCCCGACAAAACCTTCCGGCCGAAGACTCCAATTAACCGTGATGCCATGGCCGCATTCCTCTACCGCTTGACCCACAACGAGGTGAAAAAATAGTAGACTGTTTATCTGCGTCACCCCTAAGAACGGAGATAACAAATGGCTACTACTGCCGATTGGATTGAAGGAGCCCGGCCGAAGACTTTGCCGGCAGCTGCCGCCCCCGTAATGATTGGAGCGAGTGCCGCTTTCTATCTGGGTGGTTTCTCCTTCTTCCGCACGCTACTAGCTCTGTTAGTGGCTTTATCTCTTCAGATCGGGGTGAACTTTTCGAACGACTACTCGGACGGAATTCGCGGTACTGATGAACATCGTACTGGTCCGGCTCGCCTCACTGGCGGGAAACTGGCCAAACCGTCACAAGTTCTAGCGGCTGCGCTTGCTTGCTTCGCTTTGGCGGGCGTCCTCGGCCTGATCCTAATCGCTGTATCCGGAACTTGGTGGCTGCTACTAGCTGGGGTTGCCGCAGTACTCGCCGCCTGGTTCTACACTGGCGGTAAGCACCCCTACGGCTATTACGGTTTTGGGGAAATCATGGTGATTACCTTTTTCGGTTTCCTTGCCACCATCGGCACCACCTGGACCCAGATTCCGCAAGCACCTTGGTGGCTCTGGCTCGCCGCTTTCGGGGTGGGACTCCTCTCAGCAGACCTGCTAATGATCAACAATATCCGCGACATTCCCACCGATAAACTGTCAGGTAAGAAAACCCTGGCAGTGCGTCTTGGCAACCAAGTTTCCCGCGGCCTGTTCGTGCAAGCCATCTGGGTAGCTATTTTCCTTGGCATTATCGTAATTCTAGGAACCGGCACCAGCATCAACTGGGGTGGCCTTGCCCTGTTCCTCGCACTAACTGTCCCCTTCTCCTACTTCACCATCCGTCCGGTAGTGAAGGGTGCCCAAGGACGCGCCCTGATTGTGGTGCTAAAAAATACTGGCCTACTGACCCTGTTGTACGCCCTCGGCCTGAGCCTCAGCCTTGCCTCCGCTTGGTGAGCTATCCTTAAAAACATGCCAAGAGTTTTAATCTTCGTTCTGCCCATCCTGCTGGCACTCTACGCCGTGTTCGAGTGCGCCTTCACCCCGCGTGAAAAAATGCCAGCCAGACTGCCAAAGCTCGCATGGATGGCGGTTATCATCCTGCTCCCCTTGTTCGGGCCGATCGCGTGGATTGCACTCTACCGAATTGAACGGGCCGAGGCCGGTGAACGCCCCAACCCGCTCGAGGTCGTCCAAGGTGTTCGGGACCTCGCCCAAAAACCTGAAACCCCAGCAAAACCGGCTACTCCAAAGCCTACCCGCCCCGACGACGATCAAGAATACCTCGAGAAAATTGAGCGCGAATTAAGGCGGCAAAAACTGGCCCGCGAAAAGGCTCAAAAAGAGGCAGAAGAAAAAGCTCGGCGGGCACAAGAAAACCAACACCGGCCAAACCATGATGCCCAAAAGTCGTCAAAAGAAAAGGCCAACGAAGCCAACGACGAGACCAATCGCGACCAGGACGACCACCACGACAAGCCCGAAAACAACTAGGAATAAAGCCTAGTAATCACGGGCGCACAAACCTTTTCTAGCACCGGCCGACGCAATTTCCGAGTAGCGGTGAAAACCTCACCCTCATGGTCGAAACTCAGCAGGTGAAAACGCTTCACCCGTTCAGGGGCCGACACATTCTCATTCGCCTCAGCTACCGCCGCCTCGACCTCAGCTCGCAAACTAGGATCCGAAACCACCCGGAAAGTGGTACCGTCCTCGGCCACAAACTGTTCCCCACCCTGGTAGTCCCTCACCTGCGGCACACTCTGATCGAGCACAATCAATGCCGTCACAAACGGTTTACCTTCACCAACGACCATTGCCGCATCAACCAGCGGATGTAGCTCCACCTGCGACTGCCAGGCATCAGGCGAAATATTCTTCCCATACGAAGTGATAATCAAATTCTTTGCCCGGCCAGTAATCGTCAAATAGCCGTCCTCATCCAGCTCACCCAAATCGCCGGTATCAAAAAAGCCATCACTATCAAGGCCAGTACCATCAAGGTAGCCACCAAAAACGCCGGGACCGGCCAACAAGACCTGGCCGTCCTCCCCCAAACGCACGGTTGTGCCCGGAATGACCGGCCCGACCGTACCTGACTTAATCCGTCCAGGCCGGTTACCAGTAGCTGGGGCCGTGGTCTCCGTCAGCCCATAGCCTTCCACTACGCTAACGCCAAGGCCCCGGAAGAACCACGAAACTTCACAGGCCAAAGGGGCCGCTCCCGACAGGAAAAACTCCATGCGGCCACCCAACTTTTGCCGTAATAAGCGGCCAAACAAGGCATCCCCCAGCTTGAACAGCCAAGGCCGAGGGCGGACCATCCCCTGTTGGGACAACGCCGGAACCTTTAAATTAGCAGCCTGTAAGTCGGCCACTTCTGCCGCGCGCCCACGCTCAATCACTTGCGCTAACCAAGGACGCCAGAACCAGCCAAGATGCTTTTGCTTGGCCCCCTCACCTGCAGCATTCATAATCTTTTCAAGTAGACGCGGGGGCGCGACCATGAAAGTTGGTTTTACCGATTCGAGGGCGGGTAAGACCGCTTTCGGGGAAGGCTCATAAGAGATTCGCATGCCCTCACGCAAGCACACGCACTGGAGGCCTCGCGCCAAAATATGGGCTAAGGGTAGAAAAATCAGCGTCGAACCGCGATCGTTGACAATCTCGCGGTAGGCTGCTGCCACATTCGACACCTGTGAAAGCATGTTGCGATGGGTAATCACTGCCGGTTTGGGGGTACCGGTGGTGCCAGACGTAAACACGATAGTGGCCGGATCTGTCGCGTTCAAAGCGGTGAGCTGCTGTGCTAGCTGCGCCTCGTCCTGGTCAGATAACGATTGTTGCGGAACCGGATTGTCACCGGGAGCTGCCAGCAAGTTCATTTCCCAAACTTGCGCTTCACTAATGCCCGCTTCGCACAAAATCGGTATGGTCTTCTTAGTCCCAAAAGCGCGCCTAACATTTACGGTTTCACACATGGCACGTACCTGCTCAACCGACGATGTTTCATAAAGTGGCACCACCACAGCTCCAACCCACCAAATGGCGCAGTCCACCACAGTCCAAGCATAGGAAGTTGGGGCCATTACCCCAATCCGTTCACCCACTTGGACACCTTGCGAGAGCAGGTAGCTAGCGCAAGCTTTAACGTGCGATAAAAAGGTATCCCCGCGAACTTCCTGAGCCGAATTCCAGTCGGCCTGCCCACTAGCGTCAATCCCCGGCAAAAGAAAGGCCGGATGAGCCGGGTACTGTGTGATTCGGTTGACTATTTCTGCCAGCATTGATTGATTGTGGCCAATTTCAACCAGTGGTGGGAGGGAAGTTTCACGATGCATATGGCTATTCTAGATAACCTAACCTCTAACCGCACACACCTAATAGAGAGATCACATGACTAGTCTTAGCTCGGCAGTAATCGCCACCATTGTTATTCAGTTAATCGGCTGGGCCATCAGCGCCGCCAAGAAAACGGAAAAGATTTTCGACCTGACCGGTTCGGCCACTTTCGCAGCGGTCACTATTGCCCTGCTAATCGGTGTAGGCAGCTACGGCGAACACGCTTGGGCCCGCACCTTAATCGGGCTAATGGTAATTGTTTGGGCACTTCGCTTGGGCACCTTCTTGACCCGTCGAGCCCTAAAACGCGGCGATCAGCGTTTCGACGAAATTAAAGTTAACCCGATTCGTTTCTTAATCGTATGGCTAATCCAAGCCCTGTGGATCAGTGGCACTGCGGCAGCTGCCTGGTCAGCAATCACCTCAACCCAGACCACAGTTCGTCTACCATTGGTCTTTATTGGAGCACTAGTTTGGCTATTCGGGATTTCCCTCGAAGCACTAGCAGACCGCCAAAAGCGTGCTTTCCAAGCTAATCCTGCCAATCGCGGCAAGTTCATTGATACTGGTTTGTGGTCGCGGAGCCAACATCCAAATTATTTTGGTGAAATCACCCTATGGGTAGGCGTGGCTATTGCTAGCGCCTCCCTCCTTCACGGTTGGTATTGGCTCTCGCTTCTCTCTCCCGTGTTGGTCTTCGTGCTACTCACCAAGGTTTCGGGGATTCCTACACTTGATCGGAGTGCCAAGAAAAAGTGGGGTGACGATCCTGCATATCAGGCTTACCGTCGCCGCACCCCGGTGCTAGTACCTAAACTTCGCTAGTATTTTTTAATTTTCAATTACTTTGCCCCGCTTTTAGCTTCAACCATTTTGCCCCGCCTCCAATAAGTGGAAGGCGGGGCAAAATTTAGCTTGAGTTCTGGTCCGGTCGGTTTTAGTTTCCGTTGAGAACCACATTGCCGGGCATAAGCGCCACGAAAAAGCTGCCGTTGCCGTTTGGCGGCACCATGTGGACGATTAGTTTGCCCCCATTTTTGCTGGCCGAGGACGGCATGGTGGACAAGTTGAAACGAGTGCCGCAAGAAACTCTAGTCGAGGCAATAGTTTGCAGGTGATCGCCCATATTCTGAGAAATAGTCACTTCCAAATGGGCATCGACGCCACGCTGGTTCACACAACCGGTCACCAAGTCGATTTCGTGAGAGTCGTCAGGAGCCGTGACCGATACAGGCGATTCAGAAACTTCCGTCAACAATAGGTACGGTTTTGATTTCGACTGCGCAAACTCCATCGCCTTATTGAAGAGTTCTTTCCCAGTGGGAAAAACCATTGGTTCGGCGCTAGCAGTGCCAGCTTCCGGGGTGACCGCAAGGTTTGTGGGCGTAGACGAGCAGGCGGTCAAACTGGTGGCCAGCACACAAATCGCCCCAAGTGCGGCAAGGCGGGTACGTAGTCGTTTCATGCGCGTCATTTTACCGCCTCAGCCTCGGTTAATGCTGGCCGAGGACGAACCGGGAGTTACGTCGGCGGCTTTCCCTAGTAGGTGCGCGCTTGGTTCAGCGTAATCGATTCCCACAAGCGTATGGTTTTTAAAGATTAGCGAGGTAACCGAGCCGAGGGCGCACTGGCGGCGTCGTGGGTCGTGCGGCAGTGGACGCCCCTCGGCGAAAAGACGCAAAATCCAGATTGGTAGCTGGTGGGAAACTAGCAGGGCTTCACTACCTTTAGCCTGATCAATGGCACTTGAGACCGCAGCTCGCATGCGATCGACTTGTTGGCTGTAAGGCTCTCCCCAACTTGGTTTAAGCGGATTACGATAGCGCACCCAATTGCGTGGGTGAGCCAAAGTTAGGCGATTGGCGTTCACAGCTTCACCCTCAAACTCATTCGTGGACTCAAGAAGTCGCCAGTCAGAACCGACTTTTAAACCGTAAAGATCAGCAGTGGGCGCGGCTGTTTGCTGAGCGCGCAACAAGGGTGAAGCAGTTACCACGGTAATATTTGCGTCGATCTGAGCAAAGTACTCGGCACCGGCCTCGGCCATTTCAAAACCCAACGGGGAGAGGGAAAAACCTCGCATCCGACCGTAGAGAACGCCATCAGGATTGGCCACTTCGCCGTGGCGCATAAGGTGCACGATAGTATGAGTCATGCGCCTATTTTCGCACACATGGGTATCTGGCACTAAAGGTAATCGAAAAGGTGCGGTAACCTAGAAGACATGAGCGAACCTGAGAAACTTAACGACCAGGACCTGCCCATCCCAGACCCAGATGGCCCCCAGGTAGCCGCATTTTTTGACATTGATGAAACCCTGATCCGGGGTGCTTCAGCTTTCCACGTGGCGAAAGAGCTCTATAAACGAAACTTTTTTGGCAAACGCGACATTGCCTTCGCTGCCTGGCATTCTTTCCTTTACCGGTTGCTAGGCGAGGACCGCAAACGCATTGACCGGGTGATTAACCGGGCTCTCAATGTGATGGCGGGACATAGCGCCGCCGAGCTGGATGAAATCGGGGCCAATCTTTACGAAAAGATTTTCTCGCACCGAGTTTTCCCAGGCACCAAAGAGATTCTGCAAAAACACCTCGACCAGGGGCATGAAGTTTGGCTCATTTCTGCCACCCCAGTACAGGTTTCTAACCTGCTGGCCGAAAAGATGGGAGCCACTGGCGCCCTCGGCACGGTCGTAAAAATCGACGAACAAGGGCGGTTTCTACCAGAACTCGACGGTCAGATCATGCACCTTAAAGGTAAGGCTCAGGCGGCCGTGCGACTTTCAAAGAAGCGCGGTCTGAACCTGCCAGAAAGCTACGCCTATGGCGATTCCATTAATGATCTGCCTTTGTTGCAGACCGTGGGTCATCCCTCGGCAATTAACCCGGAACCGTTGCTACGGATTGTGGCGCTAGAAAAAGACTGGCCGATCCATAACTTCCGCAAGCGTCGCCTCGACATTAAGGCGATCGCCAAACGCGGCCTCCAAAGCGCTGCCGGCGCCCTGCTGGTGCGCCAGCTGATTCGCCACTACACCACCCGCCACTAGAGCCGGCGACAGCTTCCTTACGCCTTAGTGGGTTTCAATCACCATTTTGCCGAAGGGGAAGCAGGTAACTGGAATCAGTTTGAGGTTCGCCCAGGCCAAAGGGATCCCAATGATGGTAATGGCCAAACCGAAAGCGGTTGCCACGTGAGATAGCGCCAGCGGGATACCGGCGATAATAAACCAGACCACGTTCATTAGGGCCGATCCGGCACCGGCACCTGGTTGGGGCACTACTTCCCGTCCGAAGGGCCAGAGCACATAGCCGGCGATCCGGAAGCAGGCTACCCCAGCCGGAATGGTGATGATGAAAATGCAGGCTACGATTCCTGCCAGCACATATGACAGGAACAGCCAGATTCCGGCGAAAAAGAACCAGATAATATTCAACAGGGTGCGCATTGCTTCCTCCAGTTAACGCGGTGAGTATGATTATCCTATGCCTTTAAACACCCCCATGTCTGCAGATAATCCAGCTAGCGAAACCACCGGCCAAACAGGTAATGTGTCGGCCATTGGCAAAACTTCCTCCTCAGCAGAGGCCAGTTTGCCGACCTCGGAAAGTAGCGACGCCATCCTTGGTCGCTTGCGGGAAAATATTGCTCGGGTTTATCAGCGAATCGAGGACGCTCGTGCCACCTACCAGGCGATCCAGCCGGTCCATTTAGAGCTGGCGATCAAAACCCAGTCCGCCGAAACTTGTGGTTTGGCGGCACAGGCTTTAGCTGACCCACAGTTTGTTTCGTCCCATCCGATCCTTTTGGGTCAGAATCGAGTGCAAGAAGCGGTAGCTAGCGCCGAAGCAGTAAAAGCAACCGAGGGCGCCAGCCTGCACTTGATTGGGCCACTCCAGCGAAACAAAATCAACCAGGCGTTAAAAGTGGTTGATTTGGTCGAAACCGTTGACTCTTTGAAACTGGCCGAAGCTTTGAACCAGCGGGTGGTAGGTGGGCCTCTCCCCATCTTTTTGCAGGTGAATGTGTCGGGTGAAACCGCTAAAAGTGGCGTGGCTCCTGCTGAGTTTTTCCGTTTGGCGGAGGCGGTTCTCGCCCTCGAAAACCTAAAAATTGCGGGTTTGATGACGGTGGCGGGTCGCGGCACCGAGGCCGAGGTGCGCCCCCAGTTTGCGACTATGCAAGCTTTGCGCGATGAGCTGGCTCAACGATTCGACCTCGGTCGGCAAAAACCGCTGGAACTTTCGATGGGTATGAGTGGCGACATGGAGTGGGCAATCGCCGAGGGCGCCACGATTGTGAGAGCGGGGACGGCCATCTTTGGGCCCCGAGCAACTCGTTGAAACTTGAACTGAATAAATTTTTGGGCTGTCCTGCAAATAGGACAGCCCAAAAATTTTAAAAGCTTTCGCTCACTTCTTGTTGCGACGCTGGTGGCGGGTTTTACGGAGCAACTTGCGGTGCTTCTTCTTCGCCATGCGCTTGCGGCGCTTCTTGATTACGGAACCCATAGGGCACTCCCTTATCTAGCATTAACGAAATTACTGTTTAGCCAAGCAAATCTTGACCACAGTAAATAGGACAACAGATACTATCTTACTAGCAATTTGCCACCTTGCGCTCTTTGAAGCTTGGCACTATGGCGCAAACGTGAACTATGCCGCGTCTATTTAAGGCTAAGTGCCGCGCTTTTGCCACTTTTGCCGCCTATACTTATGTTTCGGTGGCTTTTCCCGCTAGTTTGCGAAAAGGCCCCAATAGTTCGGTGACTTGGTCCCACAACTGTAGGTTTAGTTTCGAGGGGAAGCATGGGAAAGAAACACGATACCCGTCCTTTTGGGCGTCGTCGCCCCTCCCCTCCGGGCGTGGCTCCCATGGCCTTTGAAAAGGCGCCGGAGCTCAAAGCAGATGCCACAGTTCATTACACGGGTAAGCTCACTGATCTGCCGGGCACCAATCCGACCTTGTCGGAGCGCTTCCGCGCCTATCTTGACTCGGTGGCCCGAAACTCGCCTGCCCGCCTTGCTTTGGCGGTTTTCGCCTCTTTCATCCTAATCATCACTTTCTTGTTGATGCTTCCCATTTCAACTGTTAGTGGTGAGGTGCCCAGCTTTATTGATGCGTTGTTTACCGCTACTTCAGCTGTGTGCGTTACCGGTCTTTCGGTTCAGGACACCATTACCTATTGGACGGTGTTCGGGCAAGCTGCGATCGCCCTCGGTATTTCCGTTGGTGGTCTGGGCATTATGACGCTTTCTTCTGTGCTGGCAATGGTGGTTGCTCGCCGGATTGGTTTGGCCCAGCGTATGTTGGCGGCCTCGGAACGAAAGTTCGAGTCCCTTGGTGACCTTGCCACCATGCTGCGGGCCGTGATTATTATTGTGGCGATTGCCGAGGGCATCCTTTTCTTGGTGTTCTTCCCTCGTTTCCTCACCATGGGTGAGAGCACCCTGATGGCCGCATGGCACGCCACCTTCATGGCGATTTCGACCTTCAACAATGCGGGCTTTGAGACCATTCAAAATGGGTTGGGTTCACGCGTCACTGACTGGTGGATGCTCACCCCGATTGCGCTCGGCACTGCGGTGGGTGCGATTGGTTTCCCGGTGATTCACGATATTTGGGTGCACCGTCAGCGTCCTGACAAGTGGTCGCTACACACCAAACTTACATTGACCACCTACCTTACTTTGGCGGTCCTTTCGGGTTCTTTAATCACCATTTTTGAGTGGAATAATCCCGCGACTGTTGGTGGTCTTGATGGTAGTGCCACCATGGCGAACGCCTTGTTGAGCGCCTTTAATAACCGTTCGACGGGTCTTTCTGCTTTGGATGTGTCGGCTATGAATCGATCCACCTGGTTGCTGGAAGACATTTTTATGTTCATCGGCGGTGGTTCGGGTTCTACCTCGGGCGGCATTAAGGTGACGACTTTCGCCGTGCTGATTTTGGCTTTTGTGGCGGAGGCTCGTGGTAATCGTGACATTGAAGCGTTTAAGCGCAAGATTTCGATTGATACTGTTCGCGTTGCCGTGTCGATTGCTTTGATCGGTACGATCACGATTGTGGTGGCGGTTTTGGCGCTAATGAACATTACGGACTATTCCACTGACCAGCTGGTTTTCGAATCGATTAGTGCCTTTGGCACGGTGGGTTTGTCGACTGGGATTTGTATGGATCCTAATTTGGCAACCGCACCGAAATACATTTTCACGATCCTAATGTTCGCGGGCCGTACCGGTACTATGACCGTGGCCGCGGCTTTGGCTATGCGCCAGCATTCACGCCTGTACTACTATCCACAAGAAAACCCGGCTATCGGCTAGCTGGTTGAAGCGACCTCGCAGAACTAGGCTTCTTGGCATAAAATACCAACGTACTTTCGCTGAAATGAGGATATTCTGATGGCACCAAATTCTGACGCTTTAGGTTCGACCCTGGTTATTGGTTTGGGCCGTTTTGGTTCGGCTGTAGCTGCCACTTTGGATCGCCTCGGTCAGGAACTTTTGGTGGTTGAACGTAACCCTTCCACGGTTGAAAAGTGGGCTGGTCGCATTCCTTTGGTAGAGGCTGATGCCACCAATATTGATGCTTTGCGCCAGGTTGGCGCTGCAGACTTTACCACTGCGGTAGTGGGTGTGGGTTCTTCGTTGGAAGCGTCTGTTTTGATTACCGCGAACTTGGTTGATATTGGTGGTGTCCAGATTTGGGCTAAGGCTACCAGTCGTGAGCATGGCCGTATTTTGCGTCGTATTGGAGCGCATCACGTGGTTTATCCCGAGTTCGATGCGGGTCAGCGTACCGCCCACTTGGTGGGTGGCCGCATGTTGGACTACATCGAGTTGGAAAAGAATGGTTTCGCGGTAGTGAAGATGATGCCACCACGCGAAATCCAAGGTTTTACTATTGCCGAATCGAATGTGCAGGCGAAATATGGGGTGCGCATTTTGGGTGTGTTGGCTCCGGGCCAGCAGTTCGAATATGCCACCGATACCACCAGGGTGGAAAAGGACGATGTGTTGATTGTGTCTGGCGATGCGTCCTTGTTGGATGCGTTTGGTCGTCGTCCTTGATTTTGGTGGCTTAACACCTAGTTTTAGCGCTTTAGCAAGCTTTAAACTGACCGAAGATTATTCGGGCAGTTTTGCTTTTTAAAGATGTTGAAAAAAGCTAGTGGCGCTGGGAATAATCAGTGGCATTGAAGCAGGCCGAGTTGTTGTTCGCGCTTCTCCTGCTCGCTGATTTCTGGGCTTGGCGATGGTGCTGGGCCCTCGTTGTTGCCGGCATTTTCGTCTGGTTTTGCCTCTTCACCCTGATTTTCTTCCGGGGTGGAGGTGCCTTCACCGTTTGGTGCCGGGGCGTCGTTCCCTGGGGCTGGCTGGTTATTGCCAGGCTCTGGGCTGGGTTGTTCACTTTCGAGCGTGCTGGGCAGGAACCGTTTCCAGGCTTCTTCAGCATCTGCATCGAACACGACTCGTGGACCTTCATCGTGGAAGGGGACGTGGACGGATTCAATGGCGCTCATGGGCATGTTGCGCAGCGAGTAGCCGAGCCCAGCGAGGGTCATGGGGTCTGCTAGGGAGTCGGAGAACTGTAGCATGCCTTTGACGGAATCTAGCAGGCCGATGGCTTTACCAGGGTTGTAGAGGATGCCGCTTTCTTGTAGCTGATGCCAGGCGTTGCGTAGGAAGTATTGTTGCCGGATTTGTCGTTGGGTGTCGGAGCCGTCGCCGATGCCTTTGCGGGCGCGGACGAATTGGATGGCTTCGGTGCCGTTGAGGTGTGATTTTCCGGCTGGAAGTTTGAAGCCGTTGACGTATTCGGGTTCGAATGGGTCTGCTAGACACACGTTGACGCCACCGATGGCGTTTACGACTTTTTCGAAGCCGGCGAAGTCTGCGACTACTACCCCGTCGAGGGGAACGTCAGTAAGTTTTTTGAAGGTGGCGACGGTACAGGCGATACCGTCCGACACGTCTTCGCCGCCGGCCTCGTAAGCGTAGGCGAAGGCAGAGTTGAACATGGCGTGCCGTCGAGCTGGGACGGTTTTACCATCATTGGTGACACACTCGGGAATATTGACGAGGGCGTCGCGGGGAACTGAGGCCATGAGGGCACTCTTACGGTCTGCGGCGATCTTTACCACGATGGTGGTATCTGAACGGGCACCAGGGTCTCCACCGCCACCAATGGCTGTGTTTTCAGCGCCTTCGCGGGAGTCTACGCCGACTAACAGGAAGGTTAGGGATTTTCCTGCACTTGGGTCGACTAGCTCTTGGGAAACACCCGCAGATTGGGCTTTGGTGAGGTTAATGTTTCTGATGCCGCCTGCAACTCGGTGTGAGAGCAGGCCTAAGAACGAGCCGAGGAAAACGGCGATGGCGAAGATTGCCACTGCGATCCGTTTTCCCCGGCCTGTTCTAATTGGTAGTTGAGAGTGCCGGTAGGACATTTAGTTCCTAGTTATTCCTTCACTTTGCAGTGTTGTGAGTGAGGCGGTACAAGAAGGCCGCCATCGCATCACGGTGGATTGGTTCGCTAGGACGGAAAGTACCGTCGTTCCAACCGGTCGAGATCTTTGCTTGGTTAACCCAGCTGATCTGCTTTGCGAAGAGTTCGCCGGCAGTGTCCTTGAAGTGTGGACCATTAGCAAGGTTGAAGCGTTCTGGGTTCACCACTGGGGCGCACTTGTCAGCGAACTGACCGCAGAAGCGGTAGAGGAAGGCTGCCATGGCGTCACGGTTTACCGGATCGGTTGGGCGGAAAGTACCGTCGGCCCAACCGGTGGTGATACCGGTGGAACGCAACCAAGCGATTTGCTTTGCGAACAAGGCGGTCTTTTGAACGTCCTTGAACTGTGGAGCTGCTGGTGCTTCCGGGGTAGCCGGTTCAATAGTCTTGCCTTCTGGGGTGGCTGCTGGAGTCTGGTCGAAACCAGGCACCTTTGGCGAACCGGCAAGGCGGTAGAGGAAGGCGGCCATTGCCTGACGCTGGATGTTAGCCAATGGCTGGAAGGTGCCGTCGGCCCAACCGGTGGTGATACCAGTGTCTTTCAACCAGTAGATTTGACCGGAGTAGAGGGTCAAGGCGTTAACATCCTTGAACTTGCCATCCTGGGTTGGTGGCTGCATCCGCTTGATGCCTTCACGAATCGCTACTGGCACAGTGAACTGGGATTCCGCAGTGGTCTTGGTAGCTGGGATCGTTACCTTTGCAGTGTAACCAAAGCCAGGCTTCAAACCTGCATCCACTGGGATGACTACCTTGGCAGTGCCGTACTGGTCAGTCAAAACTTCCTTCGAAGGACGAAGATCGGTCTGAACTGGAGCCGAAACGGTCTGGCCGTTAAACTCGACCTTAACTTCCTTCGGAGCTTCACCCGAAGTCATAGCCAAGGAAGAAAGATCCAAGACTAGGTTGCCACCTGGCAACGCTTCAGTGGAGGCGAGCTTTAAACCAAGGGTTTGTTTTGGCCCGTTAGTAGATACTACATTACCTGAATCTGCTTGAGACTTTAGGTAATCAATCGTTGCTTGAAGATCGATAATACCGGTATCGTTAGTCTTCTTTTCGTTATCCTTCTCGTTTAGTTCAGTGAACCCATCTCCGCCCTTCATAATGAAGGAGTTACCAGCAACCTTGTAAATCTTATTGTCATCAATGTGCTTACCATCAATGAAAATATCAATAACATGCTTGCCGTATTCTGCAGAAGGATCGAAAGTATAAGTTACGTTCTTCGATAGGCCAAGTTTCAAGAACGGACGTGGATTTTCACCAGGCTTCTTCCACTGTTGTTCAAGGGCTTTCTTAAATTGCGCACCTGACATCTTCGAATACGATAGAGAACCACCAAACGGCTGAGCTGTAAATGCCTGCTTTAAGGTCAATTCTCCCTTTTCATTAGGGATTAAGTCTTCACGAAGACCGCCAGCATTCATTAGACCAATGTCTGCACCAGATACCTGCTGCCTAGTGGCCTCAGCAATTAGATTATTCATATTAGATTCTGCACCGCGGTTTTCAACCACAACACCTGGTTTAACAGTGGCGCGAAGCAAACTACCGTTAATAGTTGCAACTGGATTATTACCGGTTTTATCAGCCTTAGCTTCAGCTGCTTTAACGATTTCCTCCAGTTGCTTATTCGGCTTATCTGCACAAACCTTTAGCAATTCAGCAGTATCAATGTTCTTTGCATTGCCAGATACGAGCTTCTTAGTAGCTTTATCAACTTTCAAAGAAATCTTGCCGAGTGCTTTTCCGAATGATGCTGCTTCGAGTGCAATAAGTTTATTGCCATCTTTGCCTTCAGCTTCGTTGTTTACAAAATCGCGATGGGTGTGACCAGCGAGAACAACGTCAACGTCCTTGCTCATCTGTTTAGCAACGATTTCAGCATCTTCGTGAGCAAGAGCCACCACAATGTCAGCCTTACCGGACTGTTTAAGAGCCTTAGCTTCTGAGTTAATTGTTGATCCAAGATCGGTAAACTTTAGATCCTTGATCCCTTCAGGATTAACCAGATCCCCAATTTCGTTTGTCAATGCACCAACAAAACCAACTTTGATGCCTGAAGGCGAAGTCCATACATGGGTCTTACCCATGCCTTCAAGCCCAGTCACGTTGGCGGCAATCACTGGGAAGTTGATCTTGGTGTGGCCATTACGCCCAGCCAAGCGATCGGCAAACGCTTTAGATCCCTTGTCAAGTTCGTGGTTACCAAGAGCCGAAACTTCAGGTTTAATAACATTAAGAACTGCAATGGTCGGTTCATCGTTGGAGACGGCCGAGATGTAAGCAGATCCGCCAATATTGTCGCCAACCGAGACCAAGGTGGTTTCCTTGGACTTGTCGGCGCGCTCAAGATCAATAGCGCATCCTAATAGAGGAGCACCTGGTTCAGTGATCTGACCATTACGATCGGTTTCTTGCTTGATGTGTCCGTGTAAATCGGTGATGGCTAACAGGTTCAAATCAACCGTGTCAGCTGCGTATGCGGGGGTCGCGGAAAGTCCGGCGCCTGCGAGAGTCAAGACTGCTACAGCGCCCAGAAGGCGGCGTGCACTCGTTGTCGAATTCGTAGCCACTTGCGTGTCTCCTAACCGTTCGGCCATTACAGCGGTAACATGACAGGTTTTCCTGCCGAGTTTATCGTCCCAAAGATAAAGAGTCACGTCAACCTGAAATCATTATCAGGACGGGAAAAAACGGCTATTTCTCACTCGGATTAAAAGCTGCCTGCAAGGCCTCGGCTAAGGTTCGTACTAAAGTCACCTGCAAGTTTTTGACCCCGCGAGCCTCATCCGCGGCCGCTTGCGGCACAATCGCCCGTTTAAAGCCGAGTCGTTCGGCCTCGGCCAAACGGCGGGCGATCGCGGGGGTGGCCCGCACTTCACCGGTCAAGCCGATTTCCCCGAAAGCAACCAAGGAGTCCTTCAACGCTAGGTTGGTGGCCGCCGAAGAAAGGGAAAGAGCCACCGCCAAATCTGCAGCCGGTTCGCTCGTCTTTGCCCCACCTACAGTTGAAACGTAAACGTCACGGCCAGCAATCGCTAGACCCTGGCGGGCTTCCAAAACTGCCAAGATCATCGAAACGCGAGAACGATCCACC
Source organism: Boudabousia tangfeifanii (assembly GCF_001856685.1). Taxonomy (GTDB): domain Bacteria; phylum Actinomycetota; class Actinomycetes; order Actinomycetales; family Actinomycetaceae; genus Boudabousia; species Boudabousia tangfeifanii. The sequence continues at coordinate 1,857,134 of NZ_CP017812.1, forward strand.
CCAATGGTGGTCCGACGAGGAGCCCCCGCCGGTGCCGAAGCAATCAAAGACTGCACCTGCGTGGCCAAAGGGCGACGCCCCTCCAAGGTGACGGTAACACAAGTGCCCGGAATCGAAGCGTCAGCCGACTCAAGGAACAAACCAGAAGGATCCTCCAACCCAACAATTCCCAGGTCACTCATTTCAAAACAGCCGACCTCATCGGTGGCCCCATAACGATTCTTAATCGCCCGCAGTAGACGCAAGCGAGCATGCCGGTCGCCCTCGAAATGGGCGACAACATCAACCAGGTGTTCGAGGACGCGCGGGCCAGCCACCGTGCCATCCTTGGTCACATGCCCAACCAAAATGACGGGAAGGCTGCGGCTCTTTGCCTCAGCAATCAACAATGAAGCTACCGCACGCACCTGCGCTACCCCACCGGCGGACCCCTCTACCTCGGGGTGAGCCAAAGTCTGCACGGAGTCCACGATCAGCAAGCTCGGGCGATTCTCTTCAATATGACCCAGCACTGCCGCCAAGTTAGTTTCCGCCGCCAACAATAAGTTGTCGTGAAGGGCGCCGATCCGCTCGGCCCGCAAACGCACCTGGCTGGCAGACTCTTCGCCCGTCACATAAAGCACCGGAGCACTGGCCTTAGCGGCCACCTTCGCAGACACGTCCAGCAACAAAGTCGACTTACCGATACCCGGTTCACCCGTCAACAACACCACGGCCCCGGGCACAAAACCGCCACCCAGCACCCGGTCCAGCTCCCCCACTCCGGTCTTGCGACGAGTAGAAAGGCGCGAATCAACCTCGGTAATTGGTTTTGCCGATTTACCCGGGGAAAGGACAGTCAAAGTTTTGGTGCCGGCAGAAGGAGTCACCTCCGTAATCGTGTTCCACTCGCCGCAATTACGGCACTGGCCCTGCCACTTGCCATAAGTTGCCCCGCACTCGGAACACTCGTGAATAGTTTTCGCTTTCGCCACCCTAAGCTGCCTTTCGTTCTACCTGTGGCCGAGGACGACCTCGGCCCGCAAAAAACTAACGGATAGTGAAAGTCTCGCTGACATCCGCATCAATATTTTCAAGTTGCAACCGGGCCTTGTAGGTGCCAGCTGGAGCCGGATCGCCCGGCTGACAATCAGCGCCATGACGCTTGCCATCCCAAGTCAAAGTCTTCGTGTAGGTCTCGCCTGGACCAATCAGCACCACCAGCCGGTCACCGTCAGGATTACACTTGAGGCCATCAAAGTACTTGTCCTCGCCCGAAGTGATGCGCAAACCTGCCTTCTTTGGCGACAAATCCAAATTGCAAGGGTAAACAGAACGATTCTGTACCACCAAGCGCATATTCAACGGGCCACCATAGTTCAAGTTCGCCGGCCCATCGAGTTTCAAACCCATCTCCGGCAACTCACAACGATAAATTCGCTGCGGGATCTCGGTAGTTGGACGTGAACGGTAATCTGCTTTCGGCACCACCTCGGGCGCCTTCGTCAGCTTATAAACCGCTACGCCGGTACCGCCCAAAATGATGGCGATAGTCATCAGATATGCCAAAATCCAGGTCAATTTCACCAACCAAGGCAAGGAATACCATGGCTCTGCCGGAACCGCCCAGCGAATAAAACGCGGCAGATTCCGATTTGCATCCCGCTGTGCAGAAGGCTTCGGGGCACCTGGGCGCGTTTTCCGAGGGCGTCCCTGGGCGTTAGCCCCGCCCCCATGATTAGGACGAGCGCTAGCGGCATTGCCACGGCCAGCCCCAGAAGTTGGGCGCGCCGACTTGCCAGCTCCACGCCCCGAAGCGGGACGGGCTTGCGCGGGAGCATTCTTCGGATTCGGTTGGGTGCGAGCACTAGCCGGGCTCGAAGATTTAGCGGGAGTTTGTCCCATTCCTTGGCCGCGACGATTAGCGCCCGTTGGGCGTCCTCGACCAGTAGTAGAGCCAGCGCCTTGACCAGGACGCTTTGGGCGGCCCGAAACACTGGACGTGCCAGCGGCATTAGAGTTGCCACCTTGGCGTCGCTGGCGGAGGCGAGCTGCCTTGGCCGCTAGTTCGGCCTCGGCCTGCGCCATATTGTCGCCAATATTTCCACGACTACTCGGACGCGAAGTTGGGCGGGCAGGACGGGCGAAATCGTTGTCACCTGCGCGACTAAGTGGGGTAAAGCCCCTGTTTCCACGAGCTGAGTTTCCTTGGCCGCGGGGCGCTCCGCCACGAGAAGTGCCGCCTACTCCCCCGTTTTTGGGCGAACCAGCATTACGTCCTCGGCCAGCCTGACCAGACTGGGTAGGACGCTGCGGGCGCCGTGGGGCACCTGAGTTCGGGTCGCGCGGAGTTTTAGCCATATTGGAAAAATAAACGCTCAGGGCTTAGTTCGAGGTGTGGCGCGCCGAGGAATCTGCATCGACTCAGAAACTTCACCCTTATCGGGTTTCGAATCATCATCAATCACACACCAGCGTTCCACAATAATTGACACAATCACGAGGGCGATCGCACCGACCAAACCAAAGATGGCCCCAATCGCATTGGCACGCAAAGCCCACGCTTCCCAACGAATAATTCCCATCACCAGTTGCGACAAAAGCGCCCCAGTAAAAAGCGAAGAAAGGTAGCCGGCAGAATGAGTCATCACGGCCACCTTAAAAGCACCTTCCCAAGTAAGGTCAGTGTAAACGCGTCGCTTTAGCTTCAACACGCGACGACCCTGAATGTACAAGAACACCGCGGTCGCAGCAAAAACCACGCCAATAAGTGGGGAGGCAATAAACGGGGTGTTTCCCGAACGAACCGTCAAATCAAGCACAACCCAGCCACCTACTAGCCCTAAAACGCCTAGCAGGCCCATGAGTGTGTAGTTCAGCCGGTTCACTTCTGCTCCGCATCCTCTACGTCATCGGCAGGCTTAGCATCGGCCGAAATATTCTCCTCCTGGTCGGCTTCGCCATCCTGCAGTTTGTCCTTACCGGAGTCATCGTCCGCGTGGTCCGTTTTTTCGTCTTGGTCGCCCGCTTCCGCCTCGTTTGACGACGCTTCGGCTTCAAGCACCGCGTCACCAATTTCGGTGGCGGAAGGCATTGGATCTAAGAGGTCGTTTGCACTGGTGATTTCTTCCAAAGCTCCGGGCACTTCACTGATCGGGATAGCCCCGGTGGTGGTGGGGCGAACTACGATGCGACGCAAGCTGGTAGAGGTACGAGCGGCTGCTCCCGGGTTGATCTTGGTGTCGACTAGTTCGTCGTCCTCATAGTCGAGCAGATCCTTGACCTCCATTGCCTCGGTTGCCGAGTCCGATTCCGGCTCGCTATCTGCCGCTACGCCAGCTTTCGCGTCAGATTCTGGCTCACTTGCCTGCCCCTTCTTCGCTGGGGTTTCCTCATTGGCGACCCGTTCGAAATAGTCCATGGCGCGACCGCTAGCCTGGCCGTCACGACGGTGGCGACTTTGCGCCTCGTTCGCTTGGGCAATCAGTTCACGCAAAGGTCGTCGCATCGGAATCGAAGCAGTCGTGGGTGCGGCGTCGAAAGTTCTGGGGGCAAAAGTAGAGGTGGTTTCCGAGGGCGTCGGCAGTGGGCGCGGCACAGTCGGGGCGACCTCGTCAGGATGTTCTAGGCGCTGGCGAATTTCCGGCGGGGCGTCCTTGACGTCCTCGTTCAGCCAGTCTTCCCACACCGAGTTGATCCCGTCCCCGTTTGGCAAATCCGCCAACAGGTCTTTCACGCTCCCAGCACCCACCAGGTAGGCGTCAGGGTCGATCGCCAACCATGGGGCCAGCACGAAGCCACGTTCCCAAGCGCGCGGGTGTGGCAGCAATAGGTTCGAGGACGCACCCCGATTGTTCCCGGCGGCAATCATGTCAATGTCTAACGGGCGAGCCTGCCAGCGGCCATCACGAACTCGACCGGCCTCGGCCTCCAAACCTTGCGTGAAAGAAAGTAGCTCGCCCAAGGCCAAGGTGGTGGATACCAAAACCACGCAGTTTAGATAAGCCGGCTGCGGATCCTGGTCGGGCGCGAGCACCGGTTCGGTGAGCATCAGTGGGGAGACTTCTTCCACATTGATGGCTGGATTATCAATCAAAGCTTCAAGGGCGGTCTTCATGTGCGCGGGCACGTCCCCCAAATTGCCGCCAAAGGAAAGCACTACCCGATCTTCGGTGGTGAGTTCTTCAATGTCTCCGGCGGGAAAATCTTCGTCGCTAGTGTGGGCTACCGCTGGAGTGAGCCCAGTGGAGGTGGCGGTGACATTCGCCGTTCCGTCCTCGGCTAGGTCTTCGCCCGCCTGCACGTCTTGGTCGGCCGGGTCTAGCACCACCGGTTCAACTGCCGAGGGCGCACCAGCGGCCAGACCAGTCCCGGCCAAGGCGGCCGCACCTACGCCAGCACCTGAAAATGCGCTGGCCTGAGTCTCAGCTGCTTTTGGGGCGGTAGCTTCTGCACCATTTCCACCCAGGATTTGTTCTGCCCAGTTGCGGTCGCGTTCGATCGTGACGCTAACTTTGCCAGGCACGCCCAGATCAACGTCTGGCTTTTTCAAGGTAATGCGAGCCCGTTCAATCCCAGAGAAAGTAAACATTTCAATGGCAATGCGCTGGGCGAGTGCCTCAAGTAGCTGCATGGGTTCGCCCACTAGGACGGAGCGGACTCGCTGGGCCAGTTGCGCATAGTTGACGGTCAGGTCGAGGTCGTCTTGCCGGCCGGCAGCTTCGGTATCGAGCCAAACGCAAACGTCGGCAATGAATCGCTGCCCGACTTCACGTTCATGCGGAAAAACGCCGTGGTAGCCGAAGGCCTCAATGTCCTCAATCCGAATCTCGTCCAAAGTCACTTGCGATCCTCCAAAGAGTTAGCGTCCAGCATGGAGCGCACGGTGTTAATAGCAATTACACTACTGCGAACGTCATGAACTCGCACTGCCCAAATCTGGTGTTGAGCACACCAGGCGGAAATGACAGCAGTGGGCAAATCACGTTCGGTGGGGCCACCTTCGACCCCCGGGATTTGCCCCACGAAGCGCTTGCGCGAGGCCCCAATCAGGATCGGGTACCCCATAGCCTGCAACTCGGGCAACTGTGCAAGCAGTTGCCAGCATTGTTGGGGGTTCTTGGCAAAGCCCAAACCTGGGTCCAAAATGATTTGCTCGGGCACCACGCCGGCGGCAAATAGCTCCGCCAAACGTTCGTCGAGTTCCGCTTTGACTTCCGCGGTAACGTCCTCGTAACTGGCGAGCTGATCCATGGTGTCGGGGGTGCCACGCCAGTGCTGGCAAATGTAGTAGGCGGGGCTGCCGGCCACTACTTTGCCCATCTGGTCGTCATAGAGTCCACCGGAAACATCGTTGATGATTTGGGCTCCCGCTTCGATCGCCTTGGCGGCAGTGTCCGCGTGCAGGGTGTCGACCGAAACTACGGCGCCCCCGGCCACGAGTTCTTTAATCACCGGCATGATGCGGTCTTGTTCTTCCGAGGACGGGATCCTGGTAGAACCGGGGCGGGTCGATTCCCCACCGACGTCGATCAGGGTGGCGCCCTCGGCCAGCAAACGCTCGGCCCCAGCTAGGGCATCCTTGAGGGAAAAGTGGCGTCCCCCGTCCGAAAAAGAGTCAGGGGTGACGTTGAGGATCCCCATCACGGCGGTGGGTTTGACCAGGTTTTCGAGCTGATACGACATGAGCGGCTACCGGTTGTTGGGGGCCAAAACGAGGGACATGAACTCGGCGCGAGTGGCGTCATTGGTGCGCATGGCCCCACGCAAAGCGGAGGTGATGGTCTGCGAACCAGGCTTGGAAACCCCGCGCATGGTCATGCACATGTGTTCCCCGCTGAGGACCACGCCAACGCCTTTGGCGCCCAGGGATTCAACGAGGGCGTCAGCGATCTGGCTGGTTAGTCGCTCCTGAACTTGGGGGCGACGGGCATAGCCTTCGACTACCCGAGCCAACTTGGACAGGCCAGTAACCCGACCGCCGGCTGGAATGTAGGCCACGTGAGCCTGCCCGAAGAACGGGAGCAGGTGGTGTTCACAAACCGAGTAGAACGGGATATCGCGCACGAGCACCATTTCGTTGTGGTCGATTTCGAAAGTGCGTTCGAGGTGCTTGGCCGGGTCGGTGTGAAGCCCACCGGTGATTTCGCGCCAAGCACGGGCAACCCTAGCAGGGGTTTCTTGCAGCCCGTCACGAGTGGGGTCTTCCCCAATGGCTCGCAAGAAGGCTTCCACCGCGGCGGCGGCAGCGGCCTCGTCGTACTGGCGTTGAGGAGTTGCCTCAGTCAATTTCTTCGTCCTTAGGCATGTCGATGGGGTGACCGAACTCGGTGCCAGGCACGGCCGCGTCCGCGAGGTAGTTCCACACTTCGCGTTCTGGCTGCTTGACGAGGTCGGAGAAGATGCGCTTGAGCTCGTCCTCGAGCAAAGTTTCATGCTCAAGTAGTTCGAGGGCTAGCGTATCGAGGACCTGACGGTTGCGGGTCAAGATTTCCCAAGCTTCCTTGGTGGCGTTGTCCATCAGGCGACGGACTTCGTCATCGACGGTGACCGCGGTCTTGCCAGACATGGGGGTTTCTTCCCCGCGGCCATAGCGGGCACCAGTCAAGCCAGAGGATTCCCCGCCGCCAAGCTTGACGTTACCGATCTGATCGGAAAAACCGTAGTCGGTGACCATCTTGCGGGCGTTAGCGGTGGCATTCTGGATGTCGTTGGAGGCGCCAGTCGAAGGGTCAATGAAGACAAGTTCTTCGGCGACGCGGCCACCCATGGCGTAAACCAGGTCGTCAAGTAGCTGGTTGCGGGTCTTGGAGTAACGATCCTCGACCGGCATCACCATGGTGTAACCGAGGGCGCGGCCACGCGGCAAGATGGTTACCTTGGTGACCGGGTCGGTGTGGTTCAAAGCGGCGGCGCACAGGGCGTGGCCGGCTTCGTGGTAGGCGGTGACCAAACGGTCGTGGTCGTTCATCACGCGAGTGCGTTTTTGCGGACCAGCAATCACACGGTCAATAGCTTCGTCCACGGCGCGAATGTCGATCAGGTCGGCGTCTTCACGGGCGGTCAACAAGGCCGCTTCGTTCAGGACGTTAGCGAGGTCGGCACCGGTAAAGCCGGGGGTGCGCTTCGCAATAGCGTGTAGGTTTACAGAGTCTACGATCGGCTTGCCCTTCGCGTGCACCTTCAAGATGGCTTCGCGGCCCTTCAAGTCGGGGGCTTCTACCGCGATCTGGCGGTCGAAACGGCCCGGACGCAACAGGGCGGGGTCCAGCATGTCTGGGCGGTTGGTGGCGGCAATCATGATGACCGAGGTGCGCTCATCGAAGCCGTCCATTTCCACCAGCATCTGGTTTAGAGTCTGTTCGCGTTCTTCGCCACCACCGCTGATGGCGTTACCGCGGGCTCCACCAATCGCATCGATTTCGTCGACGAAGATAATGGCTGGCTGGGCGGCCTTGGCTCGCACGAAGAGGTCACGCACACGGGAGGCACCCACACCAGCGTACATTTCAATGAATTCGGAACCGGAAATGGAGAAGAACGGCACCTTGGCTTCACCAGCTACCGCCTTGGCCAACAGGGTTTTACCTGTACCGGGAGGGCCGTAGAGGAGCACACCTCGAGGAATGCGGGCACCGAGGTCGGTGTACTTGGTGGGGTTGGTCAAGAAGTCACGGATTTCTTCGAGTTCTTCCACGGCCTCGTCCGCACCGGCCACATCGGCGAAGGTGGTGGAGGGGTTCTCGTGGTCGAATTCTTTAGCGCGTGATTTGGCGAATCCGCCCATGGCTCCCATGCCGCCCTTTTTCATCATCCAGGAGTACAGGAAGTAGAAGCCGAGGACGAGCAGCACCATCGGCAGCAGCATGTTGATTAGGTATTCGGCCACCCCAGGCTGCGGATTGAGGGCATTGTAGCCACCCTTCGGGTCCTTTTCTGCCAAGGTTTCAAATAGCTTGGGAGCTTGGGCGTTACCGTAGGTGAAGGTGACTTCCTTGCCTCGCGGAATGGCAGTGTCGTTGCCGGGGCGCGCGGGGGTGGTGTAGGCCTCGGTCAAGGTCAGGTTGACCTGCTGGGTGGAGTCATTGACCACCACACGTTCCACCGTGTTGCCCTTGAGTAGGGCTAAACCTTCGGAGGTGTCGATTGGACGCGGACCGAGGGCGCCCCACAGGTAGTAGGCCCCGAGCAGAGAAATGATCAGGGCGATCACGATGAAGCTACCACCGCGAGGTGCGGTCTTCTTAATCTGTGCCATGCACTGCCTTTCAGATGGCGAAAGTTAAAACTTTACTGGCGCTGTCCAAGTGCGGTTGTCGTCCTCGGCCAGCAAAAACTGTGGTTACTTTTCGTAAACGTGGGGGGAAAGCTTGGCCACGCATGGAAGCGTGCGGTACTTTTCGGCATAGTCGAGGCCGTAGCCCACCACGAAATCGTTCGGGATGTCAAAGCCGAGGTATTCCACGTCGACCTCTACCTTGGCGGCTTCCTTCTTGCGCAGGGCAGCAGCAATCTTTACCGAGGCGGCCCCACGATTTTCGAGGTTTCGCACTAGCCAGGAAAGGGTTAGGCCCGAGTCGATAATGTCTTCGACGATTAGCACGTGGCGGCCGGCAAGGTCGGTATCGAGGTCCTTGAGGATGCGAACCACCCCGGAGGACTTGGTGCCGGAACCGTAGGACGAGACGGCCATCCAGTCCATTTCGACGGGGATAGCAATCTTACGGGAGAGGTCAGCCATAACCATGATGGCCCCTTTGAGGACGCCCACGAGTAGCAGGTTTTTCCCGGCATAGTCGGCAGAAATTTGCTGTGCCATTTCTGCCAGCCGTTCCTGCATTTCTTCTTCTGTGATCAGGATTTCTGCTAGTTCGTCTTTACAGTCGCGAGGGTCCATGGGGTACTCCATATGGTTAGCGCCAAAGTTACCCCGCTAGTCTACCGCTATCCGCTTGTTTCTAGCAGGGCTTTTTTGGGACTTTAAGCCAAGGGCGAGGTTGAGGCTCGCAAGTAGCCCTAGCTGAAGCTGAGGCGAATGGCGGCGGAGGCGTCATATTGGGCCAGGCCGGGGGTGCCGTGCGGGGTTGGCGGGTCGAGGCGAACTCGGGCGGCAACGACTCCCCCAGGCAGGTAGACGGGCCCCTGTCCACGGTATTGCAGAACGAGGGCGGTCATGGCATCGATCTGAGTGGAGTTCAAGGCGGAGGCATTAGCCCCAGCTTGGAGCGCCGCTAGTCGCACAATCCGCGAGACGATGGCCTCGTGCAGGTTGGTGAGCTTTTCGATGTCGAGGTCGACTTTGGCTCGCCGCCCAGTGTAGGTGGAGTCGTGGACTTCGCATTCCGCATCCGCTAGGAGTGCTTCGGCGATCTGGTCCAGGCACTCGTTGTCGCGTTGCATCTGCCAAGCGGTGCGTAGTAGGGCGGGGGCGGGATCTTTGCCGAGGGCGCCAGCTAGGGCAGGCAAAGCGAATTCGCGGACGGCAGCTCGGCGCAGGGCGGAACCATCGGCACAGCGCCAGGGCCCGTCGGCGGCGTTAGTTGGGTCGTTGACGGCGGGCAATCCTAGGTGCTTGCAAACGAGTTCGGTGTCGGTGCGACGCACGGACAGGAGTGGCCGTAGTTTCCACGGCTGGTGTTGGTCGGCGTCATCTGGTGGGGCGACGAGTTTCATGCCGGCGAGTGAGCGCAGCCCTGATCCTCGACCCAATCCCAACAGAACGGTTTCGGCTTGGTCATCCATGGTGTGACCGTAAAGCAGGTAGACTCGCGCATTTTCGGCGCGGGCGAGGACGCGGCATTCTCTTTCGAGGGCGGCATGGCGGGCATTGCGGGCGCTCCCCTCGGGGCCGGAGGAGGCATCACCATAGCGGCTAGCTGCCGCCAGGTTGACTTTGACCACTGAGGCGTTGGCGGCTCCGAGCCGGCGCATGGTGGCGGCCACTTGTTCGGCCTCGATACTGGATTCGGGGCGGATTTGGTGGTCGATGGTGACGGTGTGGACCGGGATTTTCAGGGAGGCGGCCACATCAATGGTCAGCGCGGCAAGGGCCATGGAGTCGGGTCCGCCGGAACAGGCCACGACCGCATATTGGGGTTGTCCGTCTCTGGAAACTCGTAGCAGGCTTTGGCGGATTGCCAGCGAGACGCGACGCACTGCCCCGGTGGGGTTGGGGCCGATGACGTCACTGATGGGTGGTCGGGCGGTCATTTGACACCTCGTGTTTGCTGGGCCGAGGGCGGTTTGCCGGTTTGGTCGGTGGGCTTTTGCAGGCCGAGTCGGACGAGCCATAGGTGTGGGTCGGCGAGTTCGGCGGCGGTGGGCAGATTTTGTGGGCACTTGAACATGAGGTTGGGGGCGACTAACCCGGCCTCGGCCCGAATGGTGCGGATGAAGCGGCGGGCTTCGAAGCTGGAGAAGCGCACGGTCGGTAGTTGTAGGGCGGATGCGAAGGCTCGCATGACCAGGTCGATGGGTGAGGGGGTGGCGGAGGTGGCGTGCCGGATCCGCTGGATGGCGGGGAACATGGTGGGGGTGATCGCTTCGAGGCTGACACGCATGTAGGCGTCGAGGATGCCTGCCAGGATGGTCAACTGCCGCAGAGATTCGTCGAGGCTGGCGTCGGTCACTGAGGGATTGCCGGCGGTGGCCAGAGAGGCGGCCGGATAGTTGGGGATGCCGTTGTTTTGCGCCTCGATGCTGGAGGTTGTGTTTTGGCCGGCCTCGGTCGTTTGTGTGTCGTTGGCACCCTGGTTTTCGTCGGTTTTGACCGGAGGTCGTAGGGTGTAGCCGCGGGGGTGGCGGCGCAAGCTGGCGGTGGTGTTAGCGGGTGCGGCCCAAGCCGGGTCGGAAAGGGTTGGGTCGTAGCCGGCCGCGCTGATTAGGGCTCCGAGGTCGTCTTTTTCGGAGAGGTCGACGGCTCGCAGGGCACGTAGCAGTCCTGGGAGGGACACGGCGGTGAGATCTTCTGCTCCGGCTTTGGTGGCCACTAGAGAGGCGTGGGTGCGGATGTAACTGACCAGCCAGGGGGCCGCTTTGAATTGGGCGGCGTATAGGGCGGTGCGGAGTACAACCCAGCGACGGAAGTCCATACTGTCGAGGCCATCGCCTCGTTCGGCGGCTACCACGTTGGGGGTGACGATGTATATGACCCCGTTTTTGACGGTCGGGTCGTAGTGCCCGTAGACGCGGTTGGCGGCGGCAGTAAATAGGGCGGACATGGCGCCGGCGCGCACTGGCGAGCGTAGAGGCCGCGAGGAGGAGACGGGGCGCGGGTTGATCAGGTGCCGCAGCGTGTGGGATAGGGCCACAATCCATTTGGGTCGGTCGAGGGCGACCACTTCGACCTCGGCCAGCAGCTCACGGTTGAGGCCGGTAAGTTCTTCGACTTGTTCCCCGAGGGTGTTCTCGGTCCGACCGAGCATGGCGACGGCAGCGCGGCCTTTAGCGCGGGAGATAGCGGGGCCAGGGGTGACGATTTGGGTGGCCCAGCGCACGGAATCTTCCCAAGTGCAGGTGGGCAGGAAGGGCAGACGGCGTGACCAGCGGGTCCAGCGGCCTTCGTCTAGTTCTTCAATTCTCATGCTTCTACCACCTGCGCCATGAACTTGTCGATGGCATTGCGAACAATGTGCACGGCCCCTGGTTCGCAGTTGTCGATGAGGACAGCGAATACGAGGTCGCGGCCGGCGTTGGTGCGGGCGATTCCGGCGAGGGAACGCACCCCGGAGAGGGAGCCGGTTTTGGCTCTGACTTGTCCGGCGGAGGCGGTGTCGATTTGTCGGTTCCCGAGGGTACCGTCCCAGGCAGCCACGGGTAGGTCGTCGACGATGCCGTAGAGTTTGCGGTCTTTACCGGTTAAATCGTGTCTGAGTAGTGAGACGAGGGAGGCGGCAGTGGTTTTGTTGTCGGCGTTGAGGCCGGAGCAATCGTTGAGTTTGACGTTTTTCATGTCGACGCCGGCATCGGCAAGATTTTTGGTCATGGCTGCGGCGGCGGGAGCAAAGTTTGCGGGGGCGCCGAGTTTGGCGGCGAGGATGCGGCAGAATTGTTCAGACAGGGTGTTGTCGGAGGTTTTGCCCAGGTATTGCAGTTGTTTTGCCCAGGTGTCTGATTGGACTTTGGCGAGTTCGTCGGCTCCGTCGGGTACTTTTTCGAAGCCGACTTGGCCGCGCACGTTGATTCCCGCGTTTTTGAGGGCGGCCGCGAATTTGGAGGCGGCTTCGGCTTGCGGGTTTTGGTTGAATCCTTTGGGGACGTTGGGGTCGGGACGTCCTTGGTAGATGGCCATGTCGGTGACGTTACCGGCGTAGTTTTGGGTGTCTTGAGGACCCCAGACGGGGTTGCGCTCGGGACCGGTGATGGCAGTGTCATCGACTTTTACTTCGACGCTGTCGTATTTGCCGCGGAGCGCTTTGGCGGTTTGTTGGGCGAGGTCGCCCAGGCCGGCGTATCCCATGGTAGAGTGTTTGTCGCCTTTGTCGGGAGCGAGCATGAGGTCGCCGTCGCTCTTGAGGTAGACGGTGCCGTTTTTAACGTAGGTGGCGGTTTGGAAGCGCTTGTTGACGTCGAGGTTCGCTAGTACCGCGGTGGAGGTGTAGAGCTTGGTGGTGGAGGCCGGGGTGATGGCGTCGCCGGCGTGGAAGGAGAGTTGCGATTTGCCGGTGGCTAGGTCACTGATTTGTACCCCGAGGCGACCTTTGGCGGCTTTGACGGTTTTTTCTAGTTCCGCGAGGGCGGCTTTGAGTTTGTCTTGGTTTGGTAGTGGCGCTTTTTTCGCGGCTGCTAGGTCGACTGGGTCCTTGGGGCCGAGGTCGTCTGCTGCTGGCGGGGCCGGCGGCGGGTCAGCTTGGGCGGCCGGTTGGGTGGTGAGGATGCCGGGGGCCACGTCGGCAATGTCGAGTCCCACGTAAACCAGGGCACTGGCCGCTAGGGCGGCGGTCAAAGTGACGGGGATCAGTGCTGGTGAACGCAAGTGTGCCTCCTTTGTGGGCCGCGAAGCCAACTTTTGGTTTGGTCGTAGCTGTTTTAAGTCTACTCAATGCCTTTAGTCTAGTAGGTTGTGCGCTTTTATTCTTTAGCTTTGGGGTCTTTATTTTTCGCTTAGTGAGTGAAGCAACAGGCGCAGTTGTCTGCTTTTTCTTTCTTTTCCGCGCACTGGCAAGGCTTTGCGTAGTATTATGCCTTAATAAGTATGCTTGAAAGGACCTGTTATGGAATTCGATGTGACGATTGAGATCCCCAAGGGGAACCGCAATAAGTACGAGGTCGACCATGAGACCGGGCGGATCCGTTTGGACCGTATGTTGTTCACTTCGACCCGTTACCCGGATGATTACGGCTACATTGACGGCACCCTTGGTGAAGATGGTGACCCGTTGGACGCTTTGGTTTTGTTGGAAGAACCGACTTTCCCGGGTTGTTTGATTCGTTGCCGCGCGCTGGGCATGTTCCGTATGCGTGACGAAAAGGGTGGCGACGATAAGGTCTTGTGTGTGCCTTCGATGGATCAGCGCGCTTCTTGGCGTACTGATATTGAGGATGTTTCGGAGTTCCACCGTTTGGAAATCCAGCACTTCTTCGAGGTTTACAAGGATTTGGAACCAGGCAAGTCGGTGGAAGGCGCTCACTGGGTGGGTCGCGAAGAGGCCGAGGCCGAAATCAAGCGCTCTTATGAGCGGGCGAAGGAAGCTGGCTTGGACCACTGAGGTTTCCACTCCCCGATTTTTAGCTTGTCCCCCGTTGCTCTTAGTGAGCGGCGGGGGTTTTGCTTTGGGTTAGTGGTGGTCGGGGTGTAGGTGCAGTTCGAGGTTGATTTGGTCGGCGTCGAGGTTGGCTAGGGCGGCGCTGAGCAGGGTGGAGTCAATGTTGCCGCTGTCACGCGCGGCAATGAGGGCGCAGCGTTGGGCGTCTGCCACGTCGAGGGCGTATTGCACGGCAAGGGCGGCGATTTCGCGATCGATTTTGGGCTTGTTCAGGTCTGTGGACAGGCTGATCCCGACGAAGGTTTCGTTGGGCCGCATTTCGTTGACCATTTCTTCGCTGAGGGCGTCGAATAATCTGGTGGCTAGGGCGAGCGCTCCCCCGCGGGCGTCTGCCAGCATTTCGTTTTCTTCCTTGCCGAGGGCGGCACGCAGCTTGGGTGGGACGGGCACACTTTCGAAGGCGCGAACCATGACGCGGATGAGGCGGGTGCGGTCGGCGCGTGATGGTGGGGTTTGTGGGGTGGGTTTAACTTTTTTGATGAGCCAGCCGAGGGTGCCGCCTTGGATGGTTAGGCTGATGGAGGCTACGAGGAAGGCGGTGACTAGCAGGAAGGCGCGGTGTGGGGTGTTGTAGGGCAGGGTTTGGGCGGCGGCAAGGGTGACGCCACCGCGCATCCCAGCCCAGATCATGACGATGCCGTCCCGGTTGGTTAGTTTGGCTTCTTGGTAGTAGCGCAGGTCGGCTACGGCCCGGTCGATGCGTCGTTGTAGTCCGGTGGTGTTTTGGCAGTTGGCGGCTTGTCGTTTGGAGAGTTTGACTCCTTTGGCGTCGATTCGGCGTTGCCGGTCGTTGATGGAGAGCCGGGTTTTCGGGGTATCTTTGGGTTTTTCGCGGATGCGGTGCCGCCCGAGGGCGAGCAGGGGCATGACCAGCAGGGTGCGCATTAGCAGGGTGATGACGATGGCGAGCAGGGCCATCCAGAGTGCGTGTGAGAAGGTGAGGGTGTCGGCGCGCAGGTCGTCTAGGAGTGCCCCGATTTGGATGCCCATGATCATGAAGACGGAGCCTTCGAGGACGAGTGAGACGACGGACCAGGTTTGTTTGGTGGTCAAACGGTGGTCTGGGGGGATTAGCCGTGCCCCGTGGTGTCCGGTGATGAGGCCGGCGACGACGGCGGAGACTAGCCCGGAGGAGCCGAGGTATTCGGCGGGGATGGCCGCGATGAAGGGCACGGTGAGGGAGAGGACGGTGTCGGCGCTGGAGACGGTGACTTTGGAGCGGATCCTGATGGAGATTTCTCCGACGATCCAGCCGATGACTAGCGCCCCGAGGACTGCCCAGAGGAAGTCGAGTCCGACCATGACGAAGCTGACGGTGCCGGCGGCGGAGGCGGCTATGGCGGAGCGCAGGATGACGAGGGCGGAGGCGTCGTTGATCAGCCCTTCGCCCTCGAGCACGGTGACCAGACGGTGTGAGACGCCTTTGGATTTGATGATGGAGGTGGCGACCGCGTCGGTGGGGCTGATGATGGCACCGAGGGCGATGCCTCCGGCTAGGCTCAGCCCGGGCACTAGTGAGTGGAAGAACCAGCCGAGTACCCCGGCGGTGGCGATTACTAGGACTACTGACAGGGTGGAGATTGGCCCGAGGTTGCGCCGAAAATCCATGACGGGCATGGCTACCGCGGAGGCGAATAGCAGGGGTGGCAGGATTAGCTCGAGGATGATTTCGGGGCTGAGGGTGACGTTGGGGATTTGTGGGATCAGCCCGACCGCTACCCCGAGGAAGAGGAGGGTTAAGGGGGCGACGACGCCGGTTCTTTCGCCTAGGTGCTCACTGGCGACGATGACCAGTAGGGCGACGATTCCGACGACGATTAGCCCATCCATTTTGTCTCCTGGGGGTTAGTTGACTCTAACGGCGTAGGGCATGATGCGACGGTAGCGAACCGAGGTGATGGTGACGGTTTGTCCCGGCACGGGTGCTTCGATCATGCGTCCTTCACCGAGGAACATGGCGACGTGGAAGATACCGCCGGATGAGCCGTTCCAGGACCAGAAGAGGAGGTCGCCTGGTTTGGCGCTGTTGAGCGGAATTTTCTTTCCGGAGAAGTATTGTGAGCGGGATGAGTGCGGCAGGTAGACTCCTTGCGATCGCCAGGCGCCTTGCATTAGGCCGG
The DNA here is from genome assembly GCF_001856685.1 of Boudabousia tangfeifanii. Classification (GTDB taxonomy): domain Bacteria; phylum Actinomycetota; class Actinomycetes; order Actinomycetales; family Actinomycetaceae; genus Boudabousia; species Boudabousia tangfeifanii. Next base: position 1,872,996 of record NZ_CP017812.1, read on the forward strand.
AGCAGTCGTAGCCGGAGTCGGAGGCGCCGCCCCACACGTAGGGCACGCCGATACGTTTTTTGGCCCAGGCGATGGCGCCGGCAGCACCGGAGGCGGGGCCGGAGTCTTCGTTTTCTTTCCGTTCTTTTTCACGCTTTTCAGCTTCGCGCCGATCGCGTTCTTTTTGGGCTTCCCGATCGCGGCGTTCTTGAGCTTCGCGTTCTTCTCGTTCGCGACGCTCTTGGGCCTCACGTTCTTCGCGTTCGCGACGTTCCTTGGCTTCGCGTTCTTGTCGGGCTTTTTCTTCCCGTTCGCGGCGTTCTCGTTCTTCGCGTTCGCGCTTTTCTTGGGCCTTGCGAGCTTCTTCGGCTTTTCGGGCAGCTTCGGCGCGGGCAGCGGCCGCTTCCCGGTCTCGCTTTTCTTTGGCTTTGCGGGCTTCTTCCGCCTGACGGCGAGCTTCTTCTGCCTTCTGCTTGTCGGCTTGCGCCTTGGCCTGTTCGTCGGCGGCCTTCTTGGCGGCTTCGTCTGCAGCTTTGGCTTCGCGTTCCTTGCGGGCGGCTTCGTCGGCGGCCTTCTTGGCGTTTTCTTCAGCCTGCTTGGCAGCCTTTTCTTGGGCTTCGGCGTTGCGCTGGGCGTCGCGGTTTTGGGCGGCTTCTACTGCCTGGTCACGTTTGGTTTCGTTTTCGGCTTTGGTTTGAGCTTGCTGGGTTTCGCGTTCAAAGCGGGCGCGCGCGGCGGCTTCTTGGCGGGCGGCGGCCTCGGCCTCGATTTGTTCTTGGTGGCGGCGTTCTTCTTCGATGGAGCGCTGCTTTTTGCGGGCCAGTTCGGTGATCAGGGCTTCGCGTTTGGTTTCTAGCGCCTGGACGCGGGCGTTGGATTCGTTGGCGACTCGTTGGGCTTCTTCGCGCTTTTGTTCCACGGTTTTGATGGCGGCTTCTTGCGCGGCGAGGTCTTTTTTGGCTTGCTTTTCGAGGACGTTGGCGACGTTGGAGGCGGCTTCGAATCGCTGGAGCTTGTCGTGTGCTTCTTTACCGAAGAGTTCGACGGCTTGGGCACGCACGGCCACATTGTTGAGCCCGTCGGATTCAGTGTAGGGGGCGAGTGCCGCAAGGGACACGGAGGAGTCTTGGTAGACGGCTAGCACCACGGAGGCCAGGTCGGCGCGGGCAGCTTCACGCGCTTTGACTGCGTCGTCGACGGCTTTTTGGGTGGTGGCTAGGTTCTTTTTGGTGTTTTCGAGTTCGTCTTGGGCTCGCTGGTAGTCTTCGGCGGCGACCAGCAGTTTCATGGTGGCTTCTTCTTTTTCGGCTCGCAAGGAGGCTAGTTGCGATTCGAGTTCGGCCACGCGCGGGTCGTTGCTGACTTCTTCTTTGAGTTGGCCGAGGCTGGGCGTTTCTGGGGTGTCCGCTTTTGCGCTGGGATCGTTTTGGGTGGGAACGAAGGGCAGCACGGTTAGTGCTACAGACAGTGCTAGGACGGTAAGTAGTGGGCGTTTAGCGATTGACAAAGCGACCTCCAAAGACAGTTGCTCCCAACCTTAACCTAGCGCCCCGTCTGGATTCAACCGATTGGGTCACATTTTTGGGGCAATTTTGTGTGACGTTTTTGGTCATATTGGCCGCGTTGCTGTGGGAGAAATTTATCCCCAGTGGGCGTGGAGGCATAGCCGTTTGGGCTGAAGGCAAGTAAGATAGGCGGCAGTTAGTTTCTAGGTGGAGGAGTCACACAAAATGGCACTGTTTGAGTATGAAAACGGACGCTTTTTGCATGCGCAGTTTGGCCGCCAGGTTGATGGCTCTATCCCTGAGGTTGTGCTGGAAAGTCTTCGTGCCAGTGTGATGGACATTTTGCCGAGGCCGCTTTTTCCGGTGGCTTGGCTGGAGGGTGACGGCACTACTCCTCGTTTGATTGCTTTGGATGCGTCGGGACAGGTAGTTTCGGTGCAGGTGGTGGCTCGTTTGGAGTCCGAGGAATTGATTGCGGCACTGTCGTCTTTGAATGAGGTGCGTTTGCTCGGCTGGAATGAGTTGTCGGGCATGTACCCGGGTGGTCAGGCTGCTTTCCGGGCTGGTTTGGCTGATTTCCGAGCAAAGATGCCGGCGAATCCTTCGCCTGGTCCACGCTTGGTGGTGGTGGCCGCAGAGATTGCCCCGAATTTGCGTCCGGCGATTGATGTGCTGAGTGCTTCTGGCATGGAAGTTAACTTGATTGCGTTGCGGGAGATGTCTAATGGCCGCCAGTTTATTGAGGTCACTCCCCTGTTGAATGCTTTCTGGGGTTACCAGCCGAATGTGATTGCTTCTGGGGCGTCGCCTCGCTTTAGTCAGGTGACTGCTGGTCCAGCTCGTCAGGTCCAGGTTCCGTCTTTACATGCCGAGGGCGTTTTCCCGGTCGGTACGGCGCCAGCTGGCGCTACTGCCCAGTCCGGTTTTGGCGCCCCTTCGGCCCCAACAGCTCCGGCTGCTCCCGTTGCTTCGGCCGCGCCTGAAGCTACAGCTGCTAGTGCAACGCCGGTTGCGTCCGCTGTTGATGCTTTGGTTGCTGCTGCTCCGGTTACCCCGCCTGCACCTGCTGCTGCAACGGATGTGTCTTCCTCGGTTTCGGCTGAGACTTCGACTGTAGCGTCTGATGCTGCTGGTGTTGGGGTTGCGGATGATTCTGATGTGGCTACTCCGATGATGGGCGTGCAGTCGGTGACTGCTGCTGAGGAGGATGAGGTTAGTTCGCGGGTGCGGGCGCGTTTGTCTCGTCGTCGTGCTAGCCGCACGGTTGATAGTCGGGTGTTGAAGGCGGCTGCCCGCCAGGCTAATACGACTGGTTTTGGCCGCCCGTCAGCTGCAGCTCCTGTTGTTAATGAGGCTGAGGTTTCTGAGGTAAAGGTGGCTCCGGCTCCGATTGCCCAGCCTGAGACCACTCAGCCTGAACTTGAGCAGGTTGCTACCCCAGTTGCTGATGGTGGGGTGTTTGCTCGTAACGCGATGGGTTTGCGTCGGATTGCTACCGAGATTGGCCGTGAGGTTGAGCTGGTGGCGGTGATTGAGGCTGAGCCTTTGACTTTGCGTTTGGGCCCAACTGGTGAGGTGGCTGGCCCAGATGGCCAGATCACTACTTTGATTGCGCCGTTGCGTCAGGCTGGTTTGCATACGACCAGTGATGGTTGGGAGCACTGGCATATTGAGTCGATGGCTGGCCCAACCTTGTTGGACGCTTTGGACGAGATCAATGCAGGTGCTGGGTCTCAGGAGCACAGGCCGGAACCGGCCCCGCTAACCACCCCGCACGGCATGGCGATCCCCTCCCGCCGCCGCCACTAAGCAAGCGTTAATCATTCGGCCGCCTGCCACTGTTCCCCCAGTGACCGGCGGCCGAAATTTCTGTCTAGTTAAAAGTAGTGCCAGATAACTGCCCCTGATGTTTTGTGCTTGACAGTAGTGGTTGGCACGCAGTCACTTCCAGGTTGAGCGAGCGACAGACACTACCTCATTTCAGATGCGAAAATCAAACCCGCACAGCAGGCAAGAACCAGCGGTAACAACCTAGCAGCCCTTAAATACATCTGTGTGTTCCGGTAGTTTCGTGAACGTCGGGCACTTTTCAAAAGGATTATCGCTAAGCTCGAGGTGTTCTAGGTTGGGTAGGTGCGAAAAATCAGGCACAACCTTCAACTTGTTATTTTCAAGGTCAAGCCATCTTAGGTTGGGTAGGTGCGAAAAATCAGGCACAACCCCCAACTTATTATAGGTAAGGTCAAGCCATTCCAGGTTGGGTAGGTGCGAAAAATCAGGCACAACCCCCAACCCATTTTCCTTAAGGTCAAGCCATTCCAGGTTGGGTAGGTGCGAAAAATCAGGCACAACCTTCAGCCCAATACCGTCAAGGTTGAGGTGTGTCAGGTTGGGTAGGTGCGAAAAATCAGGCACAACCCCCAACTCATTAGTGCCAAGGCTGAGGTGTGTCAGGTTGGGTAGGTGCGAAAAATCAGGCACAACACCCAACCCATTACCGCCAAGGGAAAGATCTTCTAGGTTGGGTAGGTGCGAAAAATCAGGCACAACCCCCAACCCGTTACCGCTAAGGTCGAGGCTTTCTAGGTTGGGTAGGTGCGAAAAATCAGGCACACCCCCCAACTTATTATAGGTAAGGTCGAGGCTTTCTAGGTTGGGTAGGTGCGAAAAATCAGGCACAACACGCAAGTTATTAGCGAAAAGGTTAAGGTATTTCAGGTTGGGTAGGTGCGAAAAATCAGGCACAACCCCCAACTCATTATAGGCAAGGTTGAGGTATTCCAAGTTGGGGAAGTTTAGATTGTCATCATTAATAGTTTCTGTTTTCTCAACTTGAAGTACAAGATCCGTTGTTTTTTCTTTTGTGAGCTTTTCGTTGATTGCTTTGGTAACTGACGGATTAAGCTCATCTAGTAAACAAACAAGCTCCCATGAATCTGTATAGAATCTTTTATCACATTTTTCTTCTACGAGTTTTCGTGCTTTTGTTAGTTCTTGTGCTGTTACGGGTTTTTGGTTTTCCGGTTTGTTAGCAGCGTTTTTGCCGTTTTGGAATTTGAGGTTCCAAAGCTGGTAGTTCCAGTTGATCACTGGGACGCTTCCGCTCTTTGATAAGTCCTTGTAGAAGCCCACCGACTTTGCCGTGTTGGCGATTTGATCGTTGCCGTAGGTGCGCAGAATCGTGTCAGTGTCCAAACCAAACTTGTACGTGCCATTAACCGTCAGGTACGCGCTGCCACTGGTGGAGCCTTTGGCCTCCAGGTTCGGGTCGTTCTTGCCCAAGACGAAGCGGCCTTTAACTTCACCGGAGGCTTGGGCTTTCAAACCGGCCTCGGCCCGCACCCCCAAAGTCAAAATCCCGTAAAGTGACGCCTGTGGGATCAACGCAACCCCCGCCTTCATAGTGGCGCTGGCGTTACCCGAAAACTCGAAAGCCTTCGACGAAGACGACCTGTTAATCTTCTCAACCTTAAAGCCGCGAGCGATCGACATGCCGAACTCGTGGGAAGCCCCAAAACCAGCCTTGCCAGACATGGCTGCCGAAAGCTCCACGCTCATCACTGGGGTTAGCGTACCCGAAAGGTTCACCACCACCGGTACTGGGCCCAACGCGAACTTGACAGTGCCCGAAATAGTCTTCTCGAACGTTTTCTGGTTAAGGGCAATACTGGCCTTTCCCTGGGAGGTGGCCGCTACCGAACCAGATACGGTAGAGAGGAAACTGGTTGACAGTTTCCAGTTACCTTCCACCAGCGAGTTCGCAAACGCAGCCAAACCAGGCTTATTCGCAATCACCCCGGCGGCGTTAATCCACGGGTTGCCATCACCCTGCCAAGTCGAATGGTACTTCACCCGCAAGTTCAAGCCCACATGGCACTTGACCTCGTCAATGCTGGCCGCGGCAGAAGCCGAATACACCAAGTTCTTCGTGGTGCGTTTTGCACTGCGCTCCACCTTCGCCTGCCCGAAACCCTCCGAACAATTGAAGTTAAACAACGACTTATCCAAATCGGCATTAAAATCCCCGCCAGTTTCTGCCTGTACCTCACCGGTAAACGATAGTAGTTGCGCTCCTTCACCGGTCGGGGTGGGGGTAGGCTCTAGCGTGGCAGGCACAACCATGTTCGGGTTTGCGACGCCGGTTGCCGTCTCTGGCCGGTTTTCTGGGGCGCTAGCCGCACCGATTGGGGCTCCGGCCCCACTCTTCGGGGCTGGTTTGGTGGCAGCTTTTGGCTCTACATAGGGTTTAGCCACGTTTTGCCCGGCAGCGTCCTTGGTGATTACCAGGTCGTAGTCGCCTTGCAATAGCACGTTGCCTAGCTGCACCGGACGGGTGATCGTATTCCACTTCCCGTCTTGGTAAACTACTGCGGCCACCTGCCCCAGTAGGCCGTTAGGAGCGTTCTTCCCGCCGGGGATTGCCACAATTTCACCGGGTTTAAACGATGGTTTATTCTTCGAGGTCACGTGGACGGGTGAAATCACTTTCACGTCATCTTTAGCTACTTGCGCGGCTGAAAGTACCTTCGTGTCGGGAGCGATAATCGTGGCGTTCTTGGGTGGCAGCACAACTTTGCCGTTCCAACTGGTCACAGCTTTGCGGCCCAGCGCGTCAAATAGACGGAATTCTACCTTCGCAGTTTCAGTCTTTGGTGGGATCAGATCATAACGCCAACTACCGCCATTGCCCGATAGGGTTACTTCAGCTAGTTTGGAAACGAACTTGCCACCTACCCACACTTCGATCCGGTCAAGCTTGCCAGGGCTGGTAAACGAACCGTTAAAACGGATCACCCCATGATCAACTTTCACACTTGCCCCGTTTTTCGGGGACGTAAGGTTGATCGAGGGCGCACCTACCGCCTTGGCTGCCTGGGCGCGAGCGTCCTGCACGTAACCAACCGGCAAGGTCTGAACGTTCCCTTGGGCCGAGGCCGACAATTGCGGGGTTTTACCGGCAGTTAACACAAGTTCGGGTGCCCGGTCTTGCCCCTGTAACGTACCAGTCGAGGATGCTTTCGAGTTTGGGGCCCCACCAGGAAGCGCGTTAGCACCCGAAATACGTGCCTTACTATTAGTATTCGTTAAAGTTAAGAAACCTTTGGCATTAAGACCAGCGGGAACCTTTAATGCTACCGCTCGGTTCGCTTGGGCTTTAAACGACTGGGCTTTCAATCCGGTTAAGCCCACGAAAGCATCCCCCACCGAAGAAGGTTTGTTGGCTCCAGTCTGATCTGGCAAGTCGGCGCTAATGTAGCCAACTGCGGTCAGGCGGGTTAGACCTGAACCGGTTGAGGCTAGAGAAACCTGCCCGTCAGCACCTAAGGGGATCACCGTGGTGGTTGCCACCTGCCCGACAGGCATCGCTAGGGTCTGTCCGGCAACAGTTACCGTCCCGCCCTTGGCGTAATTCGTTTCTAGGCGCACAATCGCAAAACGGCTGCCAGTGGGGATCTCGATACCGGTAGCAGTAAACGATTGGGCTTTAGCGCCCACACTAGGCAAACCCAAGTGTTTCACCGAATCAACTAGCACCTGAATTTTTGGTAGCATCACCGTTGAACCAGCCTGATCTGCACTTGAGTTAAACGAAGCTAAGACCTGGATGCGACCTTTCAGGTTCGCACTTGATTGCAACACCAGCTTCCCACCAGCAACCGGCAGGAACGTTGTTGCCGAGAAAACCTCAGCACCGCGCCCCACCCAGAAAGTGGAATTATTAGATTTGACGGTGGAAACGCGACCTTTAGCAGATAACGGTGCTGAAGCACTAAAACGCACCAGAGCTACTTTTGCCAGCGATAGCCCTGGGACCGATAACGAGTTGGACCCAGGCTTGAGGTTCACAGAAACAGTTGAAACACCGTTATCCACGGACTCTGGCACAGCCTCAGGTTTCGGGGTTATTGGGGTGGCAGCTTTGTTGTTCTTCAAACGGTAGAGGAACGCAGCCATCGCATCACGGTGGATCGGGGTAACCGGCTGATAAAAACGCTTACCAGCACGAACCCAACCAGTCGAAATCTCAGTCTTTTTCAACCACTCCATCTCAGCCGCAAACTGCGTACCAACAGGAACATCAACAAACACATTCCCAACAGCACTACCAGGAGCACCCAACTCCACAATCGCCCGCGAAACCTTAGACGGATACTTCTTCACAAACCGAGCCAAAAACGCCGCCATCGCATCACGATTAACCGGACCAAGCGGACGGAAAGACTTATCAGGCCACCCCTTAGTAATCCCAGTAGCGGCCATCCACTCAACCTCTTTAAAGAACTGAGAACCAACCGGCACATCCTTAAACGTCGCCCGCAAAGGAGGACGATAACCACTCTTATCAATCCCAGCCAAACGATACAAAAACGCCGCCATCGCCTGACGCTCAATATTAGCCAACGGACGATAAGCCCGACCCCCACGAGCAGGCCAACCAGTCGAAACCTTAGCGTTAGCTAACCACGCCATCTCACCAGAAAACAAAGTCTCACGAGAAACATCCACAAACTTCCCACCCGTTAGCGGAGCCCTAGCAATCACAATCCCACCACCAGCAGCTCCATTGCCGCCAAGTGCTGACACTGGACTCAAACCCAGACTGGTTTGCGGGTCATACACGCTAATCGGTGCTTCACCAACAGCTCCAACCTCACCATCAGCACCAAAAGCCACATTCGCGCCCAACAAAGGTGAAACCAACAACGAAGCACAAGCAACAACCGAACCAAAAACACGACCAAAACGCATCAGGAAAACTCCAAACTAATAGAGCCAAAACGATGTAACAAGCATCACCCTATTACTAGATCCAAAAAATTTCCTGCCAAGGGAAAACAATTAAAACAAATGTGAAAAAATGGGCAAAACAATCGAACAATACGTCACGAAAACGCGACTAATACAAACGAAACGGGGTGCGGTATCAAAATAGATACTGCACCCCGCTGCGACTTCAATGCAGAAGCTTAATCAAATCTCAGCAGTCTTTGTAGATCTTCACATCTTTAGGCAGATGAGTAAACTTCGGGCAAGTCTTGAAGCTATTACCTTCAAGATTGATCAACTCTAACTTTGGTAGATGAGAAAAGTCTGGAACTTCTTTAATCCCACTTGTCCAAAGGCCCAACACCTTTAAGTTCGGCATATGCTTAAAATCTGGAATGGGATTAATCGCGTCATCAGCAATAGCGCCATCCTCAATGTACAAAGATTCCAAATTTGGAAACTCTGTAAAATCTGGCACTTGTTTTAATCCCGTTGCCGTAAATATCAGTTCCTTCAGATTCGGTAAAGCAACAAATTTCAACCCCTTCTTAAACTCAGCCCCATAGAACCTTAGAGACTCAAGGTTTGAAAAATTTGAAAAATCCATTTTTCCATCAAAGTCACACAAGCTAAAACTTAGATCTTTCAAGTTTGAAAGATGGGTGAATTTTTTAGTATTCGGATTCTTACAGTTCATAAAGAAAAGCGCTTCAAGATTATTCAAATGTGAAAAGTTTGGAACTACTTCATCACTAAAGGCATCCAAATCTAACCTACTCAAGATTGGCAGATGAGAAAAATCTGGAATCTTAACCGCATGTTTATTACGACTAACCAACTCTAGCTTGCGTAGATTGGGCAAGTTTAGATCAGGAAAAACTCGAATTGGATCTTCATAATCAATAATCGTTCTAAACTCTGCAACATTTGGAAGAACATAATCCTCCGCATTTGGGCTAAGTTTATCGACAAACAAATATATTGAAGCATATCGATCCAAACCAGTATTATCCCGATATTCCTTCGTTGGAGCTCCCTTAGCATTGATCTCGTTGAAACGTTCCGATATAGCAAACGATAAAGCCTTATTAATAGTCTTTAAATCACAATATAAAATACCGTACTTAACTTCGAACTCACACTTCTCACGAACTGTCTTGCGCGCAGCATTGAGCTCCTGATCGCTTACATTTGGTTTCACCAGGGGCAACCACTTAGGAGCCTTGTTCTCTGGTGCGGCCGGTTTTTCCGGAGATGGTACTGGAGTCACAGGCGATGGCTTCGCAGGTTGCGGAGCAGGCTTTACCGGTGCAGGCTTCGCAGGTGCCGGCTTTGCCGGTACAGGCTTTACCGGTGCAGGCTTCGCAGGTGCTGGCTTTGCCGGTACAGGCTTTACCGGTGCAGGCTTCGCAGGTGCTGGCTTGGGCTTGGCCGGCGTAGGCTTTGGCTTTGTTGGGGTGGCGGCTTTGTTGTTCTTCAAACGGTAGAGGAACGCGGCCATGGCATCACGGTGGATCGGGGTAACCGGCTGATAAAAACGCTTACCAGCACGAACCCAACCAGTCGAAATCTCAGTCTTTTTCAACCACTCCATCTCAGCCGCAAACTGCGTACCAACAGGAACATCAACAAACACATTCCCAACAGCACTACCAGGAGCACCCAACTCCACAATCGCCCGCGAAACCTTAGACGGATACTTCTTCACAAACCGAGCCAAAAACGCCGCCATCGCATCACGATTAACCGGACCAAGCGGACGGAAAGACTTATCAGGCCACCCCTTAGTGATCCCAGTAGCGGCCATCCACTCAACCTCTTTAAAGAACTGAGAACCAACTGGCACATCCTTAAACGTCGCCCGCGAAGGAGGACGATAACCACTCTTATCAATCCCAGCCAAACGATACAAAAACGCCGCCATCGCCTGACGCTCAATATTAGCCAACGGACGATAAGCCCGACCCCCACGAGCAGGCCAACCAGTCGAAACCTTAGCGTTAGCTAACCACGCCATCTCACCAGAAAACAAAGTCTCACGAGAAACATCCACAAACTTCCCACCCGTTAGCGGAGCCCTAGCAATCTCAATCCCACCACCAGCAGCAGACGCCTCAACAGGAGCGGAAAGTGGAGTAAAAACGCTAGCACCCAAAGTCAAAGTAGCCAACGCAGCAACAGCAGCAGTTTTTCTCATAACAAAGATTCCTTCAAAACCAGAGGACTACCATCCGTCAGCCACCCCACCACCCAAAAGATGACAGTGAGCCAGCAAACAGAAAGCTGAAACAGAACTCACCATATAACTCTCAACAAATAATTTCCTGCCAAGAGAAAACATTTAATAAAAATGTGAAAAAATGGGCAAAACAATCAAACAAAACGTCACGAAAATCAATGGCGATCTACCGAATAAAATAGCGTGATTACGCAGAAAAACCCGCCTTAACAAGTCCAAAACTATTTAATCATCGCGACCGTTTCGCGCAGAAAAAAACTAAGCCACATCTAACACTGCTATGGGCAGAGCGGGTATTCTTTCCGTCCGGGGGTAGCGAGCCGGCTCCCGTCCTCGGCCCGCACGAAAGCGCCGAGCCAGTGGTGCAAATCCGCGTAGTATTCGGGGCGCACGTCGGGGTCTGAGAGGGCGAGGTCGTGTTTTCCGTCGTAGCGGTTGAGGGTCACGGACCTCGATAGGTTGAGGGCTCGGAGCGCGATGACCGAGACGTCCAGCACGGTGTCTTGGCGTCGCATGATGGGGTGCCATTCGCTCCCCGAAGCGGATTCGATTGAGATCCCTACAAATACCGGGCAGTGGATGTCGAGTCCGGCAGCGACCTTGGCGTGCCCGGTGAGGATGGCGTTGAACCAGCCGGCCCTTGTGGGGGCACCGCCCGGCTTTTTCCATTCCGGGTTGGTGTTCCAGCCGGTATTGGCGGGATCGTCGGGCCAGGCCTCAAGTTCGGGCGGGAGCGGGCCGTCGGATTCTTGCCAGCCAGCAAGTGACATGCCGTAGAAGTTTGGGCCACCACCCAAAGGCAGTTCCCTAAACGGCGAACGGGCGGCCAGGCGTTCGACAAAGGGTTGGGAGACTCCGCGCATTGAGGCAGCGGTTTGCAGCTCCAGCCAGGGCGAGTTCAGAATCAGTCCGGCGAGGGACCCGGGGTGCCGGTCGGCCCACAGGGCGGCAGTGAGCCCACCCGTTGAGTGTCCCATTAGCACCAGTGGCCGCACCCGACCGACCTCGGCTAGGTCACCTGCCTGAATGGCGTTGATGGCGGCGTGCAGATCCTCGTCGTAGGTGTCGAGGGTGTCAACGTAACCGAAGGTTTGGCCCTCGCGCAAAGAGCGGCCGTATTTGCGTAGGTCGATCGCGTAGAAGCGTGCCCCCATGGTGGCGCAGTTGCGGGCGAGTTCTTTTTGGAAAAAGTAGTCGTTCCAGCCGTGCACGTAAAGCAGGTTGAAGGTGGGTACAGGGCCGTCTGGCTCGATCGCTTCGGGGTCCGCTTTAGGGTCGTAGCGCACGAGAGTGGCAACAACTGGCCCCTCATCGTCGTCTTGAAGTTCGAGGGTGCGGGCGACGAATCCGGGCCCGAGGATGTCTGGTTCGTAGCCGTCTTTGGCTGCTGCCAGGTCCGCAGTGAGGTCGATTTTCAACCCTGAATTCTCGCTTGCACTCATGCCGCTAGTTTACCGCAATGGTTTGGGGGAAGTAGTTTTCGAGCATGCCCTTGCTCCCACTTTCTGCCTTTTTTGCTTTTCGAGGCCGAGGGCGCGCGGGCAAGCTTTAGAATGTGCTCATGTATTTTTTACCCCTCATTGCTTTAGCGCTTTTGGTGCCCGCTGCGGTTCTGGCAACGATTTGGCTGGTTGAACCTCGTTCCATCCTGCTTGGTTTTGCGATTGAAGCCTTGGCCTTTGCCGTGTTGGTGGTCTCTGCCGTAATGGCGTTCCGGATTGGGGATCGGCTTGAGGGAATGGAAGTCTGGTACACCCTATTTACCATTTTTGGGGTTATTGTCATTCTGGCGTTGACGATTTTCCCGATTTTCTTGTACTTCTTTGTTTTTGCCAATGGTTTCAAGGTGATTGCCAAAGAGGGTTTTTCATTGGCGCACGCCCTAGCGGTTGGGTCTTGTTTGGCCATCGCCTTTTGGTGGATTTTCATGCCTCGCATTTCCCACCTAGTTAGGGGCACGAACTGGGTTTACCTTGTCACCTACGTGAATCTGCTTCTGTTTTATCTGGCGTTTGTGGCTTCTGGTTTCTTTTTCGCGGCGATGGCGAACCTTTGGCATTGGCGTAAGAAGAACCAAGATTATTTGGTGGTGCTGGGGGCCGGTTTGGCCGGAGATCGAGTCACTCCCCTATTGGCTTCGCGGATTCGCCGCGGGGTGAAGCTAGCCGAGCGTAGTCCCTCGGCAAAGCTGGTAATGAGCGGCGGGCAGGGCCCTGACGAACTTTTGCCCGAGGCGGTTGCGATGGCTAACTATGCGGTTGAAGAGTTGGGTTTCCCGCAGGATCGGATTTTGATCGAGGATCGTAGTGTCAATACAGACCAGAACCTGCAGTTCTCGCAGCGGATCATTTTCCAGGATTGGGAAAAAGCTGACCTGCGTGCGCCTAGGATTGCGGTCGTGACGAACTCTTACCATGTGTTTCGGGCTCTGTTGGTGGCTCGGGCTCATCGGGTCAAGTGTGTTGGTTATGGGGCAAAAACGAAGATTTATTTCTCCATCAATGCGTTTATCCGCGAATTTATTGGCTACTTGTACATGTCTCGCCGCACTCACGCGATCATTTTGGGCGTCTGCACCCTGCTGTATTTGGCGGGCGTAATCATCTCGGTCACTACCCTTGGTGGCATCGAAGCATAACCAAGATCCTTAGCTCTTAAACACTTTGGATGAATTATTACAACAAAATAACAACACATTCTTTTACTTTAAAAAGCCAAGTATTTGTTCTAGTATTTATTTATGAAAAGAGCCAAGAATTAAAAGGTGGCATTCTGATGGGAAATTACGACATATTTGATATACTGACTGCAATCATGTTCATCACCTACGGAATCTGGGCTATCGCTATATTTGTATTATTCATCAAAGCAAACTACAGTCCATTTTTCGCACTTTTCCCTTGGGTCAGACTTGCATTTTTGTGCGATATTGTCTTTGGAAGCCGACTTCTCATTTTCTGCCTTTTTATTCCATTTTACAACCTTTATTTTGTAGCATTGCTCACCTACAAAACTGCATTAGCCTTTGGAGGAAGCGCAAGACTAGGAAAGATCGCGATATTATTTCCCCCACTCATCACGATTCTCGTTGCGTTTCACCCTAAATTTAAGTATGTAGGATTTCAAGAACCGTACTTTGGAAAAGCCGACTGGTCAAAACCACTATTGTCGAGAATTTTCCTGTTTGAAAACAAAAAGTACCTAAAATCTGTGAGTTGATATTTCGAAAAATCGGACTATAGAACAAATATACTAGTTTTCGATCATAGGTCCGACCGCGTTCGTTAATATCGATGAAGTGCAGCGCTTACCATTGGATGGTGTTGCTGTAGCTAACGAGCCATTTTGATCTATTTTGCTTTGGTGGATTTGCTGATGTTTGTTTTGTATTTGCCACCCAGTAGACTATCGGGAGAATTCGCACTCCTTCAAGTAATTGTTTCACCAGTATTGAGAATAAGAACAACTCTGCATTGATTTATCTATTTGATTTGACCGCAGTGGTAGAGCAGTAAACTGCAGAGTTGGGCGTTGACAAATTTGTAATCTTATTATTTATATTGGGTAGTTGTCACTCGGCTGGGATTCATAGTTAAGAATGGGAAGAATAGTTCTTTTTTGTTCAGAATATTGAGGGTGTTTCCGAGCTTTAGGTAGACGTTTCCGGTTGTAGTCATGTTGACCGTTTTCTTTGGGAAATTTTCCAGATAGGCTATGTGACACCTTTCCACACTTCGTAAGTTTAGAGCTAGATGATATTTGTTCAGCGAACTTTAGCTTAAAGTAGTACTTTACTAATCACTAGGAACACTTTTGCCGGCTTCGAGTTTGGAATATTGATTATTTTTTGGGCTATAGGACAGAAGTGGTGGGTTTTTTCCTTTTTTTCGTTGGTATTGTGTGTGAAAGTCGGATTTGGACTCGTTTTAATCGAGTGTTTGGTTGGACAAAAGTGGTGGGATTTTCTTCGGCTTTTCGTTGCTATTACAGGTAAAAGTTGGGGTTAGACTCAGTTTGTTGAGTTTGACTTAAAGGACAAAACTGGTGGGTTTTTTCCCTTTTTTTCGTTGGTATAGTGGGGAAAAGTAGAAACTGGACTGGGGTCTAGAATGCTGTTTAAGCTTCTAGACCCCAGTCTTTAGCGGGAACATAGTTTGTATGGTTAAAAATAAAATATGCCCGCTATGTAATCATTGTATGCACAAAAACGGCACCCGTAACGGTGCTACTCGTTATCGTTGCCCTAACTGCCGTTTTAACACTGCTAGACGTGTTGATACCACAGTTAGGCAACTCAAAACATTTCTCGACTACTTAGGCGGAAAAACCACACAATCAGATCTGCCTGGGGCAGGGAGAACGTTTCGCAGAAAATCTGAAAAGTTCTGGAAAATCTGGCCAGTTAGCCCCACTGTAGATGAAGTATTCAACTACATTTTCATTGACGGGATCTACCTCGGACACCAAAACCGTATAGGTAAACGAAAGAGCGAAAACGCGGTCCTTTTGATTGTCTCAACCATCATTGACTCCAAAGCCACGGTCCTTACCTGGCACCTAGCAAGAAGAGAATGCACCGCCAGCTATGAAGACCTTCTCTCCCGCATCGCCCCACCCAAAATGGTTATCACCGACGGTGGCAGCGGATTTGCTAGAGCCAAACGCAAGTGCTGGCCCCAAACACATCACCAACGTTGCCTCTTCCACGTCTATAACAACGTTGCTACCAAAACCACCCAAACCCCCAAACTCGACGCTAGAAAAGCATTATTGCGTATCGCTAAAGCACTCCCGAAAGTAAAAACAATCGCACAGGCCAAAACTTGGCTGCAAACCTACCAGCTATGGAAAACCTATTACAAAGCCTTCCTAGCCGAAAAAACCTTAGGCGAATACGGGTCAATACGACTACACCCACAAACGCCTAGTACAAGCCAAAAGCACTCTAGATACCTTGATCAAAAAACAGCTCCTCTTCACCTTCCTTGCACTAGATCCAAAGGAAACTTCGCACCTACCAAGCACAAATAACACAGCTGAATCAATCAACGCCAAACTCCGTTCCGCACTACGCAACCACCGCGGACAAAGCCTCATGAGGCAAATCAAAACCTGCATGTTCCTACTATCACGCATGGTAGAAAACCCGCTAAGAGAAACCGAAATCCTCACCCAATGGCCCACCGACGAACAAATCGAAAACTACTACAAGCAAATCCACCAAAACCAAACCAACCAACAACACCCCGCAGGCTGGGGAACCGCAATCCAATGGTACGAACTACACCTAAGCGACCCCAACAAAGCACCCTGAAACCAATACTAAAACAAAAAAACCCACCAAATTTGTCCTACAACCCTATTTTTTAGCGCCTCGGTGTTATAGACACAGAAAGAGGGCTACTAGTTGCATGCGGTTGGATCTAGCGAACTGCTTTCTTCCATCGACGACAACTATTTTTTAGGGCTAATGCATGAGAAGAAATTTTCATAGCTAGCCCTGTATCCATTCTTAGGTCGACACCAAATGAGTGCTGCCGACTTGCCATCATTGTTTGTAAAAGCGATGCGTAGGGCCGCGGTTTTAGTTCCACATTTGCCTTACACTACTTGGTGACCAGGATAAACTCTATCAATAAAATATAGTTAAAAACTTCATCTCCCAAGGCCAAGGGGCTTACTGGCTATATTTTCCACGAGTTTCTATAATCTCTGCATAAAGTTCTTCCACACTCTAGCTTGTTGCTATCTCAGTTCTCTGAAAAGCTAAATACTCCATGAACGATTTTAGCGTCCTAACAGCGGTTTCAAATACAGCTAGCAGTGGTTCCATTACATTTCAGGCAGAGTAACGAATAGCGCCATTGCAAGTACTGTTTTGCAAAAACGATGATTACATAACGGAAAAATTTTATTTTAACAATACAAACTACGCCCCTACTACAGACTGGTATCTAGAGATAAGAAAAAGGCTTTAGACCGTAATCTAGCTTCATCCTTTCATTTCTAGCATAGAGTTTTTCTACATCATTTAGAAGCAATAAAAGCCACTAGACACACAACAACTTACAGATATTCAACAACACGAACTAACCTGGTCAAAGTTAGCGTAAATATTAGACTAACTTAGTATGAACGAAAGGTACACAAGGTCAGCACTAAGCTAACAAATCAATGAAGTTATCTTCGCGCTTCACAAGCTTTAGGTAACTACTATTTATTCATCCTCATTTGATTCGAACGAGGCACCTGAGCGCCTTTTCACCCTTTCCTCAGCCTCACTTTCTAAAAATTCAGCATTCCTCCTGTGACTTTCAACTTCGTTCAATGAGTCATAGTACTTACTTTGATAGTAATCAACCTCACACTTAAATTCTGCAATGGATGGGTAAGATGCAACACTAGGCTCAATCACTTGAGATACTAATTGTCCTCCCATATAAATATCCAGAGAAGTTCTAGCCCCCACTCCTCCAAGGTATACTTTCACTTCTCTAAGGTCATAGACTGCGCAAACACTGTTATTACTTTGATTTATTACCCTCAACTGAAATTTAGTAAGTTCTAAAGATCGACTGTCCCCCGAAAAATATGCAACGGTTTCCTTGGACTCAGTTTTGTATAAATATCTTTCCAAAAACGCCGCTCTTTTATAAAATCTACTCCCTAAGGTTCCACGCTTAGCAAAGTTCAACCCCAAACGAGTTTGTCTGATCGATTCAAATTTTCTGTTAAAATCTTCTTCTTCTGGAGACAACGGCAGCAATTCCATTTTCTCCGAACGATAAATAACGAAATAAGCTATTAGAACTGCCAAAATAATACTGAGCAGAATGCCATATGCCAAAATCTCGCCATAATCTTCCATTAGAACCTCTTCACATGCGCATAGCAATTTAGTTATTACCGATAGAGTAGCACATTAAAATATAATCTAGTATTGGTTATTTCATTTTACGAAGCTTAGTTTTATCTTTGACGTTGTCAGTTTTATTTTCTCCATAAAGGGGCTGGTTTTTGTGTCGTTTGTTTTGCGTACTCCTACGCGTGAGGAGTTTTCGGTTCGTCAGGCTTGGTTGGCTGACCCGGAGATGATGTCTTTTAATGCTGGTTGGCCGATTGATAATGATTCGTACGATCGTGAGACTGGTTGTTTTGATTGGTCCGAGGATCGTTGGGATGATTGGATTGAACGTCGTTTGTCGTTGCCGGGTGATGTGCAGGGCTATTTTTATGTGATTGATGAGGGTTCTGGTGAGCCGGTGGGTCATGCGCATTACATGGTGAATGGCAATTGGGCGGAGATTGGCCTTAATACTGTGCCGAGGTTGCGTCGTCAGGGTATTGCGTCGCAGGTTTTGCCTTTGTTGTTGGAGCGGGTTTGGCGCGATACGAGTGTTGATTTTGCGATGAATTTGATTGAGCAGTCGCAGCAGGCGGCTGTGGCTTTGCATGAAAAGTTTGGTTTTGAATGCTCGAAAGAGCCGTACATGGTTTTTGAGGATAAGCGTTCGTTTTTGTGGTTGCTTCCTCGTCCGACCAAGGATTTTGATCAGAGCCGACGCCTAGAGTGGGGGCGCGATTTGCTGCTGCGGGTGGTTCCTAATGCTGAGTCTTGGTTGGATTCGACTGTTTCGCGTGAGCGTGAGGAGGGTTTGGCTCCTGGTCGTTGGGGTGGCACTTTGGCTGAGGTTGCCGAATTAGGAAAGAGGGCTGCGGGCGTTACTGGTGGTAGTCCTACTCGTATGGCGGTGACTTCTCGCTGGACGGATGAGCAGCGTGAGGAGCTTTATGTGTATGAGGTTAAGCGTTTTTACGGTCAGATTCGTTAGTCTCAAAGTACAATTTTTCCCACTTGCACACATATACTTTGCATAAACACTTTATTTAAAGTAAAAATATAAAAGTATTATTCACCCCAAAGTTAAAGTTAGAGATTTACCAATGCCTTTTATTCTGAACTTAGACAATATCGACGAAATAAAAAATGAAACGGACCTACTCAAGTATTTCTTTCGGCAATTACAATATTTCGCCCTCTCCACATGGCTTGTAACCAATATTCTATTATTCATACTCTCATTTTTAGGGTTTTACCTAGTATTTAAAAAAGTTGGTTTTGAAGAATGGAAAGCATTTATTCCTTTCTATCGACTCTTCATCATTAGCGAAATCATATTTGGTAGCAAGAAATTCGCAATCGGTTTCTTCATCCCCATTATCAATTTTATTACTGCGATAATATTCGCTTTTAAGCTTGCGCAAGCATTTAACGCCAATGAGTTACTTGCGATTCTAACGTTTTTCTTCCCTTCTATCGGCCTAACACTCATTGGCTTAAATGAAAAATATCAATATAAGGGAGTTCAAAGGTTTCCAATTTCGTTAAGCTAGTTTCCCAATGAACTGAGCGGATGATTTTCAATTAAGTGTGGTGGCATCCCGTTTGGGATGCCACCACACTTTTTGTCTTAGTTTTTCACACCGGGCGCCCTCGGCCAGCCGAGTTTATTTCGACTTTGTTGAGGGGCTTGGGTGTTGGGTTCAGCCTAGTTTGCCCATTTCTGCGCGGAGCATCCAGGCGGTCTTTTCGAGCTCACGGGCGGTGGAGATGAGTAGGTCTGCGGAGAGGTGGTCTACTTCGTCGACTGCGTCAATGTGCTTGATCATTTCGGCGGCAACGTCCATGAGGGCGGATTCGAAGATTGGGTAGGCTTCGTCTACGTTAATGTAGCCTTCCTTGAGTGGCTTCAGAACGGAGGTGTCAGCGATGGTGTTGGCGCGACCGTCTGGGGTGCCACCGATGGCCACGAGGCGCTCAGCGAACTCATCGTACGAGGTGCGAGCGAAATCAACTACGGTGTCTAGCTGTTCGTGGAGGGAAAGGAAGTTCTTACCCTGTAGGTTCCAGTGGATCTGCTTGCCCTGTAGAGCGAGAGCGTTTAGGTCCACAACTGCCTGCTGCATTGCCTTTGCTACGGCTTCATTTACTGCCATGATTCCTTCTTTCTATGAAATGTCTGGTTTGGCCACCTTTAGGTCACCAAAGTTGAATTGAAAAGCTTGTATCGAACCGCTACTTTTACTAGTGTTTCTGCGGATTTAACGATTCCTTCTTAGGACTACATTTACTACCATAGTAGGTTTGATCCTAAAAAGCTATTCTTTCAGCTACTAGCCAAGTTTCACACATTAATCATGATTAGTGTCATAAAACTGTGTTGGAAGCGTCTTGGTTGTGTTGTCGGTTTTGGAGCTCGGGGCCCTGTTAAAATGGAAGGCATAGATTATCTTTCCCTCTGATAGGCTGTTGGGAATTGATTATTTCCTTTTACTTCGTTAAAAGGCGTATTTATAGCGTTGCCCTGCCAACTCTTAGTAAGCGGGACAACGCTATAAATGTTCTTAGATTTAGCTTTATTAAAATCGCCCGAAAACTTTCCAAAGAATTCCTCTAGGATGAATCCATGGGTACTCTAAGGGCCGATTCTAATTATTCTGATTGCAGTGATGGCAATGGTATTTTCACCAGTTCTAGTCATCCGCCTAGCAGCGAGAAAAAACCTGACTCTTATTGGCAAGCAATGTTTGCCTCTGATGGAGAAATCTCTAAGCTTCTTTCTCAGATAACGCCCAAAATGATTAAATGGCGTCATTATTTCTACCAGCATCCTGAGCTATCGAATAATGAGGATAAGACTGCTGCTTATGTTCTACATAGACTGTCTGACTTTGGCGTAGATGAAATAAAATCTGATGTTGCTGGTAATAGCGTAGTTGGAATTATCAATGGCTGTGGCGAGGGCAAAGCAATATTGTTACGTGCCGAAATGGATGCCTTACCCATTCGTCAAAGCCATGCTTGGAAGGGACGATATTCCAAGAAGATGTCGCTGCTTCCGCACTCGCCCGACATCTCGCACGCATCGGGCCATGACTGTCATATTGCCATTCTTCTTGGGGTAGCAAAGATTCTTTGCGAATTTCGTGATCGTTTCCGCGGGAAAGTCATTTTACTTTTCCAAGCAGGGAGCGAAGGTGACTATCTAAAGAAAAAACTGAACAGCGCGCGTCAGATTTTATTGGATGGCATCCTGCAAATTAACGCCCCTACCATGGCGTTTTCACTCAAGTCGGCTCCTGCACCTACTGGCACTTTATCTTGCCGAAAAGGTTTACAGTTTGCCGCTTCAACCCGAGTCAATGTAGCTTTCGACGCTACGATGAACACAAATATGTTTGAACCTGAGCGTACACCTGACCCAGTTACTGCACTCGCTTCCTTTTTAACTCAGGTTGAACAGTTGAAAAAGAGAAGTACGAATAAAGATAGTTTTCTTGCTTACTTTGGACATTTCTGGGATCGAGGACGTTTTAACCTGCTCCCAACCAAAACCGCAGCCTGGGGAAAAATTCATTACTTCGATGTGGATGAGTTTAACTGCTTCAAAACGGAACTTGAACGGATTGCAGAAGAATCAGCTAACGCTTTTCGGTGCGAATCAAAGGTAGTTTTTGATCAGCACATTCCTGAACTGAAAAACACTTCAAACATTGTTGAGGAAGCATATCCAGTTTTGGTCGATGTAGTTGGTGAAAATAATATTTTTGAGTCGATGCCTAGCTTCAAATCAGACGATTTCAGCGAACTCATAAACGAATTCGGAGGAGTCGAGATTCTATTAGGGGTGCAAGACTGTGAATACCCCAAAAACGGCTCTGTTGATCTCGACAGGCTAGCATTAAGCGCTTCGAGTCCAACACATACACCACATTTCTATGCACAAGACGAAGCATTAGAAGTCGGCGCCAAGGTTTGCCTGAGAATGGCTTTGGCGCACTTATCTGGCGAGGTTGGCTAGATATAGTTACAACTTTGCTGCCGAACATTTGAATGCTCGATAAATGACTTTTTGTTGAGCCATATCTAGAAGATTAGATATTCAGAATAGTTAAGGCGAATTTTCGAATCTGAGCCCTTGTCGGAATAATTGTCATTATTTTCTCTATGATTGTGGGAAACTATCTCGAGAGGTTAGTAGCTATAGCCTACGTTGAAGTTCAGTTACGATAATCGCACAAGCTTCGGCATCAGAATCTGCCTTGTGGTGATTTAGTCTAAACGATGGCGCGCATTCCTTTAGAACTGTAGGCAACTTATAGTTTTCTAAATCTGGAATAATTCTTTTCGCTGTCAGATATGAACAATAGAAATTCTGTGGGTGAGTCTTCGTTGAATAATACTCATCTAGTTCACGCCAAACCTTTGAATCAAACTGAGCATTATGAGCATACGCAGGCAAATCCTCAATAAATGAATCTACGAAAGGCACTAACTCCAACCACGAAGGAGCATTTTTTACGTCTCTTGCCCTGATTCCGTGCAAATAGGTGAATTCAAATCTATCCCACCCAACAGGGGGTTTAATTAAACTACTAAAACGGTCAACTATTTGGCCCCCTTTGACTTTCACTAAAGCAATTTGACATGCCGAAACGCCACCCATTTTATTGGCAGTTTCAAAGTCTACTGCAACGAAATCAGGCATCAATAATTCCGTATCGGAAGGAATATAGTGGTACCTACTCTTAGGCTTTTTATAAGTTGTCCCAGGATTAGCTCGAGATCGTCCAGTACAAATGCCTGAGTTATTAGGCTTATTTGCTTTAGCTACTTTAAGCTCTTCGACCAGTCGTTTCCATTCTTCTGTATAGACACTAGCGTCTCGCCCTTCCTTTTTAGCTAACATCTCATTTGCTTTTGCAAGACGCTTTTTTAACTCTAAATAGATAGGAAGATCAGTAGGAGTAATACCAAGCGACAACCAATTCTCGATCACCCTGGCTTCATCTGAAAACGCCTTCAACTTATGCTGAATAATCGCTACTTCAGTAACGTAATACTCCATACGATTTTCTGGATTTTTTATGGCCACCGAAGTCATAGATTCCATACATCCAGTAGCCACTTTTAACGCTTCTTCAAGTTTATTCTCTCGTTTCAGACGTGCTACCTCATCGCACCAATCGCAAATATCGCGCCCCTGATATTTAGGCATGATCCAAGAAATCGCAGGAGCAGTCTCTTGATACGCGCCCATGCGAGCCAAATAAGTTTTATCAGAATTATTTTGAGTAGGTGTTGTGACCTTCGTACTGCCATTAACTATTTTTTCTAGCCATTTCAGTAATCCCATAACCTTCAACTTTCAATCACTTTTCGACTTGCTTTTCGTGAATCTGTTCGAAAACTAAACATTCATTTGAATTATTTGGCTGCCGTCGAATTATATTACTTTTACATTTTCATTCGCTCGGATTGAATAGTTTTTCTCAACTTTCAATACTCTCCTAGTTGTAGATTTACTTATATTGTGGTCGGCAATCACAGGATAAAATATTCTCGTTATAGATATTGTTTCTAGTTCTTGTTATTCAACCTCTTAACAAGACTTTACAGCTGATTCACAAGGAAGAGCACTGATGCCGGCACGTTTTAGTTCCCCTGGTTTTATTGAGGCTCCGTGGTTTGATGCGGGGCGTTTTGGGTTGTTTGTGCATTTTGGGTTGTACTCGGTGGCGGCGCGGCACGAGTGGGTGATGACCCGCGAGAAAACCCAGGTATCCGACTATGAGCAACTGACTCAAGCTTTTGACCCGGATTTGTTCGATGCGCGTAAGATTGCTCGGGCGGCGAAGGCTGCGGGCATGTCTTATGCCGTCTTAACCACCAAGCACCATGAGGGGTTCTGCCTGTTCGACAGTCAGCTCACCGACTACACCGCACCCAAGGTGTGTGGCCGAGACCTGGTACGCGAGTGGGTGGAAGCCCTGCGTGCCGAAGGGCTTAAAGTGGGCTGCTACTACTCGCTAGTAGACTGGCACCACCCCGACTTCACCATCGACTTCAACCATCCTCGGCGTGACGACCCAGACGCACGCGAACAAAACGAGCAGAAAAACTGGGGGCGCTACCGCGAATACCTGCACGCACAAGTACGTGAACTCCTGACCAACTACGGGAAACTCGACTACCTGTTCTTCGACTTTTCCTACCCGTGGGAAGTCGACGGTTGGGTTGGCAAAGGCCGGAACGACTGGGACTCTGACGGGCTCCTAGCCATGTGCCGGCAGTTGCAGCCCGGAATGATTGTTAACGACCGCCTCGACCTGGAGGGCGACCTCGTCACGCCCGAACAGTACCAGCCCACCTCCCCCATGCTGGTCGAGGGCGAACCCGCCCGCTGGGAAGCCTGCCAAACCCTAAACGGATCGTGGGGATACGACCGTGACAATACTCGTTTCAAGAGCACCGAAATGATCCTGCAAATGCTGGCCGACACCGTCTCCAAAAACGGGAACCTGCTGCTAAACATTGGGCCCGACGGGCGCGGCAACATCACCCCACACGATCGGAAAACCCTGCAAGAAATCGCCGAATGGATGGAACTCCACCAGCAAGCCATCATCGGGGCCGGACAAACCAGCCACCCCGAAATGATTCCCGCCGGAATGACCGCCACCCAACGAGGCAACCGGCTCTACCTATTCCTCGACCGCTACCCCTTCGGGCACCTCCACCTGCCAAACAGCGCAGAAAAAGTCAGCTTCGCCCGCTTCCTCCACGACGGCTCACAAATCCAATGGGAACAATACGACCCAGAACAGGAAGCACTCACCACCGAGCCTGGTGGGCAACCAGCCGGCACCCTCAGCCTACGACTGCCCACCAAACGCCCCGAAGTCGCCCTGCCAGTCATCGAACTATTCCTCAAATAGCAGCAACCAAAACCATCAAAACGCCAAAACTGGCAATAAAAAATGAATGCCGGTCGGATCACCACGACAAGGATCCGACCGGCAAACCAAAGGTATCGCAACCAAAAAGCTTGCTTTACCTTTCCCGCACGTTAGAAAACAACGAGACCAGCAAGAAAAATATTCCAATCAAATAAAGAGATTGCGCTCACACTTAACTTTGGATGGGAATCAATCCCATTTTTTCGAGCCATTCTGTAGCTTCTGGCTAGTCGAGAGCTGCGGAGTCACCCAACTTGAAGCCCGCTTGAAGACTTGGGAGCACGCTCCCCTAGCTCAGGCTCACTTGAAGACCCTGGAGCGCATTCCCTTAGCTCAGGCTCGTTTGAAGACTTGGGAACGCGCTCCCCCAGCTCAGGCTCGTTCGAAAACTGGCAAAGTTTCCAAACTGACGGGAACTTCCACCACCTGCTCACCAGCATGCACTTCGCCGGAGGCAACGTCACGCCACCGCCCGGCAGGAAGTACCACCCGGCGGCTCGTTGCCCCAGGCTCAAGCACTGGTGCCACCAACAGGTCATCGCCCAACAGGAACTGGTCTCGGCATTGCGCCACCACGTCCGACAGGCTGCCCCCGTCCTCGGCCCCTAGATAAGAAACAGGGCGCATCAACGGGGTACCATCGCAACCCGAACGCTCCACCAAATCCAACAACAACGGCAAGTAGCGTTCGCGCATACCCAGGGCAACACGCAAAGCCTGGAAATGCGCCTCATCAAGGACGCGGGCCGGCGAAACCGAGAACTGCATCATCGGGGTCAAAGCCGCCACCTGGGCGTAACGCACAAACAACTCCTGATCAATGCCGCCGGCACGAGTCATCGCCTCAATCTCGCCGCCACCAATCATGTCCGGGCAAGTGAACGACAAACCAATCATCGCCTGCACCAGCATCTCCGGAATCAAAGCGCCAATACCGGTGCCATCCCAAGTAGGCGGCTTGTCCTGCAAGCGCTGCGCCAGCGGAGCCCCAGCCATCTTCCAACAAGCCCGGTACTCGTTAAACTCGTAGTCCAAACCGACCTCGGCCCACGCCTGGCACATGTCCACCGGTTCCAACCCGCGAGCCTGATCCGCCACTCGATAATCACGCACATCGCCCGCATCAAACTTGAAACCATCCACCCCAAAATCATTGCGGAGCGTATCCAACTGGCCCTTCAGCCAAGCGACCGCCTCCGGGTTCGAAAGGTCCAAACAGGCACTGAAACCGTTCCACCACGGGCGCAAAGCCACCTGGCCGTCCTCGTCCAGCAACAAAAAACCCTGCTTACGCAACTGGCGCGAAAGCCACGAATCGGGGCTAACAAACGGAACCACCCAAAGCATGACCGCACAACCCCACTCGTGCAAAGTGCGCACCATCTGGGCCGGATCCGGGAACGCCGACAAATCAAACTCCCAAGTGCCATAATCGCGCGCCCACATGTCGTCAATCATCACCACACCCGGAGGCATCCCACAATCCAACAAATTGCGGACATAAGCCAGCACCTTCTCCTGGGTAGGACGGTGCGGCATCTCAATCCAAGTGTTGTACTGCGGACCAGCAAACATGGCACGGGCCGGGCTACCCGAGGGCGACCACACCTGCGCCGCCAAATCCTGGTAGGCCCCAGCCAAAGTGCGAGCCTCATCAACCACCCGCAAATCCTGACCCCAAACATGCAAAACGCCATCGGCAAACTCAAAACGGAAAGGACGATCGCTACTAACGCTCCGACCATGAGTAGAAACTAGAATCGGTGCCGCCTGGTTCGACGGGGCACCAATCCCATCCTCGCTCGGCTTCGAAACCGCCAAGTCGCGAGAAAAATTCTGGTCCCCATAAGGTTGCATCGCCGCATCATCAACCGCGCCGCCCCACCAGCGTTCCCCCGCCAGCAGCTCCAACGACACCTCAGAAGAGCGCTTTACAGTCGACCCGTCAGTCATAATTTCCTCTACCTCTAGCTTGCAAATGTCAAAACGTGAAACACACACCCAAAAACACAAAAACCCCGAAAAGAACACTTCTCGAGGCTTAAGAACATAGGCCCCAATGCCCAAATTTGGAAATACGTATCACCATTACTAAAGCCTATCATAAAGGCGATTTTTTGCTCCAGTTCTAGCCCCCAAAATCACTAAAATAACTTAAACTAGAAACATGGCTCAATCACGGACAAAGAAGTCGTCGCTACCAACCAGTAAAGACGTGGCCCAATACGCTGGGGTCTCACAAAGCACCGTCTCCTATGTGCTGACCGGAAGTAAGAAAATTTCCGACGCCACCAGGCAAAAAGTTGAAGAAGCAATGAAGGTGCTCGGCTACCAGCCGCACCGAGGCGCCCGCGCCCTCCGCACCTCCAAAACCGGCCTAATTGTCCTCATGGTTTACCTGGCAGCCGGCTCCGACACCTTCGAAACTGTGCCCTACATTGACGCCATCACCCAAGAAGCCCAAAAACACGGTTACGAAGTAGTGCTCTCCACCGGCAAACCATCCGCCACCGTCCTCGAAGAACTATCTCGGCGCGGCTTCTGCGACGGTTTCATCATCATGGATATTTCCCGCGAGGACGAACGCGTCTCCCTGGCCCAATCCCTACACTTGCCCGTAGTCCTAATGGGACGGCCCAACCAGTCAGTCGACCTCGACATTGTGGACGTTGATGCCCGCTACGCTGCCTTCCAAATCATCGAAGACTTGGCGCATACCGGGCACCAAAGCGTCGCCGTCCTTGGAGGCAACGAAGGCATGTTCGCCGAACGATTCTTCGTCACCGAATTCCACCAAGGCCTTACCGATGCCGCCAACAAACACGGACTAAAAATCGAATTCTTCCGCCCCAAAAACAGTTCCTGGCAGGCGATGGAAGAGATCGTGCCCAAGATTGCGGCCAAACGCGACGAACGATTAGCCGTAGTCACCCGCACCCCCAGATCCTGCAAGCAAGCCTACCGGCTACTCGAAGGCGCCGGGCTCAAAATCGGCGAAGACGTCACCCTAGTTGGTTACTGCGCTGATCGTGCCGTCGACGACTACCCGCTACCGCTGAGCAACATTTCCACCATCGCCACCGAACATTCGGTACTGGCCGTACAATCGCTCATCGCGCGCCTCAAAGACCCGCAAATCCCCTACGTCACCACTCTGTTAAAAGCGCCGCCGTTCCAGCGTCGCGCCACCACCGTCAACTGGAAAAAGTGACGGGGTCTAGCCAAAGTCGGGGAAGCCGGCCAGGCACCGCCAACTAAAAAGCGGGCCTAACGCCACCAGTATTCGCCGCTGAAATCGGTTTCGATTTCGGGGTGGGCGGCGAGTTCGGCCTCGGTCACCAAACCCTGGTGGAACGAAGCAGTGCCCTTATCAATCCACATGGGTTCGTGCTGGCCACAGCCGGTCACCGGCAATTCGTAGCCGTTGAAAGCCTGCGTCTGGTGCGTGAAGAAATATTCTTCGAGCTGGTGGCTCAGGCGGCTAATGACTGCTTCAATCTGCGGGTCATTTTCCCGCTCTTGCGCTAGGTTGTTGGCTTCCTCGGGGTCATTACCCAAGTGGTACAGTTCGGTCGGCCCCTGATGGCGTAGCACCAGCTTGTAGTCGCCGACGCGAATCATGCGGCCGCCACCGTACTCGTCAAAGACAGCCACGACCTCACCATTGGCCTGATCTTCGCCAGTGGTTTGGGTGCAGCGCGAGCGTAACGAGGGCGCATCACACAACGGATCGACAGGCTTGGCCACCTGGGCGAAATCGCAAATCGTTGGCAAAAACGAGGTCGCCGACGCTGCCGTCGTATCAGTCTCAAGATTGGTAATTCCTAGTTCTTCCTGCAGCTTGGGCGGGAAGTATAAAACGCACGGTACCTTGACCGAGTTCTCCCAGAAATTCAGCGGGTAAGTGCCATTACCCTTGCCCCAAATGCCATGATGCCCACAAGAGAAGCCATTATCTGCTTGATAAACAATGATGGTATTGTCGGCCAGTCCCCGCTTTTCCAGTTCCTCCCGAACCTGACCAAGTAAGCGGTCTACCCCACCGAGGGCGGCCGAGTATCCAGCCAATGCCCGCTGGGGATCAGCGAAAGCCCAGTTGAACTGTTGCATCCGCGCACGGGTCCAAGGGTGCGCGGGCGGCCTCGGCACGCTGGGGAACTCGCAATCCTGGTAGGGGGCAAGAAGCTCTGCCGGATGATTCTCACTGTCCCAAGGATCGTGCGGCGCGGTAGTCCAAAGTTGCAGGTAGAAGGGGCGATCCTCGCCCTCGGCCTGATATTGGTCAAAGAACTCGGTGGCATGACGGCCAATGCCGTCGGTAAAGTAGCCGGGCTCCTCGGCCTGCTGACCGTCCTGCCAGATCGGCGCATTGTAATAGCGACCCCCACCGAAACGGTGCGACCAGAAGTAGTCGAAACCGGGAGGATTGGAGGAAGCATCCCCCAAATGCCACTTACCGGCGTGCCCCACATAGTAGCCGCCACCCTTGAGCAGCTGCGGCAAAGTATCGATCCCCTCAAGGTAGCGCGGGGACTCGGGGTAGGTGGTGTCCTTAATGGCGAGCCAGTCATGCACCCCATGGGCAGAAGGCATCCGCCCGGTCATCAACGAGGCGCGAGCGGGCGAACACACGGGTGAGGCACAGTAAAACTCGTCAAAAATTTTCCCTTCCTGTCCTAACTGCGCCAAGTTCGGCATTTGCAGTTCAGGCATTTTCCACGGAACTGCCCAAGGACCCTGGTCGTCAGTTAGGAGGAAGAGAAAATTTGGACGCATGATCAGCCCTTTACAGAACCCGAAATCAAACCGGCCACAATCCAACGCTGAGTGAAGACGAAGAAGACCATCACCGGAACCAGCGCGATGACGGTAATCGTCATAAAGAGTGGCCAGTCAGTAGTGAATTCACTGATGGCGTTGAAGACCTGCAACACGATGGTGCGTTTGTCGTTCGAGACCAACAAAATATTTGGCCACAAGAAGTCGTTCCAAGTTGCTAGGGTCTGGAAGACAACCACGGTGGTTAGAATCGGACGGATCAATGGCAACACGATTCGCCAGTAAATAGTCCAAGGACCAGCACCATCGATGCGGGCGGCCTCGATCAATTCCATGGGTAGTTTGCGCATGTAGCCAACAATCAGGAAGTAGCAGAAAACCGAACTACCCATGTAGACGATCACTAGGCCGAGCAAGCTGTTAGTCAAGTCGAGCTTAGCGCCAAGACGGTACACCGGGATCAAGGTTGCTTGTACGGGGATCGTGAAACCAATTAGCAAGATGGAGCCGACCGCGGCAGTAAACCAAGACTTACGCAAGATCATGCCGTAGGCTGCCAGCGAACCAATGAAAACTTGAAGGAACACTGCCGTGACAGTCACGATCAGGGTGTTCAAGAAGGCCTGCCCCACCGGCAAAGTGGTAAACACCGTGACATAGTTCGAAAGCGACCAGCTTTCTGGGAGCGCGAATGGCTTGAGCGCCATTTCGGTCTGGGTTTTAAAGGTCGAAACGAAAATGTAGTACAGCGGTAACATCACCACGGCGGTAATGGAAAGGACGATGGCGCTGCGCACCCAGTAGCGAACTCGTTCTTCCTTGCCACGACGAGTCGTTGGTGGTTTTTTCGACTTCTTCTTTTTGGTCAAAGGGTCTACTACGTCTGGGATTAAAGTGTTGTCTGCCATTATGCGAACCTCTGCGAAATTAGACGTGCAGCGAACATCTGCAACATCACTACTACCAACGATGCCAGCATGAACATCACACCGAGGGCGGAACCGATGCCCCACTGGGACTGGGCAACACCCTGGATGACGATTGATTGAGTAACCGTGTTGGTGGCGTAGCCTGGGCCACCACCGGTCATGGCGAATGGCATATCGTAAACCTTTAAGCCACCGGTCATTAGCAAGAAGGTGGAGACCACGATAGCTGGGACCAACTGCGGCAAGGTAATGTGGAAGAACTGCTGACGAGAGGAAGCACCGTCAATTTGTGCTTGTTCGTAGAGGTCTCCGGGGATCGCCTGCAAGTAGGCGATGTAGAGGGTGGCGTGCCAACCAACACCAGCCCATACCGAAACGAAAATAATCGCCCATTGAGCCATGGTGGCGTCAGCCAACCATGGTTGTGGCTCTGCCCCAAAAATGCCTAATAGTTGGTTGAAAGCACCGTTGGGCAGTGGCGAGAAAATGTAGCGCCAAACCAAACCTAGAATCGCCATTGAAGGGACGCCTAGGAAGAAGAACATTGAACGAGAGAAGTTCCTCATGAAGAAACGTTTGTTCAAGGTTACGGCCAAAGGAATCGCTAGCACGGTAGTGAAAATGGTGTGCATGAACGCGAACAAAAGGGTGAAGTATAGACCTTGGCTTAGTTCACTACTGGCCAGCACCTCACTGTAGTTCTGGAAGCCAACGAAATGGATTTCTTGACTCGAACCGTTGTAGTCGGTGAGGGAGAAATAGAAAGTCTGGATTAGTGGGATAACCGTCAATGCGATAAAGACGATCATGATAGGCATGATGAATGCCGTCGAGTAGAGCTTATCCCAGAAAGTACGAGAACGATCTTTCCGTACTTTGGCAGGCTTACCGCCTGGTGCCACAGTTTGTGGGCTTGTTGCTGTTGCCATGAGTGGTTCCTTGAATCTTCGTTGATTAGCTTAGTTTGCCGGGCCTCGCCCGGAAGCGAAAGCCCGACAAACTAACCAGTTACTCAGGTTTGTGAATCCTAGTGACTATCGGTCACTTGCTCCACTTCGCATCCAAGTTAGCAGCTGCCTGCTGCGGGGTTTCGGTTCCCTGGATCATCAACTGGAACTGGGCAGTCATTTCCTTAGCCATGACTGGGCCGTTCTTTGGCCAGTTGAGCCAGTAGTACTTACCGGTCTGGATGTAGTTGTCGTAGACATCCTTGAATTCGGCAGGAACTTCAGCCTTCCAGTTAGCGGAGGAGGAGAGCTGACCAACTTCGGAGTCGAGTAGCTTCAAGCCTTCTTCAGAGTTGATGAAGGAGAGGAACTTCTGAGCTGCTTCCAGCTTCTTGCCCTCAATCTTGGAGCTGATGGCGAATGGCGAGTCAGGGCCACCACCAACGAAGGCTTCGCCACCTTCGAATGCTGGGAATGGAGCAGCTTCGAATTCGATGCCAGCTTCACGAATGGTGCCAGCGTCCCACATACCGGAACGGTACATGGCTAGCTTGCCCTGCAAGAATAGCTGCTGGATCTGATCCTTTGGCACACCAACTACGGTCTTAGGCATGGTGTTGGAATCGATCATGGTCTGCCACTGGGTCAAGAGTGGGGTCCACTGCTTTTCGAAGGTTTCCTTGCCATCGAATAGTTCCTGATCGGAAGCAGGAGCATTCTTGGCGTACCAGCCGCCGAGCATTGGAACGAAGGAGCCGGAAATAACGTTGGGGTCTTCCATGTAAGGAGTGATGCCCTTTTCGTTAAGCTTCTTGCCCATCTCGTTGAATTCCTTCAAGGTGGTTGGGACCTTGTCGTAGCCGACATCCTTGAGGAGCTTCTTGTTGAAGATAATGGTGCCCATCCAAACGGTTGGGGTCATACCGTATGCCTTGCCATCAACGGTGTACTGAGCGACACCAGTTGGATCAAGGCCCTTCATGAATGGTTCGTTGGTTAGGTCGCGTGCCCAACCGCCGGAGATGACGTCATTCTTGGTTGCGGTCGAAATGTGGAAAACATCTGGGACCTGACCACCAGAAATACGGGTCATCAAAGTCTGGACGTATTCGTTTGCGCCACCAGCTGCACCCGAAACGTCAATCTTAATGTCTGGGTTTTCCTTTTCGAAGGTTTCAATAATCTTGGAAACCTTCTTGGTGTTTGCCCACGAGAAGTAGGTGATAGTGGTCTGGTCGCCGCTGGCGCCTTCGTTTGTGCCACTGCCTCCTTCATTGGAGGAGCCACACGCTGAAAGCGGTGCGACCAGCAAAGCAGTGAGGGCTGCTACGGTAATAAATTTCGATTTCTTAAGCATGTTCCTCTTCCTTGAGAAGCTGTCACCAAACGATGCACCCGTTATGCATGACGCCTTTTTGGTGATACGTAAAAACTAGCCGAAAATGTGCGTTACGGCAAGTTCTAAACGCGAGTCGTTATCTAACTTTTATCAAAATAAAATCTGGCTGTTTTTACTGGTCACACCGTAAAGATTCTCTCAATGCAACAAAAAGCGAACAGTTTCAAGGAAATTCTTCTATCACGTAATAAATAGCCGTAAAGTAAGGCTTTCACAGTTCAAGTATTTATTTTGCTCGCAGACTACCAATTTTACTGTTGGAAACATTGGCACAAACCGGCACTTCACCAGAAATTTCGGCCACTCCAGGCTGCCCCAAAAGTTCAATCCGAATCTGGTTAGCATTTACCACTTGGCAGTCAGCAATCTTTTTTGGATCTGTAACTTGTAGTTCCACCTTTGCCACGCCGGTCGGCGGGACTTTCACGATCGGCATGGGCCCGTTTTGCATAATTTCAGGGTGCGCAGTCAGAGCCTCATTAGCACTACTTAGATAAGTTAGGTCAGGAGAACCAACTAGATAACAGGTTTGCTTGCCACGATTGGTTGCTTCGAGGACGAAGTTTAAAGTGTCGCCTTCCGCCTTACCTGGGGTGAGCTTCCAACCCAAATCGTCGACGGGACAAGCAATTTTATCTGGCCCCTCTGCCAAATCCATTAGTTCTTCTGCTTTCCCAGGCTGATCTGTCCCACTAGTTCCAGGGCCTGAGTTTTCTGGGCTAACCGAGGGCGCTTCCACGGTTTTTTCATCGCCGGCGGCCGGTGCTGCAGCTTCTTCGGTAGCAGCATTGTTTTCTTCTGTGGCCGCAACAGTGGCAGGAGTTTCAGTTTCATTTCCTGCATTTTCCGCGTTCCCACAAGCACTCAATCCCAGAGCCGAGAAAAGCAATAGCGCGGCGAGCATCCCAGTATTGATCGATTTTTTCATACCCCTAAGAGTACTACTAGTTTCAAAACTACTTAGCATAACCAAAGAACAAATACCGAAAATTGCTCACATAATCGAGTTGCACGTCACAGGAGAGCGTTATATAATCGTTATCGAGATTCATTTTATCTCTCCTTTCTGTGTTGATGTAGTGGTTCTGACCCCCTTGCCATAATGGCAAGGGGGTCAAACTCTTTATCTTCACTTTTCTTATTTCATCCCTGAGCGGCTACAGGTGCAGCTTTCCCTAGGGAATAAGCAAAGACACCAACGTTAAGGGCGCGCTAACCAAAAGACCAGCCACAGCCTAAGGGTTAGGTTAAAGCGCCAGCCGCAGCGAGAAGGCTGGGCTAAAGGTCTAACCACGGCCCATAGTGGCTAGACTGAGGAAACGGCTGCCTGTTAGGAAGCAATCGCAGTCCGATTGACCAGCCCAAAGAGACTAGCTGCGTGTTAGGGGGCAACCGGCGCAGTGAATTTTGGCCTCGTCAGTTTGGGGTCCACCGGGGGCGCAACCGCCTAAACCGGAACTGCATAGGGATTCTGCCGAGTCTAGTTTTCCGGCCCGTTGGAGGTGGTCCATGATGGCTGCCGCAAAGTGCACGGGCACGCCAGCTCGTTGAGCGATTGCCGGCAGGGTTCCCCCGGCCTGGATTTCTTGAATCACCCGTTGGGTTGGCCCCGCCACCGGGTTGGCCGGTGGCCGCAGGGTTGCGCTCCGCGCCCCGTTTTTGCTTGGGGTGCTGGCCGGGGCGGATTGTGGTTTCCGTCCTCGGCCAGCAAAGAAACGACTTGGGGTCATACCAATAATGATCCCACCTGGTAAACCAAGACGGCAAGCACCCAAGCGGCGATCAGCTGTGCGAGTACGGCCAAGGTGGTGGCCTTACCGCCAATCAAACGGGCCTGTTCAGCCACGGTCGCCAAGCACGGGGTGTAGGTGAGGACGAAGACGAGGAAGGCGAAGGCAGCTACTCCGGGCGCCTCGGGAGCGGACTTATTGAAGGAGTCCTTCACGAGTTCGGGGAGCTTACCGAGGTCCTCGCCGCCATCTTCCGCGTCGCCACCGTCAGTGTCGGGGTCGAGGGCGTAGGAGGTGACGATGGAGGAAACGACGGTTTCCTTGGCCACGAAACCGGTCATCAAAGCACCGGTCATGTGCCACTCGCCGAAGCCTGCAGGCTTAAATACTGGTTCGAGCACCTGGGCGGTGCGACCGTAAAGCGAATCGGACATGGGGATTTCGTCCGCGAACTTGTAGCCCGAAACCATCGGGATCGCGCCCATTAGCCACACGACTAGGGTCATGACCACGATGATGGAGCCGGCGCCCTTAACGAACTGCCAGACATTAACCAAGGTGGTCTTAACTAGCACGACCACGCGAGGTGCCTGGTAGGCAGGCAGCACCAGCATGAGCGGGGCTTTGGCGCCTTCTTGGTTGAAGAATGGGCGCAAAATGAGGGCTCCAACCACGACCATGACGATGGACAGGACGTACATGGAGAAGACCACGGTTGAGACGTTGCCGGGGAAGAAGATGCGGGCAATCATCAGGTAGATGGTTAGTCGGGCCGCGCACGAAGTGTATGGAATTAGCAGGACTGAAACGAAGCGCTGCTTGGCGCTCGGCAGGGTTTTCAGGCCAGCGAGGGCGGGCAGGTTACAGCCGAAGCCCATAATGAATGGCAGGATCACGCGACCGTCAAGGCCGATGAGGCGCATGAGTCGGTCCCCTAGGAAGGCGGCACGTGCCATGTAACCGGAGTCTTCTAGGATCGAGATTGCTAGGAAGATGACGGCCATGAGCGGCACGAAGGAGGCCACCACACCGAGGCCGGTGCAGACACCGTCCACCAAGATGCGGGTGACCCAGGAGTCCCCCAGGCCCATGGTTTCAAGTACCCAGGAAACCCCGTTGGCTAGCGACCAGTCGCCTTCTTCGGTGGATGAGAAGATCCCGTCGAACCAGTCTTGGAGTGGCCCCACCCAGTCGCCAGCGATCTTGAACAGCAGCCACATGAGGAAGAAGAACACGGGAATGCCAGCCAGCGGGTGCAGAAGCACGGCGTCGATCTTGTCGGAGCGGGATGGTTTCCCGTCGACTCGGCGCATGGCACCGGCACGCTGCTGGACTTGTTCTACCCAGTCGAAGAGGGCGACCGCGTCGGGATCCATGGCGAAAGAACCTTCTTTAGGTTCCGTTTCTACCTGGCCGAGGGCGTCCTCGGCAGTTTCTTCAACGCCGGAGCGTCGCACCGTGGGGGTGGGCAGGTCTTGGCTCTGGCTAGCGGCAGCCTCGGTGGCGGCAGTAACTTCAGTGTCTTCGGGGAGGGGCGGGCAGTTGTTTGGTCCAACCCGGCGGCCACAGCATTCTGGTGGCGCCACGTCCACCAAATATGGTGGGTTTTCGAGGGCGAACTCAACGATTTCTTGGACTTTGGCAGCGCTTTCGCGGCGACGGGGGTCAACCTTGACCACCGGGATACCCAGCACCTGTGCGAGCGCTTTTTCGTCTACCGGGTCGCCTTCGGCCTCGGCCACATCGGCTAAGGTAACCACCCCTACGACTGGCAGGCCGGTGCGGGCGACTTGACCCAGCAGGTAGAGCGAGCGGGTGAGGGCCGAAGCGTCTAGCAGCACGACGGCTAAGTCGATGCCTTCGCCCTCGGCTAGCAAGTCTTTTTCGCCGCGGGAACGCAAGGTGTCGGTCACGACCTGTTCGTCAGGGCTGGCGGCGATCAGCGAGTATGTACCTGGCAGGTCAAGGATGCGGGCACCGAGGGCGGCCCAACGACCTTCCATTACTTCGACGGTGGTACCGGGGGCGTTTACTACTTTTTGGTGCGCCCCGGTCAGAGTGTTGAAGAGGGTTGATTTACCAACGTTCGGGTTACCTACGAGGGCGATGGTGGCGCGCTGGGAGTCATGCTGGTGGCGGCGACCGAAACGACGTTTGGTGCTAGGAGCACAGGCGTTAACTGTGTTAGTTGGAGGGCACTTTGGGCAACTCATTTGGCTTCCTCCGTCAGTTCAGCGGTGATTTGGCGGGCGGAACGGGCATCAAGGGCCACACGGGCACCTTTCACATTCAAAACTACGCCGCCGAAAGCACTACGGTTGGTCACCGTGAACTCTACCCCTGGGCGTAGACCTAGTTCCTGTAAACGCAAGCGATATTGCGCCGGAACATCCACATCAATCAAGCGAGCTTTGACTCGTTTCGGGCATTCAGAGACTAACATAGCCCCTAGGCTAGCAAGGCCTAAGAAAAGATTAGGCTTACCAAAGTCCCTGATTTAAACAATTATTGGCTTTCGTTATCATTTTGCGACAATTTTAACGCTCTAGTCAGAGATTTTCTGACGCTAGTCAGTTAAATATGCGATTTCTAT
This sequence comes from Boudabousia tangfeifanii, assembly GCF_001856685.1. Taxonomy (GTDB): domain Bacteria; phylum Actinomycetota; class Actinomycetes; order Actinomycetales; family Actinomycetaceae; genus Boudabousia; species Boudabousia tangfeifanii. Next base: position 1,909,664 of record NZ_CP017812.1, read on the forward strand.
GCGCTTTTGGGGAAGAGTCTGGGGCAATTTTCCTTGGTTTTCTTTGTTTTTTGACGGCACAGTTAAAACTTAGCGCTGATAAACTATGAGTATGGCTGAAAACATTGTGGTTTTTGAGATTCCGTACGCTTGCCCGCAGTCGCAACCGGATCATGACTTGATGCTGGCGCTGGCCACAGTTTTTAATCGCGAACAGGAACATTTGGGGACCGCAGCACTGAGCGAAGCCACTCCTGAAGAATTTTCGGCCTGTCTTAATCCGTCCCCCGATAGTGTGGTGAAGCATCGGATCTTCGTGGCGCTAAAGGCATCTGCCCTTGCCGAGGACGCTTCAGGGGTCGATCCAACGACCGGCGCCGCATCGAAAGCCCCCAAGTTGGGAGTTGCCGACGATGCCTCTAGAGACCGCTCAACAGCTAGCAACGCGTCAGCCAACAGCAATACTGCACCCGTTTTGCCGCACGAGGTGCGGGTGCGCGATGTGGTTGGTTACGCCTCACTGATGTATTGGGATCAGCCTGAGGCGAAGCAAGGTTACCTTTCGGTGTTCACGGATGTGGATTATCGCCGTCAAGGTATCGGTTCAGCTTTACACGAGGCGGCAGCTAATCGCGCTCGCACCTTGGGCTTATCGATTGTTGAGGGTTGGGTGGTAGCGATTTCTGATCGCATCACTCCCCCACAACGGGAGGCGGCGGTTCACTTGCCCAATGGTGATTCTTTCCCCATGGTTCCAGAGCTGGCTGCGACGATGAGTTGGGGTTACGAGTTGGGCAATGTGGAGTATATGAACGCGCTACATTTTCCGATGACCGAGGACGCGATCGCGATTTTGACCGCCCGTGCCGCAGAAATGCCTAGCAATTTCCAAGTTTATTCTTGGTTAGATGCGGACTATCCCCCAGAGTTAGCAGATCCGGCCAAGTTCATGGAAAGTTTCTTGCGGTTGCGTAGCTACGCGAATGAGGAAATCCCGGCCGGTGAGCTTTCGGTAGAAAATCATTCTCATACGCTTGCCTCTTGGGAAGCTTTAGTGGAGCGGGATGTTCGTGCTGGCAAACAGTTATTGAACGCAGCGATTTGCGACGAGTCTGGGCAAGTAGTCGCGCTATCAACCGCCCAGCGTCAAGCGCGGCCCGAGGGCGTTTTCCACCAGGACACCACGCTGGTGGCACCGTCAGCTCGTGGCCAAAAACTCGGTTGGGCCCTAAAGGCAGCGCTACATAAGTTAATCGTGAGCACCTGCGATCAGCCGCGGGCCATCCTGACTTGGAATGCAGTTTCAAACAAATCAATGCTGCACATCAACGAAAGCATCGGTTTCCACCCGTTCCTGCTCGAAGGCGTAGTGCAGTTGCGACTCTAAAAGGAAACGCTATTCCATCTTTCAACGGCACGTCAGAGTAGTAACAGTTTCGTTTGTTAATGCCACGTGCCTACTAGCCATTGGGGATGTCCCATTCAAAACAGTATTTTAGCGTTGACAAATTTGGCACAAATTATGTTCGAACAAGTAAGTTGAAACTATCGAACAATATTTATCTCCAAAGTCGTGGGCTGAGGAGATAGCTGTATCGTTTAAAGTGGAGCATCGTATCAAGGTTCAATAGCACAAGACACTCTTTATTCGCTGACAATACCTTTTGTAGGGTAAAGGCACGCTACGCGCCTCATTTGAGAACAAAAAAGTTAAACAATTACTTTATAAATTGAAAAAAACATTAAAAGTGTATTCTTTAATATAACTATTAGCCTAAAATTTTAGGAAGTTACCAATGACGCTAAGAAAATTAGTTATCCAACCATAGTGTAGTTATCCCTTCAATCTTGGTGAGCATAAATGGAAAAGGCTATCACTTTTAGTTTGCTGTTATCCGTAAGCATTATTTTGGGTGGTTGCGGGCAGTCTCTTCCCGCTCAAAATTCCTCCCCTCAGTCGTTGCCGGCTTATGAGCATTGGCGTGCTAGCGTCAAAAATGAACCGAAACACCTCAGCGAAAGTGAGGTAACGCAGTTACGTTTGGAGCGAGCAAAAAGAGAAAAACCGGATTGGCTGGGGGATGCAAAAATCCCGGAAGTGGTGCGTGAAGTTGACCGCGATGAGCAACCAAAGGTACTAGCGAAGTGTTTGGCCGACCAAGGCATTGAAGCGCGCCCAACCTCTTCGGGTGTGATTACTGGAAAACTTGACGATAATGGAACTTCCGGCAGTGAACAGAACACTGACCCGGCAGCCCTTGAAATGAAAAGAAAACGTTTTCAGGCAGCTTCTTGGGAATGCCTGGTGAAATACCCGGTAATTGAAAGCCAAGTTGTTGACGACTCCGCCATTTCCGACCAGATCTATTACGAATACTATCGTGACTGGTGGATTCCTTGCGTGGAACAGAACTTTGGCGGCAAATATGACCGGTCGCAGATCCCTTCACTTGAGTCTTACTTAAACGATCACGAATGGAATTTGCAGGGATCCGAAAGCTGGAAAGACATTTCTGGAGACTACTTTGATCCCGGTACCAGCAAGGGAATGAAGCTTGACCAAACCTGCCCCATACTTCCCCCGGCAGCAGCTTTAAGTGGTGAAAACTAGATGATAAGAATGGACAATTGTGCGGCCAGGGAAGTTCAGGCCGGCCCGTTTGCGGTGGGCGTGATATAGATGGTTCAGGGGTTGTCCAGAAAACCCGGCAAGTTTTCTAAAGTTCCTAAAACTTTGCTGGCTGTGTTAGTGGTGCTGGTGGCGTGTAGTTTCTTGGGTGGTTACCTGGTGGCACAACTGTTTCGTGCCCAGTCTACGAACGAGGACGCCCCAGTTGATGCGAAAGTGGAAAATGCGGAAATTGGCAAGCGGGTGCCATTTCCGGTGACTGCCAAACTGGACAAGATTAAACTTCCTGCCAATCTAAAAAGCGGGGTGGTTACCTGGGTCAGTGATCAAAACCGGTTTGAAAACGGGAACGTGGTTTATCGCCTCGACGACCAACCGGTGGTGATAGTTAAAAGTGACATCCCGTTCTACCGCGACCTAGAGTCGGGGGTGCAAGGCTCTGACGTGCAACAATTTTCCAGGCTGTTAGTCAGCAATGGTTTCCTGTCGGAACCTGGCAGTAAAGTTGATTCCCGCATGATTGCTGCCATTAAAAAGTGGCAAAAGCAGTTGGGGGCTAGTGTCACCGGCACTGTGGGTCGGGGAACGCTGATTGCGACGCGCACCCTGCCAGCCTTGGTTGAGATTGATAGTGCAGTCACGGTGGGCAGCCAACTAAATGGGGGTGAGCAAACGCTTTACAGTTTCAGTGACCAGCCCACCCTCTCGTTGAGCACCTTACCGGCACAAGAAAAAATTTTGACCGAGGCGAAAGAACTGAAGGTCAACGTTGACAATCAACAGGTACCGGTGGTGATTTCAGATAAAAAGTCTACCGAAGATGGTGCCAGCACAGTCTTTACTTTTACTGCCGCTAACGGTGAACCATTCTGCCACCCAAATTGTGCCAAGGTAATGTCTAAGCCGGAAATGCTTTGGTCTTTAGAAGCCATTGTGATTCCTCAAACCACCGGCCCAGCCGTACCCGTCGGCGCCTTGATGGTGGATGAAAAAGGTAAAACTTTGGTGCAAAAAGTTGCGGGTAAAGAACTGGTGACCCAAGAAGTGAAAATCCTGGCCGCCTCTGAGGGCTTAGCCATTGTTTCAGGCTTAAATCCGGGGGACGTGGTGCGCCTTAATCCGCGGCCTGCCTCCGGTGGTACCCCAGAGACTAAACCGTAGCGTGGGAACATGATGGAACCAACGCTAGCCGTAGAGAACCTCAATTTTAGGTACGCTAAAAATCTTCCCTTGGTGATCAAAAACTTCAGCTACGATTTTCCCAGTGGCGCCGCGATCGCTTTGACCGGACAGTCAGGGTGCGGCAAATCCACCCTGCTTTATTTATGCGGGCTACTGTTGAATCCTTCCTCCGGCCAGATTTGGCTCAACCATGAAAACACCACGCTGTTAAACGATCAGGAGCGTTCTAGAAGACGCAATCAGAATATCGGTTTTGTTTTCCAAAACGCGGAACTGGATGCGCACCAAACGATCCTCACCTCGGTGATTGAACCGGCCTACTATGCGGGCTCTGCCGGCATCGATTCTAGGCGTAGAGCCATGAAGTTGCTAGAAATCTTTGGGGTTAGTGAACTGGCCAACTCGAAACCCACCCAGATTTCGGGGGGTCAGGCCGCCAGGGCGGCACTAGCACGCGCATTCTTGTTGGATCCGCCGATCATTTTAGCTGACGAACCTACCGGCAACCTTGACCCAAAAAACACCAAAATTGTGCTCGATTCACTGCTTGGGGCCGCCAGGGAAAACAAAACCATCATCATTGCCACACACGACCCCAGGGTCATTGAGCAATGCGACCTGACGGTGCAGCTGTGAAACTTAAAACCATCTGTAAAGTTGCCGCACAAGAAATTCGGGCCGAAAAGGTTTCCACATTTTTGCTGGCCCTAATTGTTTGCGCCACGATCGCGTCAGCCATTCTGACCGTCGGTCAGAATGCCGCCCAAAAAGCCCGGGTGGATGAACTATTAGCCAGCGCCAGCGGACGCACTTTCACCCTACAAGAAACCGGTGAGGAAAACCGAATAAATGCCAGCGTCTGCCAGGCAATACACCGCCTCGAAACGGTAGAAACTGCCGTCTGTCTAGGTGACATTACGGATGTGTACCCCACCAGTTTGCAACACATTGTGAACGTTCCAGTACAAGTCATTGACCAAATTGAGCATGTCACCACCCAGCCGGTCAAAAAAGCGGACAACTACCTTTACGCCACCCCCAACGCCCTCGACAAACTAAGTTTTAAAACCAGCAGCGGCGAAGTCACCGACCCGCACACCAACCTCACCTACCAGGTAGCGGGCCAAATAGTGCCAACCCCGGGGCTGGAAAGTTTGAACGGTAGCCTGCTACAAGTCGCAGCCAACCCCACCCAAACCCGGTTCTTCAAAATGATCGTTACCGCCAAAACCCTTGATTCCCTTGAAAACACAAGGAGGGCTGCACTGTCGCTGTTGGGGAACCCTAATGCCAATCAAGTTAAAGTTGTTTCCCACACTGGCATCAGCCAAAACCTGAAAATCATCCAAGCAGACGTCCTCAACTATCAGAAGACCATGCTCGCTCAAATCTTGGCAATCGGGATCTTTTTGGTGACTCTAGTAGTCTTCGGTGACGTCATTTCGCGCAGAAAAACCATTGGCCGCCGCCGCGCCCTCGGCATTAGCCGCGCCGACCTGATCACCCTGGTGGCAGTGCGAACCATGCTAATCGCCACCATCACCGGGGTGGCTGCAACCCTACTGAGCACCGTCATTACCTACTACTATTTCGCCCCGCCACCGGCTAGCTTTCTACTGTCCACCAACCTGCTAGTGATTGCGGCCGCCGGCCTCGGCTCATTCCCTGGGGCAATCTGGGCAGCCTGGTCAGACCCCGTCTCGGTCCTGCGCACCCCTTAGCAGGTACAACAAACACAGACAGCAATAACAGGCTCCAGCATACGAACAAAGCCCAAAAGGGATAAATCTCAACTAACAGTAATATCAATGGTCTTAACAAGACTACTTTTAGTGGCACCTTAAAGTGTCGGTGAGCTGCTTTGTTCCTCCGTAATTCATCCCGAAGGTTACGTTGGCTTGTTCACCTTGCCAAGCCACTTGATAGTTCCCTTCCAGCACCCCAAAGGCGTACCTGTCACTAGGCCCCATTCCGATAGGCTCCAAAAACCAACTCTGCGGTTTTTTCACATAGTAAGTACTGTTCGTCGCCACCAAAACTTGCTCCACCACCAAAACAATTTGGCAACCCGATTCACTTTTCGGTTCCATTCGTACCACGCCTTTAGCATCAGGAACAGAAAAAACCACCACAAACAAGGACCAAAACAAAGCTGCCACAATCAAGAAGAATCCGGCAATCGCAGCTAAGGAACGCCAGATTGAGGAAATCGGCTGGGGAATCACATACTTGTCTTTGGTCACGGCTCGACCGATCGCCCCAACAAACACCAAAATCCAACCCACCACGACTTGGAAAGTGACGATCATTCCCGGAAGCAAAAACCAGTCGCCGATAACTAAGATGCCTCGCTTAGCACTAAAAATAAACTGCGGAACTCCCACCAGCGCCGGCACTAGCAGTACGAGTCCCACCGCTAGAACCACTAGCGGCCACCTCTCGGTAGTGCCACTAATCTTGGAAAGGTTCTTTACGTCCTCGGCCATAAAACAACTTTAACAAAGAACAAGTAGTTAAACGGGACGCGAGTCGGTAGCCAAAAATAAGTTCATTACCACGAATTACAAACGATTTTCGCGCAGGCCCTAACCTTCACACCACGACTCAGTCTAGGTGATAATAGGGAAAGCTATTAGCCAGGTTGAGGAGGATAAATGGGATACTGCGAACTACAGGTAGTGCGAGCACAACGGCTAACACGAGTAGTACAACGAGTCTGGCTAAAGCCTGTGTCTGTTGATGGCATGAACGTTTCTGCCCCATCAGACAACTGCAATAGCAAGCTCGCACAAACAGGCGACCAAGATTCATCGCAGACAGGCGCTCCCTTTGTGCTGGGGCAAACCGTAATGCTTTCACTCCCAAGCGGTAGCGCCAGCGAGCCTCCCATCCGCAGCTACACCATTTCGCAAGTCAAGCCCAGTAAGGACCAGCAAACCTGGCAGTTCGCCTTGGACATTGTGGTTCATGACGACATGGCAAAATACGGCATCACCGGCCTGCGCAGCACCGCTCCCCAGTTCATGCCAGCCGAGGACGCACCAGGCACCGGCAATCCAATGGCCGCTGGTGGTAATCCGATGGCCGCTGAAAATCCGACGGCTGACAACCCGATGATGGCTAATGACTCGCTTAACCCAATGATGGCCAGTAGTGAACTTTTGCCCCCAACTGCCCCAGCCCCGGTGCCTCCTGCCGAACAGGTCAAGGCAGGACCAGGCGCAACCTGGGCAGCTAATGCCCGCGTGGGCGACCGTTTGTGGGGCTTAATCTCTCCCTTAGAATCCCCCATTTTGGTCTGTCAAAATGAGCTGAATTTTACTTGGAATCAGTCCGCAAATGTGGCACTTTTGGTTGATCTATCAGCGTTTCCAGCGGCTCAGGCAATCACCCAAGCCTACGGGGATTCGACCTCGGCCCCCAGTTTCACGGTGATCGGAAAAGTACAGCACAAAGCGGATCGACAAGTATTCCCAGCTGCCGAAAAAACTGACTTTTTGCGTCCAAAACATGAGCCAACCACATTCCTGCGCGACCTAATCACTCCACTAACAGATCAAGGACTGCAAGTATGGGTAGCCGGTGGCGAAGAATGGCTCCAAACCACCAAAGCGGCCCTGAAAAACCTCCCCAAAACGGTAGAAATTAGCGAAATCCGCCTGTGGAGCTAGAGACTAAACTGCCCCAAACCCCATAAAAGCAGGATTTTCCAAAGAACATTTAGGTTCCTGCCAGAACCCAAAACCCAACATCCAACGCGCTTGCACACAACTACATGCGTATTTCAGCACATTTTTACGCAACAGTGTCATTTCGTAATTGACATTAGCTAAGGATTGCCTTATCTTAGGCTAGGCTAATGTGTAATTCTGGAATGCCTTATGGCAGGCCAAAACGGATCGGAAGTAAATGTTCTGGGGAAACTTTATTATTGCCCTCCGCGAAGGTGTTGAGGCCTCACTTTTGGTGGGGATCCTAGTCGCCTATGTCGTCAAGATTGGACGTCGCGATGTGCTTCCCAAGCTCTGGTTAGGGGTTATCCTCGCCGCTTTGATCCCGCTAGGGGCTGGCGCCTACATGACTTGGGGAACTTACACCCTGACAATGCAAGCCCAAGAAATTCTGGGCGGCTCACTCTCCCTTTTGGCTGCCGTTTTCGTCACGTGGATGATGCTTTGGATGTCCTCTCATTCGCGCGAACTGGCCGGCAATCTAACTGCCGATGCTGCTAAAGCCCTTGAAAATAACTCTGCTTGGGCTTTCGTTTGGCTTGCTGTACTTGCGGTTGGCCGTGAAGGAATCGAAACCGCTGTTTTCATTATGGGAACCGTTGATTCCTCAGCAAATACCTCGACTTACGCTCCTTTGCTGGGCATGTTGGCCGGTTTAGCTGTAGCCGTTTTGATTGGTTGGATCATTTACTCGGGCGCAGCCCGCTTCAACCTTCACCTATTCTTCTCGATCACCGGCTTCTTCCTCATTTTCGTGGCAGCCGGCATCGCCGCCTATGGCATTCACGACCTGCAAGAAGCTGGGGTACTTCCTGGGCTAACCAACACGGTTTACCGCCTCTCCCCCTACTTCGATGGTTCAGTCTTCCCTTGGTTGACCGCGAACTCCACCTGGTTCAACCTGCTATCGGCCATGTTTAACGTTCAGCTCGACCCCACCTGGTTGGAATTCCTCATGTGGTGGGCCTACGTCCTGACCGTCCTCCCGATCTTCATTTACGTGCAGTTCATTCGCCCCAAGAAGATTGCCAAAGCACGTGCCACCTCCCAGGCACAACTTGCTCTAGCTCAGGCCAAGGCTAACCCCGGCAATCCTCGTCAGGTACCTGCCACTGCCAAAGCCATGACTACCTAGTCACCCCATAGCTTCCTTGGGCCCAACTAGGTCCAAGAAACTGGACCTACTTGGGCCCAAACTTTTCGGAAGCACCGCCTTCCAACCCCGGGGAACTATCCCCACAAAACCTGGGCAAATGCCCAAAAACTGAGAGAAAGAAACATTATGAAGTACACCCGCCCGATCACTGTGGCCGTTCTCGCCGCAGCTTTCGCCCTCGGTGGCTGCAATGCTGTGGAAAAGAATGCTGGCTCCACCGCCGGCACCGCCGAAACTAACGACGGTCCTATCCAGGTAACCATCACCGATGATTCCTGCAAGGTTTCCACCGACACCATCCCCTCGGGCACGGTCAAGTTCGAGCTAAAGAACGAAGGCACCGTCCGCAACGAGTTCGAAATCCTCGCTGAAGATAAACTCCGCATCGTCGGCGAACGCGAAAACTTGGGCCCAGGCACCACCGTTAACTACACCCTCAACCTAGAGCCAGGCAGCTACTTCACTGCTTGCAAGACCAACATGATTGGTGCTCTTGTGGGCGAAGCAAAGTTCACCGTCACTGATTCGGGTAACGCCTCCACGGTTTCCGCCGACGAACAGCAGTTGCGCGATAAGGCCGTCGAAAACTACACCTCCTACGTCAAGGACCAGGCTGGCCAGCTAGTTACCGCCACCAAGCAGTTCACCGACGCTTACACTTCGGGCGACATGGACAAGGCTCGTTCCCTCTACGCCTGGGCACGTTCCTTCTACGAGCGCATCGAACCTACCGCTGAACAGTTCGGCGACATCGACCCTGCTTTGGACTTACGTGAAGCTGACTGGCAGGAAGAAAAGGACAAGGCAGCCTCGGGTGCCACCGCCGAAGACAACAAGACTGTGGAAGATCCAGGCGAGTGGACCGGATGGCACGCCATCGAAAAGGACCTCTGGCGTCCTGCCGGTTACGCCGGTTTGACCCCAGAACAGGCCAAGACCATGGCTGAAAAGCTTGACGCCGACACCAAACGTCTGTACGACTACGTCTACTCGACCGACTTCAAGGTCAGCCTTGACGACATCTCCAACGGCGCCATCGGCCTACTCGAAGAAGTTGCCACCTCGAAGATCAGCGGTGAAGAAGAAGCCTTCTCCCACACCGACCTCGTCGACTTCAAGGCCAACGTGGAAGGCGCCCAGGTTGCCTTCGGTGACGTCGAGCCAATCGCCAAGCAGAAGGATCCAGAACTCGCCAAGGAAATCCAGGAGCGTTTCGCTGACCTCAACGACGCCCTCGACAAGTACAAGGAAGGCGACAGCTACAAGTCCTACGACCAGCTAGATGACGCCGCCCGCAAGCAGCTATCCGACAAGGTCAATGCTCTACGCAAGCCTTTGGCCCAGCTAACGGAGGCGATCCTCAAGTGAACGACGCACCCTCACCGCGCAAACCGGAAGAACTAGACCCTGCCGCTATGGGCTGCCCTGCGCACGCCCACCGCGGTGAGGGTGCACCCGCCACTTCTGCCGAGGGCGCCCACGCTGCGTCCTCGGCCCCCCAAGGGGAAAATGCCGCCGCTGGCTGCCCCGCACACCAGGGGAAGGCGGAAACCGGCACGGCCATGCAAACCCTGACAGGCAAGGCCGCCGCCTACAAAATTAGCCGTCGAGGCATGCTACTCGGCACCGGTGCAATCGCGGCCCTTGGCGCAGCCCTCGGTGGCGCCGGCGGTTTCAAAGCCGGACACTCCTACGGGGTAGCGAAAGCCCAGGTGGAAGCTGACGTCATGCAAATCAGCTACCCCATTCGCGGCACCAACCAGCCGGGCATCCTCACTCCGCAGCAGCAGCAAATGCACACCGCTGCCTACACCATCACCACCGACCGCAAAGAATCCCTCATCCGCCTGCTAAAACAGTGGACTCTAGCCGCTGAACGCATGATGAACGGGGAACTGATCGGCCAGTACAAGACCTTCCGTGACGTGCCGCCAGACGACACCGGCGAAGCTGACGGCCTCGGCCCAGCAGCCCTCACCGTCACCTTCGGCTTCGGCAAAACCCTATTCGTTACCGAGGACGGTAAAGACCGCTTCGGCATCAAGCACAAAATGCCTAAAGAACTGGCCGAAGGTATTCACCGCATGGCCGCCGAAAAGCTCGACCCCAACCATTGCGATGGTGACGTGGTCATCCAGGTCTGTTCGGAAGACCCCATGGTGGCGCTGCACGCGATCCACAACCTCACCCGCATTGGTTTTGGCACCGCCTCGCTCAAATGGTCGCAGTTGGGTTACGGGCGCACGTCCTCGACCTCGACCGCCCAGAAAACCCCACGGAACCTCTTCGGGTTTAAGGACGGCACCAACAACATTAAGGCGCAAGACCCGCAAAGTGAACTCAACCAGCACCTGTGGATCCAGCCGGGCGATACCCCTTCGGACTGGGCGGTAGGCGGCTCCTACCTGTGTGTCCGTAAAATCAAGCAGTTCATGGAAGTGTGGGACGAGCTGGTCTTGAGCGAACAAGAAGCCATTATTGGTCGCAACAAGATCACCGGTGCCCCGCTTTCTGGCGGTGACGAGTTCACCCAGCCTGACTTTGAAAAGAAGGGCGAGGACGGCAAGCCGCTCATCCCAGAAGACTCCCACGTGGCCGTAGTTCATCCCTCCCACAATAGTGGCGCCCGCATGCTACGACGCGGCTACAACTACATGGAAGGCAACGACAAACTAGGACGCCTGGAAGGTGGCCTCTTCTTCGTTGCTTATGTCCGCAACCCGCAAACCAACTTCGTGCCCGTCCTGGCCAATATGGTCGGCGACGCCATGACCGAGTACTTGCAGCACGTCGCCTCCGGCCTGTGGATTATTCCGCCGGGTCTGAAGGACGGGCAAGATTACGTCGGCCAAACCCTCTTCGAATAAAATCCACTGTTCGGGCCGAGTAAAGTTCATGTGATTTAACTTACTCGGCCCGACTTGGTATTCTTGAGCTAATGGACTTTTTTGGGATTAACGCTTCTGAGGCGCTAGTGATTTTGCTGGTCGCCTTGGCGGTTCTGCCTCCCAAACAGGTTCTAAACCTGATTCGCGCCATTCGTAGCGGGATGGATCGTCTGCGCGAGTTCTCGGCAAACACTAGGCAAAAGGTGCAAGCCGAGGCCGAACAAGCCAGAAACTCTGGTAGCGAAGTTTCCGCACAGTTGCGGGCCGATGGCCAAGCATTGGCCGCTTCGGGGCAAACAGTTTTGACGTCGAGCCAGAATGGTTTTGACCTAGCTGCGTTGGGTTCGCTCGCCCAGAGTTCGCGCGACCTCGATCCGCGAAACTACATTCGTCAGGTGGTGGCCGAAGAAATGCAGGCGTGGGCCGAAATCGCGAAAACACCCTCGAATGTGACACCTGCCACCCCAGCCCCAACTGACCAAAATATTGAATCCCGCTAGGTCGGGACAACTTAGGAAAGGTTTTTCATGAGACCCTCACACATTCTCATTATCGTCATTGTGCTACTGCTACTTTTTGCTTCCTCCAAGCTGCCAGAGTTGGCAAAAAACTTGGGTAAATCAGCGAAGATTTTGAAAGATGAAGCAAAAGATTTGACCGGCAATAAGACCGCGGAGACGCCTGAGGCTCCCACCGCCCCAGTAGCAGCAGCCATGCCGAATGTCAGTGACCCTACGATCCCTCAGGCTCCAACGAATCCTGTTCATCCAGCTAATCCACAAGGGAGTATTACCATGGGACAGAACACTGCGGCCGGAGCCGCTCAATCAGCCGAACCGACCCCTACTGACGCTGTAGCCACCCCAAATGGCGCAGTGCTAGGTGGCCCCGAACTTGACCTCACTCCAGAAGAGGCCGGCGAGGCACCCGAAGAAACCTACGAAAATGAAACTGAAGAGCGTCCTGCGACGCTTTCTGACGCTGAAGCTGCCGTGCTGCGCCCCAATGATGCCGCAGCCGACTCGGCGGTAGATGCGGCCATTAACGACCCGCACGCACGAGGCACCGGCGCCTAAAGTTTCCTTTTTCTTTCCCTTTCCTAAGTTTTCAAGTTATTGTCTCGTGCCAAAGATTCGTCAGGTTTTCGTTGCTCTGGGGTCGGCAGGTAAACGCCTGTTCGCCCGGCTTGGGCAGAAGCTATCCGCTTGGTGGGCTAGCTTTCTTTCCGACCGGCCGGCCCCAGAGCCACAAACCATTTTGGAGCACTTGGCGGAGGCGCGCCGCCGGCTCCTGTGGGCGCTAGGTGGCATTGTGGTGGCCAGTATTGCCGGCTGGTTCCTCACCGACTGGCTTTTGGCCCTGATTACTAATGGCTTCCAGTCTGGCCAATCCCTCAACTTTGTCACGGTTGGGGGTGCTTTCGATCTGCGAGTTCGTTTAGCTTTTTGGGCCGGTTTTATTCTTTCCGCCCCGTGGTGGCTGGCCCAAATCTGGCTATTTTTGGCCCCCGGTTTGCGTCGCCGCGAACAAGTGTATTTAGCTTCTTTCGCCCTAGCTTCTCTACTGCTATTTAGTGGGGGTGCTGCTTTTGGGGTGTGGATGGCACCGCGGGCAGTCGCCATTTTGACCGAGTTCGCTCCCAGCGGCTCCACCACGCTGCTTACCGCCGCCAGCTATGTCACCTTCTACACTCGCTTGGTGTTACTTTTCGGTTTGTCGGGGCTGTTTCCCGTGATTTTAGTGGCGCTAAATTTTCTGGGGATTCTCTCGTCTCGCGTCATGCTCAAAGGTTGGCGAGTGGTCACCCTGCTAGTTTTTGTTTTTGCGGCAATCGCTAATCCGCTCCCCTCGCCTTGGTCCATGACGGTTCAGGCGCTGGTGCTGATGGCCTTGTATTTCTTGGCAATTGGGATTGCGAAACTGCGCGAGCGGAGCCTAGCAAAACAGCTTGGGGTCTAGTTTTTCAGCCCAATCTCCTTTATACTTAGGGTAACCTAAGTTATTTTGGAGTTTTTATGGATCAGTTTGTTTCTGCCACCTTGGTTGCAACCGACCGTCCAGGTCGTTACGCCAAACAGTTGGCTTCCCACATGTCTCGCAAGATTTCAACCGCTTTTGACCCGAATACCGGTTTGGGTTTCCTTGATTTTAATGGCCGAGGGCGGGCACGCCTGGTGGCCTTGGACGAGGGCTTGCGGATGGAGCTCTTTTGTGAGGAAACGGAAATGCCTCGGCTGGAACAAATCATTGGTTCACATTTGGCCCGTTTTGGCTGGTCCGAACAAATGCAAGTAGCTTGGACCCGTGCCGATGGCACTCCCGGCGATGTTTCCGGTCCCTACACGAAAGAAGAAATCGAAGCTCGTCGTAAGGCCAAGCAAGCTGCCAAAGCTGCCGCTGCCACCTAGGCGTAATTCCGCGTCTTTTGGGCGATCATGTTAGCCTTACTGGCATGGAAACTAGTGGCAGTGTCAGGGTAGATGTGTGGCTGTGGGCCGTACGTCAATGTAAGACCCGTTCGCTGGCCACTAACGAGTGCAAGGCCGGGCACGTCCGCGTTAATGGCGAAACTGCCAAGCCTGCCCAGAAAGTCAGCGTGGGCGACGAGGTGCGCTATCGTTTCCAAGGATTTGACCGAATTTTAGAGGTCACCGGTTTGCTCCAAAAACGTAGTAGCGCCCAGGTGGCTAGCCAGTGCTACATAGACCATTCGCCCCCTCGTCCGAAAGTCTATGTGCCGGCCCCAGCCTTTCGCCCTCGGGGTTCTGGTCGACCAACTAAAAAAGAACGCCGCGAGCTGGATCGTTTCCTTGCCGCGCAGCGTGAATCCCACCTTGACCTCTTTGCTGAGGATGAGTTCTAGTTTTTGCTATCTTTCTATGTATCCCATCCTAAGGAGTTGTGATGAGTGGACTGATGCGAAGTAATTTCAATGAAGAAATAATGACGGAAATTTCATGGCTCAAGCAGGCTGTCACCGCAATCAATGACCATCTGGGAATGAATTCCTACGTTGCTTGCCTCCTGCGTAACTTTGTCGAACCCGAAGAGTCCCAAGCGATAGAACAAGCAATTTTCCATAATGCCAGGCAAATTGCCTCCATGTCTTTTGAAGAATCACGGGCAGAAATAAATAGAGCTTATAAAAAGATCGTTGGTAGAGATATTGGACTTAGAGACGAAGTGATAAAAGAACTACTTGCCCTAAAACTCCAAGAACTCGGCCTAACCAGCGATTTAGAAATAGACAGCTAGGCAGCGACCGGCGACGCGGCATACTTCCATGGGAACCCCGTACACTTCTTCTAGCACGTGAGATTTCATGATTTCATCCGGGTGCCCATCAAAGGCTACTTGGCCATCTTTCATCGCAATCAGGCGGTCACAATAGGCGGCGGCCACGTTAATATCGTGGAGCACCACCACGATTGTTCGCCCTCGTTCATCCGCCAGTTTACGCAGCAGTCGCATAATGCCAACCACGTGCCGCAAATCCAGGTTATTTAACGGTTCGTCTAACAAAATGACTTCAGTTTCTTGCGCTAACACCATCGCAATGAAAGCGCGTTGCCGTTGTCCCCCAGATAGTTCATCAAGGTACTTTTCAGCCAAATCGTGCAGGTCGAGGGCGTCCATCGCCTGCTCCACCGCGCGGTGGCACTCATTGGTCAAACGCCCCTGAGAATGCGGGAAACGCCCGAACTCCACCAGCTCACGCACTTTCAGGCGGGTGTCGGAACGATTTTCTTGACGCAGCACGCCCAAAGCTTTGGCGATCTGCCTAGAGTCAGTTTGGTGCACGTCCAAATCGTGCAACCACACTCGACCTTGCTGCGGGGTTTGCAAACGTGCCAACAAAGAAAGCAAAGTGGACTTCCCTGCTCCGTTTGGGCCGAGCAGGGCGGTAACGCCACCGTGGGGCAAATCGAGCGAGACCTGATCTACCACCACATGCTCGCCATAGGCCCGAAGTAGCCCTTCAGTTTTTAGCAAAGGGGTTGCTGGCGTGCCCGTTGGTTTCTCTAGGTTGGCGTCCTCGGCCTCGGCCAGCAGATTGCTGGAGGCCTTACTAAACATGCGCGTCAACATCGTCATCCTAATTCCCTTTTCTAAACAACAGCAGGTGCAAGAAGAACAAGCCCCCAATAAACTCGACCACTACCGCGAGCACGGTGTTGTACCCCAGCAGACGCCCCAAAATGAACTGACCCGCCACCAAGGCGAGCGCCCCAAAAAATCCCGAAAGTACCAGGGTGTAGGCATGGCGGTCAGATGGGGCCAACTGGTAAGCCAGTGAGGCAACCAGCAACCCAAAGAAAGTAACCGGACCAACCAGCGCGGTCGCTGCCGCCACCAAAGCCACGACCACCACGAACACGCGAATCAACCAGCGCCGATAATCCACCCCTAAACTGATCGCATTATCGCGCCCCAAAGCCAACACATCCAGGTAACGTCGCCAACTCCAAAGCAGCAAACAGCCAAGTAGAACCACCAGCGAAGCAACCCCCAAGTTCGCCCGATTGACCGTCTCAAAAGAAGCAAAAATACGCGCCTGTAGAACCTGAAACTCACCGGGATCAATCAGATTCTGCAGCAAGGAGGTTAAAGAACGCAGCACCGTCCCCGAAATAATGCCAACCAGCAGCACAAATTCCAGGTTCGATCGGCCCCCACGGAACATGAGCCACATCAGCCCACCCCCAAGGATGAGCATTAGCAAAGTGTTGCCAAAGAACATCAAAGGTGGCCAGATAAGTCCCGAGGCCGTCGCCCCCAACCCGAAAGTCAACGCCGTTTGAATGAACACGTACAGGGCATCAAAGCCAATCAAGGCGGGGGTTACCACCCGATTTTGAGTGATCGCGTGAAACGCCACCGTTGAGGCGCCGATTGCGACCCCCACCAAGGTTAAGGAAGCTAAGGAAGTTAGGCGCAGGCGCAAAATAAAGCTCGAGCCAGAAGGCAAGTCCCACCAAATAAAAGCGGCGGCGGCTAGCAACAAAAGTAACGGGGTAACCCACATGATCCAGCGGCGAGGTAGGCGAGTCGGACAAACTGTTTTCTCAGCCACGACGGTTCCTTTGCAACAACATGACAATGAAAATCACGCCTCCGAGCACTCCCAAAATGGTGCCTACTGGGATTTCGAAAGGAAAACGAATCAGACGACCAATCAGGTCACAGGCTAAAGTCAAAGTGGCTCCACCCAAAGCTACCCAGGGCAAAGCAAAACGCGTATTCTCACCCAAATAGTGGGCGGCTAAACCAGGCACCACCAGCCCGAGGAAAGGAATCGAACCGATAGTCACCACGTTGATCGCCGAAACAATCGCCACCAAGGCCAGGCCCAGCCAGCGCACTTGGTTAGTGCGCACCCCCGCATTAATCGCTAGGTCCTCACCCAAACTAAGCAAGGTAAAACGATCGGCGGCAAGGTACATGATGACTGCAGCAATCGCCACCAGCCACAAAAGTTCATAGCGCCCCTTCAAGACCGAAGCGAAAGAGCCCAAACGCCAACCACCCAAAGCTTGCAAAAGATCAAAACGGTAGGCCAAGAAGGTGGCCACCGCCCCAATCACCGAGCCCAACATGATGCCGACCAACGGGACTGTAAACAGGGAACGAGTTTTCACTCTTTGGACAATCAACAAGAAAATGCCGGTGCCGATAAGGGCAAAAACAGTGGCGGCCAGCATTTTCCAAAACACGGGAGCCCCCGGGGCCACAATCGCAATCAGCACTAGGCCTAAACTGGCGGCCTCATTCGTGCCCACCGTCGCCGGTTCGACAAAACGATTGCGAGTTAGCAACTGCAGTAAGAAGCCCGCCACCGCTAGGGAGGCGCCGGCCAACAAGGCCGCGGCCGTCCTCGGCCAGCGTGACAGCCACACCAGGTACGAGGAAGTCTCCCCCACCCCCACCAGCAGGCTCAAGAAGGATAGCAAGGCCAGGCCTAGGAGCCAGGCAAGGAAAATCCGGCGACGACGACGGGCCACCTTTTCCTTCTGCCGATCTGCATCCGGGTTTTTGGCGGACGGGAATGCCAGCCCCGAGGCGAGTGGAGCCGAAACCTCGGGGCTGGCGTTTGGAGAGGAACGCGCCATCAAACGTTTACTTTAGAACCGAAGCTACCTGGTCAAGCATGCCGTTCATGGTGGCAATACCACCACCAACGAGGTACCAGTCGGTGCCGTTGAGATAGTCGATCCCGTTATTCTTGCCGGCCTCGGTGTTCTTAATCAGGTCATTATCCAAAAGGGCCTGCGCGGCATTTTCGCCGTGGCCAACCGCGGAATCACGATCGAGGACGAACAGGTAGCGAGGGTTGGCCTGCGAAACAAATTCGAAGGAAATCGGTTCGCCGTGACGGCCTTCCTGCTTCACGTCAGCCGCTGGAGCAAAACCAAGATCCTGGAAGACAATAGCGAAACGCGAGTTCGGGCCGAAAGCGGACATCTTGCCACCATTGGTCATGATGAAGAGGGACTTACCACCCTGCGCCTTGGCAGCGATTTCACCGGCGCGCGCATGGAGTTCGCTAATGGCTCGCTCGCCCTGTTCTTTCTGGCCGAAAATCTGGGCGATAGTACGGATCTTGTCGTCGTTAGCTTGCATGGTCGAGACGCCCTTGGCATCCGACAAGTCAATGGTTGGAGCTACGTCCTTCAGATCGTTGTAAACCTTGGCGGTGCGCGAAGAAAGAATAATCAAGTCCGGCTTTGCCCCAGCGATGGCCTCTAGGTCTGGCTTCACCATCGAGCCGGCCTTGGCTTTGCCTTCATACGGCTTAAGCACTGCGGGCAAACCCGGAGCCTTCGGCAAAATACCGATCGAGTCGCCAGCACCCAAAGAAACCATGTCGTCGGCGGCCGCCAAATCCATGACCGCCACATTCTTGGGGTTACATGGCACTTCGGTCTCGCCCTGGGCGTGCTTAATTTTTACGGTGCCTTCGCAGGTACTGGCCGGCTGGTCATTTTGCTTTTCGGCAGTCGGCTGGGTTACCGGGGCCTCGACAGTCTTTTCGCTGGCCGAGGGCGCCGCGGTGGAACCAGTGTCGGTGGTGGCACCATCAGTGCCGCAACCGGCCAAAACTAGCGCCATGGTGGCGAGGGGCAAGGCCGCAAACATTTTCTTCTTGAGGGTCATGGGTCCTCCTTGAATCCATGGCCAACCATTCCGACAATGACTGCTCGATTCCCAAAATCACTCCCCCGTTAGGAACACTCGGATCCAAAGTGGATCAGGTTCCCGACTGTGGGTCTTTGTGATTCCCGCACAGAATCGAAACTTTCGTCCAATACAGACATTATCCTCAAACTGAAGAAAAATGATCTCTAAGAGACTCACACTTTTTAGGTTTGGCTGACCTAACTTATTTAAGCAAGGTTGATGTTACGAAAAAGTGAAAAGTGTCGTCAAGCGATTGTTAACCTTCCCACCAAAGGTTGCGACAGAGGCGTCATAAACCTTGAGATTCTGCGGTTTTTCCCCGGTTTGCAAAAAACGTGTGCGCCCCAGGCATTTGGGGCGCACACGTTAGTGAAGTTATGAAGTTGTGGCAGTTACTCAGGTGAGTGAGTGACGCACGATAGCAGCTTCACGGCCTGGGCCGGTGCCGATCACCGAGATGCGGCAGCCCGAGAGGCGTTCAAGTGCCTCAACATAAGCTTGAGCGTTTGCTGGGAGTTCTTCCCAGGTGCGGACGTTGGAAATATCTTCGGTCCAACCAGGGAACTCTTCGTAGATTGGCTTCGCGTGGTGGAAGTCAGTCTGGTTGTCTGGCATTTCTTCCACGCGCTGGCCGTCGATTTCGTAGGCGACACAAACCGGAATGGTTTCGTAGCCGGTGAGCACGTCCAGCTTCGTTAGGACGATATCGGTTAGGCCATTAACGCGGGAGGCATAGCGGGAGACCACCGCGTCATACCAGCCGGTACGACGAGGACGACCGGTGGTGGTTCCGAACTCGCCACCAGCTTGGCGCAAGCTTTCTCCGACCTCGTCAAATAGTTCGGTGGGGAACGGGCCTTCACCCACGCGGGTGACATAGGCCTTGGCAATGCCGATTACACGATCGATGCGGGTTGGGCCCACGCCAGAGCCGGTGCAGGCACCGCCGGCGGTAGCCGAAGAGGAAGTCACGAAGGGGTAGGTGCCGTGGTCGACGTCCAGCATGGTGGCCTGGCCGGCCTCGAATAGCACCATCTTGTCATCGTCGAGCGCTTCATTAAGCAGCAGGGCTGAGTCCACCACGTATGGGCGAACCCGCTCAGCGTAGGCCAAGAGTTCGTCGGCGACGGCCTCAGGGTCAATCTCTGGGGCGTCGTACATGGTCGAAAGTAGGTGGTTCTTCTGGACGAGGGCGCTGCGCACCTTCTTGCGCAGGATCGACTCGTCAAAGAGGTCCTGAACGCGAATGCCGATACGGTTCATCTTGTCGGCGTAGGTGGGGCCAATGCCGCGTCCGGTGGTGCCGATCTTACGGTCGCCGAGGAACTTTTCGCTAGCTCCGTCCATCACCTTGTTGTAGGACGGGATGATGTGAGCGTGGGAGCTGATCTTGAGGTTGGAGGTGTCCACGCCGCGTTCTTGTAGTTCTTCGAGTTCTTCGAAGAGCACGTCGAGGTCGACGACTACGCCGTTGCCAATGACTGGAACCACGCCGGGGGTCAAAATACCGGAAGGAAGGAGGTGGAGCGCGAACTTTTCGCCCTCGATAACGACGGTGTGACCGGCATTGTTGCCGCCATTAAACTTTACAACGTAGTCCACATCGCTACCGAGCTGGTCAGTAGCTTTACCTTTACCTTCATCGCCCCACTGGGCGCCTAACACGATTACGGCGGGCATCGCAGCCTCTCTTTCCAAAATCAATTACTCGACCGATCTCAGGCCAAGTTACAACGCGCAATTTTAGCATGATTAGCCGATTGCCATCGTGGGCACTTTTTCCTGCCGCGAATACTTTATTTTTAAGAAAAATTTAGCGGAATAAAGGGACGGGTTAGGGTTTAGTTTGCTACTCTTAATGGTTATGAAACGTAGTCTCTTTTTCTTACTTGGCGGCGCTGCCTTAACTGGTGCCGCAGTTGGCGCAATTATGGCTTGGCGAGGACGCCAGAGCGAAGATCCTTGGCAGAGCGCTGACCCGATTATTGTTGATGGCCATGTGCGCCCTACTGGTTATGGTCCGGCAGGTATTTTCGGCACCCATGGGGCTCACAATGGTTACGCCCCGGCCCATAAGTTCGCGGAGAACGACAACACCCCTTACACCCAGCAGGGCTACGGTCCTCACGGCATGGGCGGCTACGGGCCAGTTCACCAGACCCACTGATGACTTCTCCAATTTTTAAACGCCACACGGCTCTGGCGGCAGCCGGAGCATGCCTTTTGCTATCCGGTTGCGCCTTTGATGGTACGGTTCAGGTTGGTTCCGACCTGCTACTTTCCGGTAAGTTCGAGGTCGAGATCAATGCCAAGCAGCTCAGTGAGGCTACGAAACAAGCAGCTACTTGTCAGAACTTTGCCACGAACCTAAACCAGCAGCAAAAAGCCAATCAGATGCAGCCCTATGGTCGTTTGCAACTGGTTACCAAGAACCAAAAAGAAGATGGCGACAATCTAATCTGCGACTTTGAGTTCAAGGATTGGGATCCCAACGCGAACCGTCAGATCCTGCAGAATGTGGGCGACGGGATGCTGTTAAAGACCGAGGATCCGGGCAAGCTGCTAAAGGGCGCGAACTTCGACAAGTTCTCTTTAACCTTGCAGTTCCCTGGGGAAGTTCGCTTGGCTCCTGGGGGCAAGATTGACGGCAATCAGGTCACTTTCGATAGTGTTGATGCTTTCGCAAACTCACACCAGATCATCACTGGCCAGCCGGAAAAATACTCGACTTGGCAGCTACTAACTTACGGTTTGATTGCGCTTGTCGCCGTCGGTGGTGGCATCGCGGTCGCACTCGGCCTGCGTCACGGGGTTGTCCCCGAATAAAAGACGGGCGCTCCCCAATACCACCTCCCACCTCGACCGCTACATAGCACTACCGCCGAGGCAATCTTGTTACGGGTTCCGCTCCCTTCCATGCTGGGATCGTCTCGTGGATTCTTCCGAAAACGTTCCAAGCAGCTGGGTTGTTGGGGCGGTGACCGGCTCGATTGCCTCGGCGGCAGTAGCTTAGAGTTATTCAGTTTTGCATGATTATCCGCTGTCCCATTTCAGATTGAGGCAGCGGATAATGTTTGACCTCAGATTTGTACTTGGTCGCTAAGCGGGGTGCGGTTACCGAAACGGTGGTTGGTTACCGAAACGGCTTGTTCGTGCACGAATGGCAGGATTTCTACGCGACCGTTAGCGCTGACTGGGCCAGCGAAGATGGCGACGTCGATGTGACCGTCGAGTTCCTTGGCCAACTTGGCGCGGTCCCCACCGAGTAGGCGGATGCGGCCATCGTAAGCGAAGTCGGTGCCACGCATGCGGGCCACGAAATCCTTCTCGTTTTCGACCCGAACTTCCACGCCCTCGGCTTCGATTGCCACCTTGATTGCCTCTGGTAGCGGTTTCGCCAAGGAAAGTTCCAGTGGGGAGTCGACAAGCAGACCAGCGCCAACTACGCGCACAATCTGAGCGAGGGCACGGTTGGAGGTTTGCGGGTCGAGGGCGTCCTCGACACGAATCACTACTGGCAGCGGCAAGTAACGCAGGACGTTCTTTTCCGTTGGAATCTGGCTGGGGTCGTGCCCAATGCCAAATTCGGTGCGGTAGGCCAACTCGTCGAGGGTGAAGCAGTCGCGGAGGAAGCCGCGGGTTTCGTCACCGAGTAGTGGCGATGCGGCCTGCCACAAGCGAGCCAAGACTGGCTGCTCCAAGTCGCCCTGTACCGGCGGGGTATCGCCCAGTGGTTCGAGGTGTGGCAGATCTTGTGCTTCCCAATCGCCGAGGGCGAAGAGGTAGCTTGGGCCACCGGCCTTGGTTCCTGAACCGATGGCGGAGCGCTTCCAACCACCGAAGGGCTGACGCTGCACGATAGCACCGGTGATCCCACGGTTAACGTAGAGGTTGCCGGCGTCAACATTGTTGAGCCAGTAGTTGATTTCTTCAGCGTCGAGGGAGTGCAAACCGGCGGTGAGACCGAACTCGGTGGCGTTCTGCCATTCGATGGCCTGTTCGAGGGTTTCGGCACGCATGACACCGAGGATGGGGCCGAAGTATTCGGTCAGGTGGTATTCGCTGCCGGGCTCTACCCCAACGCGCACGCCTGGGGACCAGAGCTTGCCACTTTCATCGAGCTGCTTTGGTTCGACTACCCAGTGCTGGCCTGGCTCAAGCTGGGTGAGGCCACGCAACAACTTGCCGGTTGGTGCCTTAATGACCGGACCCATTTCGGCGGCAAGATCCCACGGGTAGGAAACATGTAGCGAACGAACCGCGTCGACCAGCTGGCGAGCGAACCGCTTGGAGGTGCCCACCGAGCCAACCAAGATTACCAAGGAGGCGGCGGAGCACTTCTGGCCGGCGTGACCGAAAGCGGAGTTCACGACGTCCTTAACAGCTAGGTCAAGGTCAGCGTTCGGGGTGACGATAATGGCGTTCTTACCGGAGGTTTCTGCCAAAATCTGCAGGTCTGGACGCCACGAACGGAATAGTCGGGCGGTGTCAGAAGAACCGGTGAGGATAACGCGCTCGACGCGGTCGTCAGTCAAGAACTGCTTACCGAGTTCGCGTTCTGCCAGGTTCAATAGTGGGAGCAAGTCCTTGGGGACGCCAGCTTCCCACATGAGTTCAGCAATGACGGCACCACAACGACCAGCTTCGCGAGCGGGCTTGAAGGCGGCGGCCGAACCAGCAGCTAGTGCAGCCAAAATACCACCGGCTGGAATAGCTAGCGGGAAGTTCCACGGCGGCACAATCGCAGTGATTTTCGCCGGCTTGAACTTGACGCCTGGCAGGGATTCAAGGGTCTTGGCCGAGGCCGCATAGTACTTGGCGAAGTCGATTGCTTCCGATACTTCGACGTCTGCCTGGTCAATGGTCTTGCCGCATTCGGCACCAGCTACCTCAATAAGTTCACTGCGGTGCGCTTCTAGGTTTTCCGCCACGCGCAAGAGCACTTCGGCGCGTTCGGTAGCCGAACGCTGGGCCCATGCGACCTGGGCGGCACCTGCGGCAGAGAGAATCCGATCGAGCTTGGCTTCGTCTGGAACGATGGCGTCCTTCCAGCCCTTGACGCCAATCTGCGAGATTTCGAACTTGGCGGCAATCTGACGTGCCCACTCGAGGTTCTTGGCGAGCGCCGGGTCAGAATCTGCGGTGTTGGCGAACGGGGTGTTCGGGTCGACTTCGCGTTCGTCGGCCTTAACCGACTTGCCGGCCTCGGCCTCGTCCAAACGGTCCTGGGAGCGGTGACGACGCACGAACGGTTCGTTCACGAGTTCCAGAGCGGTCTGGAAACGGTTCATTTCGAGTTCGAAGGCGGCCTCATTGTCAGCCAAGTCGAAAACGTTCGACATGAAGTTTTCTGGGGCCGCATTTTCTTCGAGGCGGCGAACCAGGTAGCTGATGGCAACGTCGTATTCTTCTGGGCGTACCACTGGCACGTAAAGGAGCAACTTGCCTACCTCAGCGCGAACTGCAGCAGCTTGTGCGGTGGCCATACCAGCCAACATTTCTAGTTCGACGAGGTCGGTAACGCCGCGCTTCTTGGCCATTTCCCAAGCAAAAGCAACGGTGAATAGGTTGTGTCCGGCCACGCCTAGGCGAATGTTTTCGAGGTGTTCTGGGGTCATGGACCAAGAAAGGAGACGCATGTAGTTGGCGTCGGTCGCTTCCTTGGAGGGGCACACGGTTAGTGGCCAGTCGTGGCTCTGTGCCTCGACGCGTTCCATGGCTAGGTTGGCGCCCTTTACCACGCGCACCTTGATGCGGGCACCGCCGCGAGCACGACGAGCAGCCGCCCATTCTTGCAGATCCTTCATGGCGGCCAAAGCGTCAGGCAGGTAGGCCTGGAGCACGATGCCGGCTTCAAGGTCAAGCAGTTCTTCGCGATCCAACAAACGCTTGAATACTGCGATGGTCAATTCCAGGTCGCGATATTCTTCCATGTCCAAGTTGATGAACTTCTTGGGGGTGCAAGATGCCGCGTACTGGTAAAGCGGGAGTAGCTTTTCGACTGCGGAATCCACGGTCTGGTCAAAGGCCCAAGCGTTGTGCGGGCCGGTGACTGCACTGACCTTGAGGGAAACGTAGTCAATGTCGTCGCGTTCGAGTAGGCGCTGGGTTTCCGACAGGCGCTTATCGGCTTCACGATCGCCGAGGACGGCCTCGCCAAGCAGGTTCACATTCAGACGCGAACCGCCGCTCTTGAGGCGAGCAATGGCTGGTCCTAGCTTGTCTGGGGTCACGTCAACGACTAGGTCGCCAACGAGCTCTCTAAAGACGCGACGAGCGGTTGGCAATGCCACGGATGGCACTAGTGGGGCTACCATGCCGCCGAAGCGGGCAGGGTTACGCAGGTACCAAGGAAGGAACTTGGGGTTCTGCTTGCCCAAGGTGGCCAGGTTCTTGGTGGCAATCTTGGGATCTTCTGGACGGATAACCTGGTCCACGAAGGCCACCGTGTAGTCCAAACCAGCAGGATCTTTTAGCACGTCAGAGAGCAGCTGGGCAGCGCGGTCTGTCGGATAGTTAGTGGATGCCCGAACCCAACGCTGAGCAGTTTCGCAGGCGGCTTCACCGATTGCGTACAACTCTTCCTTAGATGCAGTTTCCTTAGGGTCAACTGCGACTGGCTTAGGATCGCCCATTTTGCTTCTCCCTCTACTTACGAGAAAAAATGTATATTTTCTCGGATATTAGCATAAGTTGACGAATTTGAAACCAAATCTGGATAGACTGATTGCACACACTTTAAAGTTTGTGTGTTTTTTGCAATTTTTTACCCGTCATTGGGTCCTAAGCCCTATTCTAGCGCGCTTCAGGTCAGTTTTCGTCCCTTATTTGCGATACTTCATAAAGTGCGATCCCTGTGGCTACTGCCGCATTCAAAGATTCGACACTGTCGCTAATTGGGATAGACGCAACTTGGTCGCAGTGTTCGCGTACGAGGCGGGACAAACCGGCCCCTTCAGCGCCAGTTACTAGCACCATCGGTTCGGTTGCTAGCCCCAGCCCGCGGATGGAGGTGTCTCCCCCACCGTCAAGGCCGACAACGAAGCAGCCGGCGTCCTTGCAGTCTTGGAGGGCGCGAGCCATATTGGGCACTTGGGCAACTGGCACACGGGCGGCGGCACCAGCCGAAACCTTCCACACGGTGGCGTTAACGCCGGCTGCACGACGGGTACCAATAATGACCCCGTCGGCTCCGAAGGCACCAGCGCTTCGCAGGACTGCACCGAGGTTGTGCGGGTCGGTCACTGAGTCGAGGGCGACGAATAGTGGGGCGCGACCGGCATCAGCAGCTTTATCTAGCAGATCGCCTAGTTCGGCGTATTCGTAGGCGGGCACTTCAACTCCGACGCCCTGGTGGACGGCACCTTCAGTGGCGCGGTCTAGGTCGGTCTTGGAAACTTCCACAATCGGGGCACCTAGCGCGGTGGCGGTACGAACGACTAGTTCCACGCGATCGTCTGAGAGGCCACCAGCAAGGAACACTCGCTTAATGGGCACACCGGCGCGGACGGCCTCGGCAACAGGGTTACGACCAACGATTAGTTCGGCGTCAGGGCCAACCTTGACTGGGTTGCGCTTGGCTGCTGCCGCGGACTGTTGAGCACGGGCGGTTTCGACGCGTTCACGCGCAACCTTGCGTTTGTGGGCGGGATGCCATTTGCGATCTTCAGCTTTCGGGGTGGGGCCCTTGCCTGCTAGAGCTTTGCGACCGTGACCACCGGTACCTTTGTGTGCACCTTTTTTGGAGCCTTCTTTGCGGACAGCGCCGGGACGACGAGAATTTCCTGCCATGATTATGCCTCTTTTGTTTGAAACGTTTCTGTTCGTATTATACGGTCTGGCCGACTTTTCTAACCGAGGGCGGACGTGAGACTTGGCACCGCTGACCCTTGCCGCGGGCGTCCTCGGCCTGCAAACTACCTGCCGCGGTGAAGGCGATGGCAAAAGTGAAGCCAAGGCAGGGGGGCATTGGGCGTTTTCATGCGCTCACAGGAAATTCACAGCTTTTTGACAGGTTGGGGCAACTTCCGTGTGGTTGAATCTGTTTTATGGTTGAAAACTTTGCTCCGGTCCCACATATTTTGGTGGTTGATGATGAACCGATGTTGGCAAACTTGTTGTCGTCGGCTTTGAAGTATGAGGGCTGGGAGGTTTCGACTGCCGGTACTGGCAATAAGGCCATCAAGTTGGCTCATGATTTAAAGCCTGACGTGATTTTATTGGATATCGGTTTGCCAGACATGGACGGTTTCACGGTTTTGTCTCGGGTGCGAGCGTCGAATCCGACTGTGCCGGTGCTGTTTTTGACGGCCCGTGATGCTTTGGAGGATCGGGTTAAGGGCTTGAATGCGGGCGGCGATGACTATGTCACCAAACCTTTTGATTTGGAAGAGGTAGTAGCTCGCATCCAGGTGTTGTTGCGGCGCGGTGGCGCCCTCGTCCCACAAAAAACTAACCTGCTGGAAGTGGGCGATCTGGTGTTGAATCTGGATTCGCGGGAGGTTTCTCGAGCGGGCGAGGCGATCACTTTGACTGCCACAGAGTTTGATTTATTGCAGTATTTGGCGCTCAATGCGGGGCGCGTCATTTCGAAGAGCCAGATTTTGGACCATGTCTGGAATTATGGTTTTGATGGCAAGGCGAACATTGTGGAACTGTATGTTTCGTACTTGCGTCGCAAGATTGATAAGGGGCGCACTCCCATGTTGCAGACGGTTCGCGGGGTGGGCTACATGTTGAAGCCGGCCGAGGGCGAGGGCGCATGAGCCGCTTTTTGGGTCGCTCGCGCAAAGCGGCCGGCGGTGTTTTAGACCCAGCAGCAACCGGCGACAACGTGGACCGAGGGCGTACTTGGGGGCTAACGGGTCGCCCGTGGACTTTGCGTCGCAAACTGGTTTGGGCACAAACGGCCCTAGTGGTTTTACTGGTGTCACTATTGGCTTTCACGGCGACTTTGTTGTTGCAGCGTTCGATGGTGGCTCAGGTCGATACGCAGTTGCGGACGGCGCAGTCGCGAGCGGCAGCCTACGAGCCACAGCTACGTTTTGTCCCTCAGGCACAGTCGAATCCGTCTTCCCCCTCCAAACCGTTACCGCCTAGCGAACTGGAGGATAGTCGGCCTGGCAGTAAACAGTTCGACCCGAAACGGTCGGGCAAGCATGACGATTTGGCTGGTCGGGTGCCTGATGGTTTAGGCGCTCCTGGTCAGCGCACGGGCACTTTGTTGGTTTCGGTGCAGTCGGGTGTGGTGAAGGCTGGGGTAATTACCGAGCAGGGTACTTTCCGCCAGTTGGATGCGGCCCAGACTAATGCGCTGACAGCCTTGTCGGTTTCGCGCGAGCCACAGACGGTTCACATTCCTCGCCTGGGCCCGTACCGAGTGTTAGTTTCTGCGGTTTCAATGCCGGCCGACACCAGTAAAAATCAGACAGTGTCTACTGGTCGTTTTGTTACGGGTCTTTCTTTGGAACCGACTTTTGAATTGCGACGCCAGTTTTGGTATTTCGAGTTGGCTCTTGTGCTGTTGGGTGCTTTGCTGGCGGTGTTGGCGAGTCGTTTTTTGGTTTCGCGGACTTTGCGTCCTTTAGATGAGGTGGCGCAGGTGGCACAGGCAGCAGCCCAGGTTCCCATGTCTGAGGGCAAGGTGGAGATTGGCGTGCGCGCCCCGGTTTCCGATCCGCGAACTGAAGTGGGTCAGGTCGGGGAGTCTCTAAATACTTTGATTGGCCATGTGGAAACTTCTTTGGCTGCGCGTTCTGCTTCGGAGCAGCGTTTGCGGGAGTTCGTTGCGGATGCGTCTCATGAGCTGCGCACTCCGCTAGCTTCCATTAGTGGTTACACCCAGTTGGCACGTCGTTACGAGGCTGAGTTACCGGCTGAGGTGGCCGGTCATTTGGAGCGGGTGGCGGCACAGTCTGCGCGGATGACGCGTTTGGTGGAGCAGCTTTTGTTGTTGGCTCGCCTGGATGCGGGTCGCGAGTTGTCGTTGGCCGAGGTCGATTTGGCGGGTTTGGCGATGGACGCGGTAGCGGACGCGCAGGCAGCGGGCCCTGACCATGAGTGGTCCTTTGATTTGGAGCTGCCTGAGGGTGGCGAAAACGATGAGGAACTGGCTTTGCCACTGGTTTTGGGGGATGCGGATAAGCTTTCGCAGGTGTTGATGAACTTGTTGGGTAACGCTCGGGCACACACCCCGGCGGGTACCGAAGTGAAGGTGCTGGTGCGTCCTCGGCCTGGGGCGTGGCAGGTGCTGGTGAGCGATAACGGTCCGGGGATTGACCCGAGCGAACTAGACCAGATTTTTGAGCGTTTTGCGCGTTCGGATGATGATGCGAAGCGCGTTGAGGGGCATTCTGGTTTGGGTTTGTCGATCAGCCGGGCGATTGCCCGGGCTCATCAGGGTGACTTGACAGTGGAATCAGAACCCGGCTACACTGTTTTTACCTTAACTTTATTTTCCTTAATTTAGCTTTGCTTACTGTTTAGGCAAAGCAGGAAGGGGAGTTGCCGTGTGTGCTAAGAATTCTTGCTGGCGTTTAGTTGCTTTGGCGGCGTTTACTCTGGTCTGGTTTTTTGCCCAGTTCTTTGGGTTTAATGCTCAGTGGGCGCCTGCTTGGTGGCTTGCTTCAGTTTGGTTGGGGCTCATTTTGGCTGTGCTTAATCTGGCGTTTTACGCGGTCGAGGTTTATAAACGTCACCAAGCTAAAAAACTCACGCCGGGTCAAGTGGGATACGTTTTCCTCTACGTGTTAATCGACCTGGCCATAGTTGCCTTTTTCTTGGCATTTTTGTTCGTTGACACGTTAATGAAGTTGCCCCCAGTAACCGGCTGAACCGCTAACAGTCTATTTGTTGGCGGGGTGTCTGTTAACGGGGTGCCTGCTAGTAGCTGGAGGTGTCTGTTAACGGGGTACCTGCTAGTAACTGGAGGTGTCGAGGGCGCTGGCACCTTTCCCGGCTAGCCCTGCTGCGTTGAGGTGGTCGATCCGGTCCATCCAGTAGATGCGGGTTTCGTCGCCATCGAGTTGGAACAGGCTGGTGGAAGTATTGTCGAGGTAAACCCAGTTTCCAACCTGGCGTTCCACCCATTTTTCTCCGGTTTCGCCTTGGGTTTTGGCTTCTTCGATGATCTTTTGGACTCGCCCAGGGTTCATCAGGGCATTAATCAAGTAGGTGCCGATGTCTCCGTGCGCGACGAGGTAGACGGTTTCGTCCTCGGGCATGGCACGTAGCCAGGCGGCGAGTTCTAAGGCGCGTTCGTACCCTTCGGTGCTGTCTTCGAGGTGACCATCCCACCAGCCGTCCTCGGTACATTCAGCTGGTAACTGTACGAGTTCGGTGATGGCTTGCAACTCGCTGCGGGGAGTGCCATAAAACGGGAGTGGGTTGCTCATGGTGCCGGCAAAGGGACCACGGCGTTCGAAGGTGCGCAAGTGTGCTTCGATCGGTAGGTTGAGCGCCTTAGCAGTTGGCAGTGCCGTTTCGATGGTGCGACGCATCAAAGAGGAAACCAGCCGAGTTGGTGGTGGCACCTCCCCCGCACTGCCGCCCGCCTGCAACCAGTTGGCTAAGGCTTGGGATTGTTGCTGGCCGAGGGAGGAAATCGCCGGGTCGGGCACCCGTTCATCAGCGCGGCCGGCGGCCATCAAAGCATTATTCTGGGATTCAGCATGACGGATCAAAAGCAACTTCATGCCTCTACCCTACCGGCTTGCACCCAGCGATGGTGAAGCATCAAGCTATTGGCGAGACTCCCCCGAGCTTTCACTTTCATCCCCTTTGCATTCATAGGAAAAACACAGACTTCTCCCAGTCGCCGCCCAGTTTAAGCAGGTCTAATGATTCTCAAGTTGAAACCATCAGGTTTCTCCCAAGTGAAATGAGAAAGTCAGTGAAAGACGAAAACGAAGAACTAGAAACTGAAATATTGCCGGCTCAAGAGGCGGCCGAAGAAAACACCGAGGCCGGCGCAGCCGAGGCTGCTGGGACCAACCCGGCAGACGCAGCCGAGACCACTGGCACCAACCCAGCAGACGCGACCGAGACCGCTGAGACCAGCATCCAACCTAAGGTTAGTGCGGCCGATAAACCCGCTGATTCCCCTACAGCCGCACAAAAAGTCAATAACTGGTTCCAGCATATTTGGGCCAAGAAAGGTGCGAAAGCTGGCGTTGGAGTAGTTGCTGCTTTAGCTCTGTTTGGTGCTGGCATGGGCGTTGGTGGTGCCCTCGGTCATCATGGTGGCCCAGAAGGTCCCAGGCATCATCATGCTCAAGGGGGTCCAGAAAAACCTGGCGAGGGAGAACGTGCGGAGCGCGGTAACGGACCGAAACATTTCAATGAACGCGAAAACAACAATCGAATGGAAAAAGAAGACGAGGGAAAACCTTGTCATCCCCACCGCTCGGATGACGATCAACCTCAAGAAAACGATGGCTCAGTAAATCGGAAAAAGAATAAACCGCAATCCAAGAAAACTGAAATCCAGAACAACAAACCAGTTGAAAAGCAGTCCTCCACCCCAGAAACTAGCCCAGAAAACACCCCTGGCGCAAAATAAAATCTCCTGAGAGTCGTGGCCTAGAAAACGCTTCTAGGACACGACTTTTTTTCGGAAAAAAGAAACCGTTTTAACCTCATAGGTTTTTCACAGGAACTTCCCAAGGCAGGCTCAGCTTCTTTGTCTTTAATAGCAACATGATGAGTTTCGCCCAGCTAAATGCTTCATTCCGCCAGTACCTGCCACTGGTCGGTCGCGGTGCGTTGATCGCATTAGCTCGCACCCTCATTTTCGCCCTAACAACCTTGGCCCTATCGGGCATTTTCTCCTGGTGGGGTGCGAACCTGGTCGCTTTAGCTGTGGCGGCCATCTTCCACGGTATCAGCGCCAACCACCTAAAAGTTTTTGGGGTTGGCCCAATGGAATTCAACGGGAAAATCGCCCTCGGTCTATTTTTACTTGCTCTACCGGTAGTTGTGTTTACCGGGCAAGTTTCAGGGCTGGCGGGTCACCTAGCCGCAGCGTTTACTGCTTTCAATCAGCGTCAACAAAACCAGGCACTTTTAGCCGCCTGAGTTTACCGCCGGCACCGGAACTTACCCTAAACCAAAAATGCGGCCTAGGCGGGCAGAAGAAACCAAGCTAAGCCCAGCACAGCATCTAACCTTGACGGGCTAGGTGGGGCTTAGAGGTGCCAGCTGGCTCCGTCTTTGCCGTCCTCGACCACAACACCGGCCTCGGCCAGACGGTCACGCAAAGCATCTGCGCGGGCCCAATCCTTATCGGCTCGTGCCTGAGCGCGTTCTGTGAGCACCGCGGAAACTAGCACGTCCAAGGCGGACATGGCATCGCCACCGCCGGTACTGCCAGCGCCCGCAACCTCGGTCGAACCCGAATCGCAACGCTGCCAAACTGGCGAAAGCGGATCCAAGCCCAAAATGTCCAGCATGGCACGCACCTGCAAACCGCAAGCCTCAAGCGCCACCAGATCCTGGTCCTTTTGTGCTTGGCGAGCTTCCTTCATGGTGGCGTGGACGGCTGCGAGTGCTCGCGAAAGGTTCAGATCATCATTCAAACCGGCCACAAAACCGGCTGGTAGTTCCACCTGCGCCAAAGCATCAGAATCGGCCTCGGCAACCTGCGGGCAGGCTTCGACGGTACGAGCCACGAAGGACGAGAACTTGTCCCACAAGCCCTGTGCCTTTTCCAAAGTTTCATCCGACCACTCAATGGTGGAACGGTAATGGACCGTACCCAAAGCGACGCGCAAAGCGGCGGCCTGGCCACGAGCGAGGAAGTCGTGCACGAGCATGCCGTTGCCCATCGACTTCGACATTTTCTCGCCCTTGGTGGTGACCCAAGCGTTGTGCATCCAGATCTTCACGAAGTCCCAACCGGCAGCATGCGATTGTGCCTGTTCGTTTTCGTGGTGTGGGAAACGCAAGTCAATGCCACCGCCGTGAATATCAAAAGCCTCACCAAGGTAGCGGCGGCTCATGGCGGAGCATTCTAGGTGCCAGCCCGGGCGGCCACGACCCCAAGGAGAAGTCCAGGCAGCATCCTGCGGTTCAGTTTCCTTCCACGCCTTCCACAAGGCAAAGTCACGCAGGTCGCGCTTGCCGGCCTCGGTGGCGGCATCAATCTGGGACTCGTCCTCGGTAGTGCCCAAATCATCCAAATTCTGGTGAGTGAGCGAACCATAGTCCGGCAGTGAACGCACATCAAAGTACACGTTGCCATTACCATCCGGGTAGGCGTGACCGCGTTCAATCAGACGCTCGATCAATTCAATCTGGTCAATAATGTGGGCGGTAGCGCGCGGCTCAAAAGTTGCGGGCACCAAACCGAGTTGACGCCAGGCCGCCTCAAAGTCACGTTCCCACTGGGCGGCAAAAGCCCACCATGGCACCCCGGCCTCGGCAGAGCGACGCAAAATCTTGTCATCAATGTCGGTAATGTTGCGCACCAAGCGAGTCTCTAGCCCACAGCGGCGAGCCCAACGCACCAAAACGTCGAAAGCCACGGCTGCACGCACATGCCCAATATGGGCTGGACCAGAAACCGTGGGACCACACAAGTACAACGCCAATTTTCCGGGGGTAACAGGCTCTACCCGTTCCACAGTTTTCGAGGCCGTATTGTACAAATGCAAGTCAAAAGTCATGCCCATAGTTTAACCCAAAGGCACCTAGCGTCCCACTTGGGTAGGACAAAGCGTTAGGGGTGGCACAAAAGCTGAAAATAAAAGCGGTGGCCGCCAGCTAGCATGCTAACTGACGGCCACCAAAAGTAAGCCCGAAACTAGACTTTCGACTAGTTGTTCTTAGATGGGATAGTCAACTTTGGTTTGCCCTTCGCCCAATCGAGGTCGAAAGTAACATAACCGTTGACTTCGCTCTTGCGCGGTTCGGTCTTGTCCGAGAAGAACATCTTCTCGTCCCAAGCGGCGTTCAAGCGCACATTCACCCGGTTGTAGCCTTCTAGTTCAGCAGTTGGCTTCTCCAACAAAGTCCAGTGCACCTTGCCCACCGGGGAACCCCAAATGGCGGCGTTACAAGCCTTGTTTTCAGCCTTATCAACCTTCAAGCACTTGTCGGTAACGTACTTGTTAATGGCGTTGGTAACCACCTTGGCCAGTTCTGGCTTGTAGGTGGCCTTGATGTTGATCTGCGCCACCAGCGGCACCTGGTTGTTGATCGCATCAGCCGAGTTCATTTCCCGTGGCTCAACCACGAAAGTATCGCGATCATTATTGAGCTTGTAGTCAATGTAGGGGCTCTTGGATTCGACCGAAACCTTGTAGTTACCGGGAAGCAGGACGAGGGCGGCCTGTTCTGGCTTATTCGCCTGGACTAGGTCAACTTCTACCCCATTGATCTTGTAGACCGGCTTGGGCAGACCTGCGTCCTCGTCAGTTTCACTTCGACCATCCTTCAACGGGGTGGCCGAAACTGCCTGCAACAAGGAACCCTTAATCAGTTTCCAGTTATTGAAGATCAAGGCACGACTGCCATCCTTCGCGGCAATGAAGGAAACCGGCATGCTCTTTTCCCCAGAGAACAAGGTGGCATCAATCCGGGTAGTACCATCCTCCAACTTGCTGGCCTCACCCACGCTGAAGCGGCTAGGGCGGCCCTTAACCTTGGCGTACTCGGCATCAGTTAGTAACGGAGAAGCAATGGCACCTTCTGGGGCCGGCAAAACGCTCATGGCGTCCTCGGCACGACCGTCCACAATGTCCTGCAAGTAGCGTTCTACTTCTGCCTTCGGGGTGTAAACGTTCTTTGCTACATACGAGTAGGCACCCACGCCAACCACGATCAGCAAGACGAACATGGCAGCACCGATCAACCCAAGAGTCAGCTTCTTCTTGGTTGCCGGGTCCATTGGCTTTGCCGGGGTGGCAGTCGGAGCAGTCTGGTACGCGCCAGCACCTTGCGGGTTGCCAGGAGTTTGGTAAACCGGGGTTGCGGGGCGGTAAGCAGTCTGGTTCGCCTGGTAGGCGCTAGCTCCCTGGTTACCGGCCGAGGGCGGTGCCATGTAGCTGGCGGCACCTGCGGGCGCTGCCGGTGGGGCCGGAGCGTAAACCGCCGGGGCGGGAGGAACGCTAGCAGGCTGGGCTGGAAGCGGTTTCGGTGCTGGAGGCATAGTCGACTCGGCCTCGACTGGAGGCAAAACTACGGTCTCATTGGCGCTACCGCCAGTAAAGCCATCGGTCTCACCTTCAGTTTCTGGCTTGTCGTCATCATTTGCCTCGGCAAGCCCATTCGCGACCTCGTCGCTATCATTGCCTGCCCCTGCTTCCACGTCAGCTGGGGCCTCGTTGTTTGCAGACTCGTCAGCGGAGTGGTCGATTGTGGACTCATCACCGGGCTCGTCGGCTGGCGCCTCGTCATTTGCAGAAACATCTTCAGCGTTTTTGTCGTCCGCAGGCTCGCCGGCATCTTGGTTCGCCTCATCACCGGACTCACCTTCAGGCATGCTCTCAGCTTCAACCTCAGCGTCAGCGTCAGTGGCAGTTTCTGGCTGCTTATCAGCCTCAACAACAACCGGCTGACCCTCGGAGTTATCGGCGGGCAAGACTTCTTCTTGACCATCGGATGGAACCGAATTTTCGTCCTCGGTCAAGTTCGCTGCAGTTTCACCGGTGCCGGTCAAATCGTCCTCGGAAGTTTCCGGGGCTGGGTTTGGCACCGGCACTGGGGCTGGCTCGGGTGGCTGCGGTACCTGCGACTGCTGGTTAGCGGCAGGTGGAGCTGGCACCGGCTCGTTTGGCTGTGGGGCCGCATTTTGTGCGAGGGCGTTTTCAGCTGCCCCAGCGGCATTGGCGACGGCGCCGGCGACGCTTGCTCCCGCGGCAGCCACAGTGGTTCCCACATTGGCAGCCATTGCGGCTGGGTTGGCCGGCATAGTAGGTGCGCTTACCATCGGCTCGTTCAAAGTCCAAGCCAAGGTTGGGGAGAATGCCCAAGTCGAAATCTTCTGGGCAAAAGCTGGAGGCAAGATGCTCGCCAAAGGAGTGGCGTAGCGTCCCAGCAGCATAACCACAGCGCCCATGATGGCCATCGTCAAGAAGGTGAAGCCAGAGGGGCCAACC
Organism: Boudabousia tangfeifanii; assembly: GCF_001856685.1. Classification (GTDB taxonomy): domain Bacteria; phylum Actinomycetota; class Actinomycetes; order Actinomycetales; family Actinomycetaceae; genus Boudabousia; species Boudabousia tangfeifanii. The sequence goes on from NZ_CP017812.1 coordinate 1,945,504, forward strand.
GACCCACTGAGGTTCAACAAATCCACGTCGGCTACCGAACCAACCATCTTGGCTAGCCCAGCCAAGCCATTACCCAGGTTGAACTTGATTCGGAAAGAAACCACGAAGGTTAGGAACAAACCGGCAAGGGCGTAAACCGTGGGCAAAGTCCACCAGTCATCGGTGCCGGAAACGTTGGCGGGAACCTGTACTCGGGCCCAAACGATCGCGGCAACAAGCACGCCAATCACCAACACGAGGAACGCGATCAGGACCATCCACCAGTAAGGCAAAGTGAAGAGGTTCTGGCTGCCAAAGTAGGCGTTCCCTTCCACGGGCAACGGGATCTTAGGCGGAATGTAAACCCCCACCAGCTGGCCCATCGCCAACAAACCAGCCAAAAGACCGAGGTCGAGGCCAGGCATCAAAACTAAAGAAAGGTTCTGCCAATTAGCGTAAATGAGGCCGGCCATCGAAGCAATGAAACCGAAAACGAAAACAACCGAGACGTGGCTAGTTACAGTCACCCAGGCGGCACGCCATGAAGGGAAAAGCCGGCAGAACTTTTGAGACCACAATGGGAAGTGGCGGCTGATCGCGCTCGAACGACCCAACATGGTGAAGAAAGCGGCTAGGCAGAAAGCAGAAATGAACAGCCAAACCGAAAACATGGAAAGGGTGATGCCCGATCCAGCGCCCGGGAGCATGCCCCCAAAATATCGGCCGAAGTTCAAGTCAGAATCAACCGTCTGCGTGTAGTGCCAGATGGCCGACCAAATGCTCTGCAACAAAGCAAAGACAAGACCGGTAGCACCCAAACCGAGGAGCCATTCCTTTTTGGACTGGGAAGGGACCGCCCGTTCAAAGCGTCGCCCCAGAAGCCAAGTCAAGACGGCAACCGTGACAGTACCGAGCAGGAAGAACAAGGTTACGCTTAAGCTCATGCCGCTAAGCACTGCTGCCGCCCCCATGTCACTCATGGACTTGGCCGAAAGCTGCGGTGAAACGGTCATGGAACCGCCAGCTGCCGCAGTCGACAAGGCAGCCATCGAGTAGAAGATCGTCTTCACTGCGGTGCCGAAAGTCAAACCGTCTGCCCCGTTAACTAGGGTCAAAACAACCAACGGCAAAACTACCGCAAGGAAGCTGACAGCTTGTAGGCCACCCCAAGCAATCAGACCTAGCAACAAAGATTTTTCATAGTACGGGCCTAGTTTGCCGCGTACCTGCTGTACGTCGTTTGCCACCATTCCCGCGCTCTGATTCATCGCGGCCTGCACCTGTGGCATCACAGTGGTTTGATTACCGTTTACCGGTGGAATTTGGGTGGTGGGCTGTTGCCCGTTTGGTGGTGGGACCGGCGCCTGGCCGGCCATATTTGGTTCGCCCCCAACATTTTGGGGCGTTATTTCTTCATTATTATTATCAGCCATCGGTTATTGCTCCAGATAGTGGCTTTCAGACTACTCTTTCAACAATAGTCAGATTACTTTTCCAAACCAATAACATTTGATAACAAAATGATTACTTTTGTGTATTTGGCAACTAGTTTCTTTAGATTTTCTTGCTGACCGAGGTCGTTCAGTAAACTAGGGCATTCGCCAAGGCAGCTAGGCCTTCTCCTCGGCCAGTAAAGCCAAGGCCGTCTGTGGTGGTGGCCGAAAGTGAAACTGGGGCGCCAATGATTTCTTCCAGTCGGGCGGTGGCTTCCGCGCGGCGTGGGCCGATCCGAGGGCGCACCCCAATGACCTGGACGGAGACGTTACCGACGGTGTACCCGGCCTCGGCCACTAAACGACAAGTTTCCCGCAATAGTGCTTCGCCACTGGCACCTGCCCATTCTGGCCGGGAGGTGCCAAAGTTACTGCCGAGGTCGCCAAGTTGAGCCGCAGCCAAAAGGGCATCGCAGATGGCGTGCGCGGCCACGTCAGCATCAGAATGACCTTCTAAACCGACCTCGTTTGGCCAGTGCAAACCAGCTAGCCACATGGGGCGATCCGAACCGGCAGGGGCGAAAGCATGAACATCAATGCCCAAGCCGATCCGTGGAATCGGTAATGGCGACATGGTGCTATTATTTTCAGTCATCGTCTTCCTTCGATTGCTTTGGGAACGGGGATTCTTCGGAGAGTTGGAAGCTGACTCCGTCCTCGGTTAGTTCAAAATCTTTAACGATGAAAACTACCCCGTCATCGGGATTCCCTTCAGGGGATTCATCGCCCATGGCTGCTGGCATGGTCACCACAATGTCGCCGCGATCGAAAGCAATAGTCACTCCTCGCGCTTTGAACTGGTAATAGCCGTAGTTAATGGGCTCTTTCACGAGGTCGAAGCGATCGGGTAGGGGACAAATCTTGGGTGGGGTAATCGTATTTTCACATTGGGCAAACTCTTTTTTGAGCTGATCACCAAAGGCTTTCTCAAACTCGTCGGTGGCATAAACGTCTGTGAAGACATATTTTCCACTGTCAGATGCCGCCCCGATCGAGATAGCTTGTTTCTTTGGCTGGGTCAAAACTTTAGTGCCATAATCCAACTGGACTTGATACTTACCTGGCATGAGCAGTAACGGCACGACTTGCTCTATTAACACTTGTTGCCAAGTATTCTTTGGCAACGGGACTACTTTTTCGCCCTCGTCCGATTTCAGGGTGAGAGTCGGCTTTGGCATATTGGGGTAGTACCCAATTTCAGCGACGCCAAAGAGGCCCAGGTTCGCGATACTCCAACCTTTATCAGTAGGGATCAAAGTGATCATGAAGTCTTTGAGATAATCAATCGGCTCAGCAAGTTTACAAGTTACTTTCACTGCGCGAACCTTACTGAAACCCAGCCCCATTTCGCCGGTTAGCGGACTATAGTTCTTGAATTGTTTGGGAAGTAAGTCTGCACACTTAACTTTTTTCATCCGCTCAATTGCCCGAGGATCATTCTCAACTGCGGCAAACATTTCTGGTGCTAACACTGCCAGTTTTTTCAACTCGGCAACGTTGCCCTCTTGCAGATATTTAACAATCTCTTTTGAAGTATTGTAAGCATCTTCAACTGATTGCTCTTTGGCTTTTTTACTCAAAAACTGATTGAGCCGTTGCTTTCTTTTTGCTCGTCTTTCATCTACCTTCTGGCGCTCCTCAACACTCGCCCTTAGCTGGTTCGAAGGGGGATAGCTAGGGGAGGAAGAGGTTGTCTTACGAACTAAAAACACTCCCCCGACGACTAGCGCAAAAATGACTAGGGCAGCCACGACCATCATTGCCGGGGAGGATTGCCCAGACCTAGAGTAAGCACCGATCCGGTCGGTCTCTTCAGCTGCTCGTGTCACGTCAAAGTCGCTAGCATCGTATTCGTTTCCAAAAGCCATGTTAGTTAGTCACCCACCCTATTTTTCAACTATTTTGAGCATTGGCTCAGTTTTCTCTGAGGGATCCAGTTTGACAGTGAGCCACTCCTCGATCTCACGGGTTTTTCCATCGCTGGTGATGGCCAGTTTGATGGGCAAATTCAGGCGGTCTCCTTCCATAAAATCACGGAAGTTATCTAAATCGATCCCCATTCGTTGAGGCAGTCTTTTGTCCAAATTTGGTTTTTTCCAGATAACTTTCAGACTCGAGTTTGCGCGCTGCTCACTAGTTAAGCTTCTAGTGCAAAACATCGGAATCGGAGTGATGTCTTCACAAGGTGCGTAATGTTGTGCAACGACTTCGTCAAGCTGCTGATAAAACTGTTCACTTGGCTTTATATCAGTCAAATCAACTTGCGTAGAAAGTTTTAATTCTTCATCGGGATACTTGGCCTCAATTGGTCCAAATGGTGTCGTAAAAGCGTTGTAGCGTCCACTGAAACTGTATGTTTTTGGAGCAGCTAAATAAACTTTTTCCCCATAAGAATACTTTCCAGTGTCTGCTTTCTTAGGTACTTTCAAGTCAAAAGTTTGGTTGCCAGTTTTGACTTTCATTTGATAGTTACCGCGAAGGTTGGCGTAGTACTTCATATCAAGTTCGATTAACCCAGTAAATCCGATTGGGAGCCAACCGCTTTGATGACGAAGAAGCGTAATGACAAATAAATCGGTATTGCCGGTTTGTTTATTCTCCACTTGGCACTCAGCTTCTGCCATCGGCAACCTTTTAAACCTACTGAGGTCGAACAAAATCTGGTTTCTTTGGAGGTAACTTTTCCCCTCAATTTTGTCGGCGTAATGGCTTTGTACAATTTCTAGCGGCTCTTTACAGACAACATTTTTGAGCACAGTTTTCGCTTCTGGGTCTTTTACTAGCAGGTCATATAGGTTTGGCAGTAGCTGATTCTTTTCCTGAACTTTCTGCCATTCACCGGCTTTTGCCAAGGCAAAAACTTCTTGTGCTGTCTTTAATGCTTGTTCCTCGGTTAGCGACTGTGCTTGTTCGTTAAAAAATTCTGAGTAGGCGGGATCGCTTCTGCGTTCGTCAACTTTTGGTCGACTCAGATCGTACCAGGCGTATCCTAGGATTCCCCCAACAACTACCACTACGGTTACAACCGAAGTCAAAATCCAAAATAGCGGAGAATCGACGAAGTCGTCTTTCATGATCTAGCTTCATCCTCCTAGGCTATTTCGGCTACTTGAAACCTATTTTAGCCCGATTTGTGCCCCTTAAGTCGACTGGCCCTGTTTGGCCTTTGGCTTTTGCTCCGCTACCAGTCCACTTGAGCATCGAGGCTATCTTTGCCGAAAGTAACCCGAGTTAGTTCAACAAATACTGGTGGCCGAGGGTCTTTTTGACGCTGCCCATCTTGCTCGAAGCTAATGTAGTGCGGCACTTTGAAACTTGCTTTTCCACTGGCCAGCATTGAAATACCGGAAACTAGTCGCGAGTCTGCCAGGTCGTAGTGCATAATCGGCTGATCATAATTGGCCTCGTGGTAGAGCCCAGGGCAGGCGCCTTTAGGGTGCTCAACTTCTTGACAAGGGGCAATTTTGCGAGCCAGTAGCTGATTTAAGGCCGTGCTAAGTTCTGGGGTTTCAAGGATTTGTCCGAGTACAACGCGTTGTACGTAGCTTTCTGGTTTGATCACCATTTGCGACTTTTCGGTGGCCAATAGTTGGGTGTCAAAGTGGTGTGCTATCTGGTAGTTTCCCGCGGGCAAATATTGCACAGTTTCAATGGTTTGCGGGTTGCGACGTTTCCGAGGGTCGGCTTCGTCGCTAGCTGGCTTGCCGAGGTCGAGTTTGCGTTCAATCTCGTCCCTGATGGCTTGATGGTCAAAGTTTTTGACTTGGTCTTTAGCTGGCAGGGCAATAGCTTTTTGATTGATTAGAATCTGGCTGCCGACTCCGTAGATTGCTTCGGTCGAAACGTTGACACGAGTGGCGAAGTTGGTCAGCACTGGCCACCAGCCATCAGCGGATTGCACCATGATTATTTTGAATTCGGTTTGTTGCGCGGTGGGGTGCTTAAGCGGGCAGGTGACTGCTAGGTGGCGGGCTTTGGCTACCTGCGGGTAGGCGCTGGCGAAGGGGTCGTCGCCCTCGGTCACTTCATTGGTTGCTGGTTTGCCGGGCCCGTCTGGGGTGCTGAGCAGTTGGCTAAAATGTTCGTCTTGGTTGCCTTGACTCCCCCACTCTTGGCTGATTTTTGCCTCCCCGCACTGGAACTGGTCGGCGTCTGCTGGTTGGGCTAGTTGTTGCCAGATGTCAAAGGCGGCTTGGTTGGGACCGAATTGGGTCTTTAGGGTTTCCCAGTCTTGCTGGCCGAGGGCGGTGAAGATGGCTTGTCCTTTGGCGAGGGCTGCTTCTTTGGTGAGTTCGTCTGCTTGTGGGGTGAACAGGATGGGGCTGACGTTGAGCGGGGTGGGTGAGATCCCGGTTTCTTGTCTTTGTTTCGCAAGACTTTCGGCTGGTTGACTGTTGCCGGGGAACCAGTGGTGCCAAGTGCGTCCCGCTTGGTAGATCCATGATTCGGCAGTGCCGGAAAGCACCAGGTAGGCGATGAGCACAGCAGAGAGGAACACGACCCATTTTTTGTTTAGACGTCGCCACCAGTTGGCTCGTTTGGAGGGGGTTTGGCGGTCAGCCCATTGGAACCCGTCTGGGTTTGGGGTGTGGGTTGTTTTCCGTCTAAACATGTTTTCTAGGATAGCAAAGAGACTTTAAAGACAGTTAACCCGCCAACCATAAAAGCGGTTGGCGGGTTAACTGTTGGGGTGAATCCTAGCTAGTTAGCTGGGCTTCACTTTTTGATTGGGGTGGCTTCTAGCTTCCACACTTCGCGAGCGTAGTCGTTGATGGTGCGGTCGGAAGAGAAGCGGCCGGAGCGGCAGATGTTGATCCAGCACTTGCGGGCCCAGGCTTGACGGTCAGCGTAGTCAGCGGCCATGCGGTCGCGGGTTTCGCGGTAGGACGGGAAGTCAGCGAGGACGAAGTAGACGTCTGCTGGTTCGCCCCAGTTGGTGCCGTCGAGCAGTGAGGACAACAGGTCGTGGAACATGCCGGTGTTGTTGTCGTCGAGGGTGCCGTTGACGAAGGCGTCGAGGGCGCGCTTGAGGCCTGGGACGGTCTCGTAGGCTTCGCGTGGGTTGTAGCTTTCGCGAAGTGCCGGGAGTTCTTCTTCCTTGGCACCGAAGATGTAGGCGTTGTCGTCACCGACGGCGTCGAGAATTTCGACGTTGGCTCCGTCGAGGGTGCCGAGGGTGAGGGCGCCGTTCATCATGAACTTCATGTTCGAGGTGCCGGAGGCTTCCTTACCAGCGGTGGAGATCTGCTCGGAGACGTCGGCGGCTGGGATGATGTGTTCGGCTGGGGAAACGTTGTAGTTTTCGACGAACACAACGGTGATGAACTTGGAGACTACCGGGTCGTTGTCGACTAGGCGGGCGACCTCGTTAATCAACTTAATAATGGCCTTGGCGCGAACGTAACCTGGGGCGGACTTGGCACCGAAGATGAAGGTGCGCTTTGGCCAGTTGCCCTCTGGGTTTTCCTTGATGCGGTAGTACAGGTCGATAATGTAGATGGCGTTCATCAACTGACGCTTGTACTCGTGTAGGCGCTTGATTTGGACGTCGAAGACGGAGGTGGGGTCAACGTCGACGCCTTGGCGGGCCTTGATCCACTTGGCGAAATCTGCCTTGTTGGCGTCCTTGATTTCGGTGACCCAGCCGAGAACCTTCTCATCGTCAGCAAACTTTTCGAGGTCTGCCAGCTTGTCGAGGTCGGAAACCCAGGCGTCCGAACCGGAAAGTTCGGTCAGGAGGGCGGCTAGGCGTGGGTTGCACTGGTTGAGCCAGCGACGTGGGGTGACGCCGTTGGTCTTGTTGTTGAAACGCTCTGGCCAGATTTCGTACCAGTCGTGGAGGGTTTCACGCTTGAGGATTTCGGTGTGCAAGGCGGCAACACCGTTGATCGAGAAGGAAGCGTAGCAGGCGATCCAGGCCATGTGGACGAGGCCGTCGGAGACGGGTGCTAGGTAGTTGATCTTGCCTTCGTCGATGCCGCGTTCGCGGAGGTCTTCACGGAAGCGACGGTCGATTTCGTAAACGATTTCGAGGACGCGTGGGAAGAGCTTTTCGAAGATGGAGACCTGCCAGGTTTCCAAGGCTTCAGCCAACACGGTGTGGTTGGTGTAGGCGAAGGTCTTGGTGACGATTTCCCAGGCGTCTTCCCAGGTCATGCCGTGTTCGTCGAGGAGAATACGCATGAGTTCTGGGATGGCGAGCACTGGGTGGGTGTCGTTGAGCTGGATGCAGTTGTACTTGGCGAAGTCGGTGAGGTCTTCACCGTGCTGCTCAAGGTAGTTGGCGATCATTTCCTGCAACGAGGCGGAAGTGAAGAAGTACTGCTGGCGGACGCGAAGCACCTTACCTTCGAAGGTGGTGTCGTTCGGGTAGAGCACACGGCAGAGGTCCATGACGCGTTCGCGTTCAACGATGGCGTCGGTGAAGCGCTGGGAGTTGAAGGCATCGTAGTCGAATTCTTCGAGTGGTTCACTCTTCCACAAGCGGAGGGTGCCAACGTTGTTGGTGCCGTAGCCGGTGATTGGCATGTCGTAAGGGACGGCACGTACTTCCATGTCGGCGAAGCGCACGCGACGCTGTTCTTCTTCGCGACGGATAACGAAGGGGTAGCCTTCTTCCATCCAAGCGTCTGGGTGTTCGCTCTGGAAGCCATTTTCAAAGGTCTGCTTGAACAGGCCGTAACGGTAGAGGATGCCGTAACCGGTGACTGGGTAATCAAGGGTGGCGCAGGAGTCTAGGAAGCAAGCAGCTAGGCGGCCCAAGCCACCATTACCGAGGGCGGCATCTGGTTCTTCTTCGAGCACGTCGGATAGTTCGAGGCCGTACTGCTTGACAGCAGCTTCTGCTTCTTCCACCAAACCGAGGTTGTTGAGGTTGTTGAGCAGGGCTCGTCCTTCGAGGAATTCGGCGGAGAGGTAGTGCTCTTGACGCCCGGCGGCGTAGGCGGTGCGGGTGGCGTCCCAGTCGTCAGCAATCTTGCTCATGACGGCGGCTGAAAGGCCGGCCCAGAATTCCCGCAAAGTTGAGTCCTTGAGGGTACGGCCAGATTCGCTCTTCACGAAGGGACCGATTAGTTCAGTCAGATTTTCGGCTGCCATTGAAACTCCTGTGGCGTAGTAGAAAATAGTCCACCGTACAGATTAACGGTTTTCAGATTTTTTTGCGCCAATAAGCAACAATTTCTGGCTTAAATGTTTTGTTTTGCACAACTGTTGCTTAACCGAGTGCGAAAACCGGCTGTTAAACCTAATGCCTTTCTAGGTCTTTAGCCCTTTGTCTCGGTTAATGTCCCTGTTCTACGGACCCCGATTATGAGCAAACGCAGACTTTTCACACTACGTACTTGTTTTCATTGTGGGGCCCCTTAGCAATCGAGTACCAGAGCGCGGCCATAATGATAGCACCATTATCGAATATCTTTCAGGCCAAGGGGTAATGAGAAATATTCTGGTTCGAGCCAGCGCTCTTGGTTTTACTGCCAGTGTAAATAGCTCTAGTGCAATCGAAACCGAAGATGGCAAAGGCATGCGTGTTGTCATGCATTTTGAAGGTCTGAGTTCCTTTAAAGAACTCGAATCCGAACTTCGAAAAATTGAGGGCGTTTTTGCGGTCGACACCGTTAATCTGAATCATCTCGAATAGACCAAAGCAAAATAGGGCGGCTCAGGTTCTCACCCGAGCCACCCGATTAAAGAAGAGATTGCTAGTTTTGCGCCACCACAGCTACCGAGCGTGGAGCTAGCACTAGGTGTCCGGTCACTTCCGCGTCGGAAAGCAGTTCTTGCCCGTTGATGCCAGCAAGTTCTTTCGCCTGGTCCGTGTGGTTTAGCAAGAACAAGTAGCTGCCACGACGAACCGCCTCTACCCCTGCTGGAGCGTCGGCCCAAGTGGGTTGCAATCGGGCCTTGGCACACAAGTACTTGCCGAGGGCGGCGCGACCGACTGGATCTAGGTCCACCCCCAGGTAGGTGACAACGCCTTCGCCTAGCTTTCGACTGGTAATGGCGAATTGTCCGGCAAGATCACTGGCCACCCCACTTGGTAGATAGGTGGCGAGGACCTGTACGTCAGCTTCGTCGACTCCTGAAGCTAGTTCGGCTAGTTCTGCCCAAACGGTTCCTCGCAAAGCTGGAGCTGGTTTCCCGAATTGTTCTAGGGCTCTAGCCAGTGGGGAACCGACCTCGACATCCAAATCAACAGTTTCGGTTTCACCGGGGGCGTTGATAACTGAAGTAATGCGATCGACTAGCGGGTGCGGGTCGGCGTAGAGCCGATCGCGCAATAGGGCTTCACTGCCGGTCCAGTGCTCAACCACGCGCACACCAGTCAGGTCGGTGAGCGGGCCCGCAGCCGAGCCTAGGCTGGCCTGCAAATGCTCGTTGACTGTGCCCGAAGGAGAAGCCACCAGAATATGCAATCCGGCCTCGGCCAATTGCTTGAGGTGAGCCGCGTACTGGTCACTAACCGCGAAAAGCTGCGGCAAAACCAGTAGCTGGTAGCCGGACAGATCGTGTGCCACATCGGCGGGAACAAAATCAACCTGATAGCCAGCCTCGAAGAAAGTACGGTGCCAAGCGCGAATGGAATCACCGAAAACATACTGGCGTGGCCCAATAGCCGAAAGGCGAGCCCATTCGCTCTCCCAATCGAGGACAATAGCCACCTTGGTTTCGCAAGTATCTGTCAAAGCGGGAGCCAACTTGGCAAGCATTTCACCCAAGTGGACTGTTTCCTTGAAAATGCGTGAATTTTCGCCGGCGTGCGGCACCATGCCCGAGTGGAAGGTTTCAGCTCCGCCCAAGGATTGACGCCACTGGAACTGGCAGATCCCGTCGGCTCCGTGCGCAATCCGAGAGAGCGACCACAATGGGTGCACCCCTGGGCGTTTGGGCGAGTTCACGAGACGCCACTGCACACCTGCGGGCGCCTGCTCCATCAGGAGGAAACGGCCTCGGCCCAAGCTACGCATCAAGTCGCCTTCAAAAGCCACCTGGGCGGCAGATGCTCTCGATGCCGGCTCTGGGTAGGAATCGTCTGAAATGATGTCGAGGTGCTTGGCCCACTCCCAGTAATCAAGAGCTGGGAACAAGGCCATAAAGTTGGTGGTTAGCGGCAAACGAGGAGTGACCGCCCGGAGTTCTTCGGCCTCGGCCAACATTAACTGGCGCAAACTGAAGTCACAGAAGCGACGCCAATCAAGCATTTGTCCGGGGTTATGGAAAGTGGGCAAGGAGGCGGGCAAACCGACCTGGTCAAAGCTGCGGTAAGCCTGCGACCAGAAATTGGTTCCCCAAGCTTGATTCAAAGCATCAATCTGACCGTATTTGTCTTGCAACCAGCCACGGAATGCAGTCAGGCAGTTATCACAGTAGCAGGCGGAAATGTGGCAGCCATACTCGTTGGAAATGTGCCACATGCGCACTGCCGGGTGGGAAGCGAAACGCTCCGCCATAGCCTTTGCTAGTGCCCGGGCTCGCTCTTTAAACTTGGGCGAATTTGGGCAGTACTGCTGACGAGAACCAAAACCAAGGCGAACGCCATGCTCATTTACGGGCAAAGTTTCTGGGTACTTTTGGGCCATCCAGGCAGGTGGAGAAGCCGTGCCGGTAGCCAAGTCCACTTTGACTCCAGTTTGGTGCAACTTATCAAGGACCTCTTCCAACCAGTCAAAATCGTACTGGCCTTCTTCCGGTTCCAGATTGGTCCACGCGAAGACTGCGGGAGTTACCAGATTGACTTTTGCTTGCGCCATTAAGCGCAGGTCTTCAGCAACCGTTTCAGCATCCCACTGTTCTGGGTTGTAGTCGCCACCGTAGGCCACTTCCCCATCCATTACTTCGCGGAAAAGTACCGCGCTATCACGTTTTGTCGCATCATTGGTCATACCCTCTATTCTCCCAGATCGACGCGGGTTAGTCGACTGCCGAAATCCCACAGTTTTTAACCGCCATCACCTCACAAAAATTTGCCCGCCAGGACACCAAGACGTGAACCCAAACACTAACCTTCATTTTTCGCAATTCCGACCTTGCATAAATACCTCTGGCGGGTTACGGTGGAAGGGTACAAGGGAAATTTGAGGACTAAAGTCTCACCTTCCCGTTAATCTAACTTAAAGGAGCTATTGTGGCTGTTTTGACCATTGGTGACCAGTTCCCCGCATACGAACTACCAGCAGTTGTCCCAGGCAACTTGAAGGATGTCGCAGCTGACAAGCCGGAAGATTTCTTCACCACCGTTTCCAGCGAAGTACCTGCTGGCACTTGGCGCGTGGTCTTCTTCTGGCCAAAGGACTTCACTTTCGTCTGCCCCACCGAAATCTCCGCTTTCGGTGATCTTTACGAAGATTTCAAGGATCGTGACTGTGAAGTTGTTGGCATCTCCACCGATAACGAATACACCCACTACGCTTGGCGTCGTAGCCACGAAAAGTTGCAGAACTTGCCTTTCCCCATGGCTGCTGACCTCACCCGCGAACTCGTTACCGCTCTTGGCGTGCTAAACCGTGAAGGCGTTTGCGACCGCGCCACCTTCATCGTCGACCCAAACAACACCATCCAGTTCGTGTCCGTTGACGCTGGTTCCGTCGGCCGTAACACCGAAGAAGTGCTTCGTCAGCTCGACGCTTTGCAGTCCGATGAACTTTGCGCATGCAACTGGCAGGCCGGCGCCGCCACCATCGACGCTTTGAACGAAATGGCTAAGTGAGCTTAGCTCGCTAAAACTGTGAACCACTTTCACCTCTAGGTTGGCCGAGGGCGGCTTCCGTCCTCGGCCAACCCATGAACACAGAAACTTTTTAGGAGAAATCATTATGAGCATCGACAACTTGCGTTCTTCCTTGCCTGACTGGGCCAAGGATCTTTCTTTGAACCTATCCACCCTAACCCGTTCCTCTTCGTTGACCGAACAGCAGCAGTGGGGCGCTTTCTTGGCTGCCGCCGCCGCTTGTGGCAACGAATCTGTCCTAGTGCAGATTTCCGAGGACGCTTCGGCTCACCTATCCGACGCTGCTAAGTCGGCCGCTTTAGGTGCTGCTGCCATCATGAGCATGAACAATGTGGCTTACCGTACCCGTCACTTCTTGGGCAGCTCTTACGACAACGAGCGCATGGGCTTGCGCATGAACATCATCGGTAACTCCGGTGGTGTCGACAAGGTTGACTTCGAACTGTGGTCCTTGGTGGTTTCGGCCATCAACGGTTGCGAAAAGTGCGTTACTGCCCACGAAGCTACCGTGCGCGGCGAAGGCCTCAGCCAGGAACAGATTTGGGAAGGCGTTCGCATTGCCGCTACCGTCGCTGGTGTGGCTAACGCTATCTCCACCGTGGAGAACCTAGGCTGAATCTAGCTTTACTTAGTTTGGGCTCGGAAAACTTGTTTTTCCGGGCCCAAACTTTTGTCGTTTTCGTTTAGCCGCTTCATCTTGTGGGCAAATGAGAGTAGGGTTATTACGTGTCGAATAAAGCTTTAAAGAATAATTCTGCTGTCCTACCCGGCGTCCTGGTTGGACTGGTGGTGGCACTAGTTTCCATCGCCTTAAACTGGCTAGTTCCACTGGTCTCTCCCCTACTGTTTGCCATGATCATTGGCCTGCTTTTAGCGAATGTGGGTCGTCGTGGTGGGGGCTTGCCCGCAGCCTGGCAACCTGGCGCCAAACTGTGCATGAAAACAATTTTGCGTGCCGGCGTGGTCCTTTTGGGGCTCCGACTATCAATCCCCGCAGTAATTTCGCTAGGGTGGGGCGTTATCGGGGTGATCGTGCTGACCGTCTCTGCCGTTTTTGTCCTGACTATTTTCTTGGGCAAATGGATGCGGATCGGCCCGACCACCACTCTTTTGACTGCTACTGGTACCGCGATTTGTGGAGCGGCCGCAGTGGCTGGGATGAGCGCAGTTTTTACTGATGACGACACGGAAGATGTGGACGATGCGGCGGCCACAGCGATCGCCTCGGTGACTCTTTTTGGCTCCTTGGCGATTGTTCTGATTCCCGCGTTAGCCCGCGCTTTGGGCCTTGACACGCTAGCCTCTGGGGTGTTGGTGGGTGCTTCGATTCACGAGGTCGGTCAGGTAGTTGCCGCTGGCGGTCTGATGGGACCAGACGTGCTTGATGTGGCGGTGGTGACCAAGTTGGGGCGTGTGGCCATGTTGGCTCCGTTGGTGGCGATTGTCGGGGTTTTGCACGCCAACAAAATGAAGTGGAAGCAGGCTAAGACTGCCGCCGAGATTAAACGTCCGCCAATTGTGCCGCTTTTCGTGGTGGGCTTTTTGATTATGGTCGTGATTCGTTCCCTCTTTGGCACCTATCTGCCCGGCTGGTTTTTGTCGGGAGCTAACCAGGTTTCGGTGTTCCTTTTAACCATGGGCATGTTTGCCATGGGTGCTGGGGTTAACCTGCGAGTGGTGGCCACTACCGGCCTAAAAGCCTTGGCTTTGGGTGCCTTTGCTGGCATCGTGGCCACGGTAGTAACCCTCGGCGGCATCTTTTTAATGATTTGACCGAGGGCGAGTGCCGGTACCTAGTTAGCGGCTGATTTTTTCGACGCTACCGTCGAGGGCGAAGAGCGCACTTTCTTCCACTTCCAGTTGGATTCGGGCTTTTTCTGGCCAGGGAGATTGCATCCGCCCTTGGAAACTAAGGTTTTGCCAGCCGCTGCGAGTGATCGGCAAACAATCCTCATAGTCGTATCCGACAATTGGTTCTTTCGTTTTTGGATCCAATAGCCGGTACCTGATTGACGGGTGGGCGCCCTCGGAAAGCAAGCGAACTTGATTACCCGTGAACGCAAGGGGCAGGGTCAGCACTTCAAAGGGTCGGGATTCGTCTGCTGCCACTAGTGCGGCCATCCGTTTTAAATCGATCTGGGCGCGCGCGAAAGAGGTTTCGCGGAATTGAGAGTGCTGCCCATTGCTGCCGAAATAGTAGACGTAGTCGCGTTCTCCCACCCGAATCGGCGGTGCGGCGAAGATACAACCGGCATCGAAGGCGGCTGCAGGGTATTTCCCAGGGCCATGCTTAATCCAGTCCTGGGAGGTAATCACCGTCAGATAGTCGGGGTTGGAGCCGAAAGCAAAGCATAGGTCGACTAAGTCGTAGTTTTCGGATTCACGGTTCCCCTCATGGTAAATGGAGGCCAGCCCGAAGTAGAGGCCCCCGTATGGGAAAACGGGCATGGAATAGACTTGTGAGGCGGGGCTGATGCCACAGGCGACTACATGCTTATCTTCCCAATGAAGGAAATCCTTGGATGTTAGGCGAATAATCGCCCGCATGCCGTTAATAACGTCGCGAGTAAATAGGAAGTATTTTCCGCTCTGCTCGTCTCTCATTGGGAAATTATGGGTATTCCCCTCCCATTTGAAATCTGGGCAGGGCACAAGGTCAGAGAAATGGATGCCGTCACCACTGAAAGCTACGGAAACCTGCGATTCATCTTCTCCACTTTCATAGCGACAAATCAGTTTGTACTTACGATTCGGATCAGGATCTGTCGGGTCGTATAGCACACCAGAGCCGTGGGCACCTAGCAACAAAATATTGTTATGTTTCGAACCTTCAAATTCACAGATCCCCAAGTTGGGGCGGTCCCACACGATTCCATCCGCCGACTCGGCGTAGCACAATGCGACTTGGCGGCCAGCTTTATAGTAGTTATCCGCTTCGCGGCCAGCTAGAGGGGTTGATTCCGAGGCCGCATCTTTAACGAAAGCCGTGTAGTAGAGGCGGTAAAGCTTTTCTTGCTCGTCATAAACCACATTGGGATAACCATTATCAATTCGTGGTTGCCACGTTTTCGGTGGGTCCGCAAAGTAGTCCTCACCGAACAAAGGAGAATGCACAAAATCCTTACGTAGGGGGAAGACTTTCAACCACAAATTCGATACTTCTTGGAAATCTAGCCATGAAGTATCAAGGAACAGTAAGTGGTTACTAGCCACAACCATCACCCTCCTCTCCATTGAAATGGGGCGGCTGTAAACCTTCATTACAAGTTTACCAAAAGTCAGTAAAATTGGCTTAAATCACATCATGTCATTTTGTTTTTCTGCTACATATCCCACATCTTCTTCCCTTTTTAGTGCGGTTAATCGGATAATTGAACCTATGCCTGCAGATTCCCTAGCCTCATCAAAAGAGCCAACTAAGCACGCTCTATTGAGAACCGCACCGAAGCATCCTTCGGGGCCGGTTTGGTGGCGTTTGGGCATCATGTTTTTTGCGGCTTTTTCTTTGCTGAGCGGCTTGGATGCTGGGCTTTTGCGCTTTTCTTTGTGGGCTCCGGTGTCTTCTTTTACTTTGGCGCAGGCACATGGCCCACTGATGACAATTGGATTCATGGGAACTTTAGTGTGTTTGGAACGCGCCCAGGCTTTACGCCAACCTTTGGCTTATTTTGCCCCGCTGCTGTTAGCAGCGGGCGCCCTCGGCCAGCTTCTGCCGTACCCACTGGTGGCTCGGGGGCTACTGTTGGCGGGCACGCTCGGTTTTTCCCTAGTTTTAGCGCTTTTGTGGCGGCGAAGTGAGTCCACTTTGGTGGCTGCGAGCACGCTTGCTGCTTGGTTGTTGGTGTTGGCGGTTTGGCTTTGGGAGTGGGTCCCGTTTTCGGCTACTGTGCCGCTTTTGGGCGCTTGGATCATTATTACTATCGCCGCGGAACGTGCCGAGCTGGCGACCCTTGATTTGGGTGAAAAGGCGGGGCCGCAGTTAACTGTCTTTGCCTCTATTTTGGCCGTTGGTGCCACTTTGGCGGTGGGAGCACCTCGGCTGGGGGGAGTCATTTTCGGGATTTCGTGTGCGGCACTGGCATTGTGGCTGTTTTTGCGCGATGTGGGCCGGAAGTTTGCCGCCCGCCCCGGTTTGCCCGGTTTTAATGCCGCTTGCTTGCTGGCTGGCAATTTTTGGCTGGCGATTGGTGGGCTAGCCTGGTTGGCGGGCACTCCCTACGATTTACAGGTTCATGCTATCTTCCTTGGTTTTGCTTTCAACCTGATTTTCGCGCACGCTCCCATCATTTTGCCGACCGTTTTGGGGCGTCCGCTTCCCTATCATCAGGCCATGTGGGTTCCCTTCGGTCTACTGCAAATGGCGCTAGCGCTGCGTGCATTGGGCACTTTGGGGGAACAGTATTGGCTCACCCAAAGTGGTGGGATTCTTTCAGTTTTCGCCATTTTGGGTTTCTTAGGGGTGGCAGTTAGTGTGGTTCTTTTTGCTAGCCGAGGACGCCAGGCCGCCCCGAGCTCAACGTCGGCTGCGAGCGGTGGAACAACTGCTGCTTTTAGGCAGAACTCGCCCCAGTTGAAAGGACTTTCCGAGTGAAACGTAGACCTTATTTGGTGGACCTGCTGGTACTGGCTTGGCTGGTAGCGGTGGTGGTGGCCGTCCTGGTAAGCGGTTCTAGCTGGCTGATCTTGCACTTGGCTGCCTTGGGAGTGATCTCGCAGGCGATCCTTTACTGGGCGGAACATTTTACTTACACCCTTAATCGGGTTCCGATTCGCGACAAGGCACTTCGTTGGCAGCAGATAAAAACTGGCTCTTGGGCCATTCTGGCTACTTTGGTTCTGGCTGGAGTGGTGCATTCACTGCCTTGGCCAACGGCTTTGGGCGCTACCGGTTTGGCCATTTTGGCCGCTTGGCAAGCGTGGGAACTAACTCGGGTGCGCCGTCGTTCTTTAATGGGTCGTTTCCCGATTGTAGTGCGCTACTATGCCACGGCCGCCCTGTTGTTACCTTGGGGTTTAGCCCAGGGCACTTGGCTAGCCATTGGTGGACAGCCCAAGGCTCCCTTGTGGTGGCAGGCAAGTCTGCAGCATGGGATGGATGAATCCCTTCGTTTGGGGCACTCTTTAACCAATATCCTAGGTTGGGTGGCATTCACCGTATTGGGCACCTTACTGACTTTTTGGCCCACGATGCTTCGCGCCCAAATGGATCCAAAGTCAACCCAGCACACCATTTCTGCCTGGTGGTGGTTGCTTGGGGGCATTTTGGTGATTAACGTGGGCGCCTACACGACCCGGGCCGTGTTGCTGGCTGGTTTGGCGATTTATGCCATTGGCCTGATCTGGTGGGGGTACGGTCTGGTGGCCCCGTTACGCGCCAAAACCCCGAGTGAGTTTGCTCCGCTTAGCGCACTGATTTCGCTGGTGTGGTTCGCCCTCGGTTATTTATATTTGGTGTGGACGCTGGCGACTGACACCCAAGCTCTCTCATTGCAGTACCCGCGTTTGGGGCTGGTTTGGGGGCTTGGTTTTGGGGCCCAGCTTGTGTGGGCAGCGTTGTCGTACTTGCTGCCGACGACTCGTTCGCGTGGCCCGGCAATGGCGAAAGAAATGTTGGCAATTGTAAATGCGGCAGGAGTTTTTCGTCTGACCGTTTGGAATCTTTCCCTCGCCGCCTTGGTCGCGATTTGGCTGGGTGCCTTGGCGGTTTCTCCGTGGTGGTTCTTGGCTCCACTTTTGGGCGTGGGGGCCGCTAATTTGACGGCTTTGGGCGCTGTTCTTTGGAAAGGAAAAGCATGAAATCGAAAAGCACACAGCTGATGTTGGCTATCGGGGTGATGGTCACCTTATTGGCCTTGGCCTTAGGTTTGACGCAAAGTCCTTTGCTTTCCGAGGGCGCAGCACCCACCAACTCGGCCACTACACTCCAAGCGCCGACAGCATCCTCCCCGACCGAGGGCGCCAAGGTAGTCGAGGCGACGGTGGTGGCCAAGGGGATGCACTTTGTTCCTAACGAGTTGCAGGTGCCTGCGGGCGCTACTTTGCGTTTAACCCTCAAGAATGAGGACGAGGGCATGGTCCATGACCTGTCTTTGGGTGGGGTGTTGACGAAGCGTCTAAATCCTGGGGAAACCCAAACGATTGAGGTGGGTCCTTTTGCCAAAGATACTGAGGGTTGGTGCACGATCCCAGGGCACCGAGAGGCTGGCATGACTTTAGCGGTGAAGGTCTCGGCCGAGGCCGGGGCCGCTGCTAGTGCTCCTGCCGGCGACCCTGCAGCTGGGACGCCCTCGGCTGACATGAATAGCCAGATGCCAGGGCATATGCATCAACATGCTTCCGCGGACCAAGATTTAGGGGATTTGCTGCCAGTTGCTGGGGCGAAGGCTCCGGTGGTGGATCCGGTGGCACCGCCGATGCCCACCACTCCTGCGGGCACCATCCACCAGGTGACTTTACGCGCTCAGGAACTGCCGTTACAGGTGGCTCCGGGCTGGTGGCAGCAGCGTTGGACTTTCAATGGTGGTCCTAGGGGCCCGATTTTGCGTGGCAAAGTGGGCGATACTTTTGAGGTGACTTTGATTAACGAGGGTACGATGGGGCACTCGCTGGATTTCCATGCGGGCAATATTGCCCCTGATCAGCCGATGCGCACGATCGCCCCCGGTCAGTCGTTGAAGTATGTGTTTAAGGCGGAGCGTGCGGGGATTTGGCTTTACCATTGTTCGACCGCCCCGATGAGTGCCCATATTGCGGCGGGAATGCACGGGGCAGTGATTGTTGATCCGCCAGATTTGCAGCCGGTGGACCACGAGTTCGTCCTCGAACCTAGCGAAATTTACCTGCAGAACCGAGCCTTGAGCGCGGCGGTGGCACAGCCGGTTTCGGTGACGAGGGCGAAAGCAGTTGACCCCTCTTTCATGACTTTTAACGGGGTGGCTTTTGGCTACGATCAGGCCCCACTGCAGGTGAAGAAGGGCGAGCGGGTGCGGATCTGGTTGATGAACGCTGGTCCGAATTTGCCTAGCGCTTTCCATGTGGTTGGCGGTCAGTTCGACACGGTTTATGCCGAGGGCGCTTGGCGGCTAAAGGACGGCAAGGATGCTTTTGGGCATGAGGGCAATGGTTCGCAGGTCTTGCCTTTGGCGCCAGCCGAGGGCGGTTTTGTGGAAATGACCTTCCCGCAGCCCGGGCACTATACTTTCGTCACTCACGCGATGGCACACGCCGAAAAGGGTGAAAAGGGCCAAATCGTCGTTACCGATTAGGGAACGAACGCAATCAAGCCTTACTAGCAAGTGGGCACTCGTCCGTTTTAGAGGTCAATCCAGTAGCGTTCAAGGTTGAGGTTTTCGTTTGGCTCGTGGGCGGTGGATTCATAACAGCCACCGTTATTCTGGATGACTTTTCTGCTGCCTTCGTTGTCTTCGAGGCAGGTGATGAGCACTCGTTTGAGACCTCGTTCTTTGGCGGCTTCTAAGGCTAGTGCCAGCATTTTGGTGGCGTATCCTTGTCGCCTTTGGGAAGGGCGGACCGAGTAGCCGATATGTCCCCCATAGATTGCCAAGA
This sequence comes from Boudabousia tangfeifanii, assembly GCF_001856685.1. GTDB lineage: Bacteria > Actinomycetota > Actinomycetes > Actinomycetales > Actinomycetaceae > Boudabousia > Boudabousia tangfeifanii. The sequence continues at coordinate 1,965,271 of NZ_CP017812.1, forward strand.
AGTCGTTGAGGCAATGTCGTAGTTGCAGCATCCCGATTAGCTGGTGTTTTGTTTCATCCACCAGCAGGAACTGAGTGGCGGGCACTAGGTTTGGTGGGCAGGTTTCAGGTCGCGAATAGGCGACGACTTTGGCGAACCACTCGTCAATGTTCTCAAAGCGAGCTAAAGAGCCAGTTCCGGCTAGTTCGCTTCCATCCGCCAAGAATTCCTGACGGTATTCGATGATCCGGTCTGCCCATTCCTGGCTAGGTTCAATTAGTTTTAGCTTAGCACCCATTCTGTTCCCTGCACTTTTCTTTCCCACGGTCTGGTTGACGCGACTGCGGTGGCAACTGGCCGCTAGGCACGCCCACCCTCGAACACAGCCATCAACACTAACTTTTGAGCTTACCGTCAGCCCTGTTGGGGTCTGACGTGCACTTCTTCCACGCAAGCGTCTTTGGTGGCGCTAAGGGCGTAGGCGACTGCGGTGGCAATGCTTTCTGGTCGCAGATGATCCGTCGCTTGATAGGTTTTCCCCGCGTTTTCGAACATGCGTTGTTGCATGGGGGTGTCTACTCGCCCGGGGTGCACGGCGATTACTCGCACGTCGGGTCGTAGCTCGGCCCGCAGAGCTTTGGTGTAAGCGTCGAGGGCGTGCTTGCTGGCCGCGTAAGCGCCCATGCCGGGGCCCGAGAATCTTCCCGCACCCGAATTGATCATCACGATTTGCCCGTGGGAGGCCTGTAATTTTGGCAAGAACAAACGCGAAAGTTCTGCAGGGGCGATTACGTTCAAGGTGAGTACCTGCTGCCAGGTTTCCCAGTCGAGTTCGTCCACATTTTGCATTGCCTCCATCCCCGCATTGTTGATCAACACATCAAGCTGAGGCACCTCGCCTGCTAGCTTCTCCACTGAAGACTTATCGGTTAGATCTGCTAACAGGTAGGTGGCATCCGGTAGCTCTGCCGCAAGTTCAGCGAGTGGCTCCTCATGGCGCGCCACCAAAATCAGCCGATATTTTTCGGCCAACTCGAGGGCGATAGCCCGCCCGATCCCAGCACTAGCGCCAGTTATTAATGCCACCGGTTTATCCATGATTGCTCCTTTGCTACTTTCCCCGATTCTAACAGCCCACACCTGACATGCCGACCTTCCTCGGCCACAGCCGCCAGACTGTCTTGGCACCCACCTATCCGCATCGACCCAATCTTGGCCACTTGCCCGACCTTCCTCGGCCACCCCACACCTGACCAACCCGTTATCCCACACCTGACCAACCAACCATCCCCAACAAAACTGCCCAAACCCAATGGCTATGGAAACGATGGCAACGCGAACCAAAACACAACTTTCTGGCATTTCTTGCATTTTCGTCACAATCTAACCTATACTGTGTCTGGATGATTTGAGTGTCTGACTTGTCCGGCACTCAATGGCCACCACCAAACGCCAAGAGCAATAGATATTTCAAAAGAGAGACATCGGTTTGTAAGTTTTCGCGAAATCGAACTTGCATTCCGGTGGCTTTTCTTTTGTCCGCTATGCGCCCCTCGGCGTTCCTATTGAAGTTGTAGCAACCACTGATACTTGCGATCACGAAAGGTTTCCATCGTGCCAAACAGCCAAGAAGCAACTAACGGTTCGACCGAGTCCACCCTGCCGGTGGTAATTATCGGCGGTGGAATCACCGGCCTGTCGGTGGCTGCGGGTTTGGCCCGACGCGGGAAACCTTTCGTCATTTTGGAGGCGGCCGATCGTTTGGGCGGCCAGATTCGCACGATTAAACGCCAGGGCTACACCTTTGAGGTGGGCCCAAACACGGGCACGGTTTCTACTCCGGAGGTGGCTGAACTGTTTGAGTTTGCGTCCTCGGCCCGCCTAGAGGTGGCGAATGAGACGGCGAAGGCACGCTGGATTTGGCAGCAGGATCGTTTTCGCCCACTTCCTTCCGGGTTGCTTTCGGCGGCCACCACTCCCCTCTTTACTTTCCGCGACAAGTTGCGAGTGCTGGGCGAGCCTTGGCGTAAACGCGGCACGAACCCAAACGAGACCGTGGGGGAGCTCGCGGCCCGCCGACTAGGAAAGTCGTTCGTGCGCAACGCGGTAGACCCGTTCATTGGCGGGATTTACGCGGGCGACCCGTACCGACTGGTGACTCGTTTTGCCCTGCCGAAACTCTATAATTTAGAGGCGAATCACGGCTCTTTCATTCGCGGCTCGATCGCTAAAATGCGCACCCCCAAGACCGACCGGGATCGCAAAGCCACCAAACAGGTTTTTAGTGCCGAGGGCGGTCTCACGGCCCTGGTCGACGCCCTCGAAACAGCACTTCAGCCCCACGGAAAAATCCTGACTGGTGTACAAAACGTGAGCGCGAAAATGTTGGCCCCACATCAGTGGCAGGTGTCTTTCACCCACCAAGGACAGGCGCAAGAGCTCATAGCCCAAACGGTTGTTTCCACGGTGCGCGCTGACCTGTTAGCCCCGATTTTCCCTGACCTGACAGGCAAGTTGGCGCCGATTGAGTCCTTGCGTTACGCGCCCGTGGCAGAGGTGGTTTTCGGCTATGACCACTTACCGAGCGTGAATCGGAAGGCCTTTGGCGGCCTCGTCCCGAGCGAGGAAAACCGTGACGTGCTGGGAATCCTCTTCCCCTCATCTTGTTTTGCCGGCCGCACTCCACACCCCGATTCCGCTCTGTTTACCGTGTTTGTGGGCGGGATGCGTCGTGGGCAGAAACTTTTGTCACTGGCCGAGGACGAACTGGTGGCCTTGGCCCGTCGGGAAGTTGAAAACATGTTGCAGATACCCCAAGGGGTATCGCCTGACTTGGTGGAAGTGGCTCGCTACCCGAAAGCGATCGCCCAGTACGAAGCTAGCACCGAACAAAGGCTTGAGCGGATTAGCCAGTTAGAATACGATTATCCGGGACTGATTTTGGCTGGTGCGATCCGTGACGGGATTGGCCTTGCACACCGCATCACCCAAGGCAGCCAAATCGGGGCGATGCTAGCAGTTAACTAACCCCAGCCCGCGACACGTTACGCAGAGTTGGCTCACCCCCGCAAACATGCCACAACCCATCGCACATTTTGGGAGTAGTCTTGCGGCTCAACCAGCAGGGATACCACTTCGTCCCACCCAAACCCCCAGGCTTTTCGTTGCGCTTACCGCAGGGCGCATCACCCCTAAGACCACAAGAGGTACCTTGCTTGTTAGGATGAGTAGATGACGACTTTTTATGATTTTTCAGCAAAGACCTTGGCCGGCGAAGAGATTCCCATGGAAAATTTTCGGGGCAAAGTGGTGCTAGTGGTTAACACGGCAAGCAAGTGCGGTTTCACTCCTCAGTTGGCGGGCTTGCAGGAGTTGCATGAAAAATATGCGGATCGGGGCCTAGCAGTTTTAGGTTTCCCTTGTAATCAGTTTGGCAACCAAGAACCTGGTGAAGCTGAAGAAATCTCGGAATTTTGCAGCATAAATTATGGCGTTAGTTTCCAAATGTTCGCCAAGGTGGAAGTTAATGGCGATGGGGCCCACCCGCTCTGGCAGTGGTTGCGTGAGCAAAAGGGCGGCGTCCTCGGCAATAAAATTAAATGGAACTTCACCAAGTTCCTCATCGATCCGCAAGGGGAAGTGGTGGATCGTTTCGCTCCAACCACTAAACCGGAATCGCTCGGCGAACAAATCGAAAAGCTGCTGCCGCAAAACTAGAGTCAAGCGACTTTGCCGGGGACAGGCTAGCTGCCTCAATGCCCCCGAAACTAGGCTCAGCTGAGCGAGAGGAACATTTTTTCGAGCTTTTCCTCATCCAAGGTTTGACCGCTAGGGTCGGCCTTTAAACATTCACGCATGCTCTGGGCAACGATCGCGTATCCGGCCCGGTCAACTGCTTTTCCGACCGCGGCGATCTGGGTGACAACTTCTTCACAAGAGCGGCCTTCTTCGATCATGCGAATAACCGCTTGGAGTTGACCGTTTGCCCGTTTGAGCCGCATCAAGGCTGGCTTAACTTCTTGCGGATCTAAGTTCATTTCGTTTCTTTCCATCAAGTTCTACCACCTAAACTCAAGCGGATACTGAAACCGCACAGTCTTGTTAGTAGAAATAAGACTGGGCTCACGATTGCTCGCGAGCCCAGCCCATTTATCGGCTTGGAGGCAACCCGCACGTTGGTTCCCTTCCGACTTTCCGGTTACGGTCCCCTACTTTATTTACCCGCACAGTAGTTCAGGAACACCAGTTAACCGGAAGCTATCGATTCCCCTTTTTAAGGGTTTATCTCAACGTCCAAAGAGACGGGAGAAGAGGCCACCATTCTGGCTGCTCTCACCGTTTTTCTTAGCATCCTTGTCGCAGGTGCAACGCTGGCTGACCGGCACATTCTTAAAAACCTGGTCAACATGCTGGCCACAGCCAGCCCAAGTGGTCTTACCACACTTCTTGCAAGTTACCGGACGGCACATATTAGATCTCCTAGTTTGCGCTTACACTTTGCTACTTACCAACCGAAGGCAACTTTCCAAACTGGTGAAGATTTATTTTGCCTTGGTCAATAACCACTAACAACATATACCCCCTAGGGTATAAGCGCAAGAGGTAATGATTCTCAATAAGACTGCAACCGCAACGAAAAGTAAGCGTCCCCACTCCTAAAAACAACCTAGATGGATAATCTAACTAGGTTTTGATAAAATCTAGTTATGGGTAAGCAACAACCATCCGTTTCTTTTCCGACTGAGTGGCTGCGAGGCATGACGTCCTTGGCGGTTTTAGCGGTTTTAGCTAGCGGTCCGTCTTATGGTTACGCCATTTCGACGGCTTTGGCGCAGGCCGGCCTCGGGCAGATTAAGGGCGGAACTTTATATCCAATTTTGACTCGTTTGGAAGCAGACGGGTTCCTAGCTTCCACTTGGGAGCATGGCCCAAGTGGCCCTGGACGCAAGATTTTTTCGCTCACCGAGCTAGGAGAATCACATTTGCGTGATTTGCAATCCCAGTGGCGGATCTTCGCCACAAACCTGGACCAGCTCATTACTCAAGGAGGCGACAGTGAGCAAGCAAAAGAAGCATAAGCAACAGGCATTGCCCCGAAAAGTACAGAATTTGAGTTCTGCGGACCAGCGTTGGATTAGCAAATATTGGGCTGAGTTGGCGAAGCTGATTCCGCTAGACACCGAGGGCGTAACCCGCCTGGTGGATCTGCGAGTGGCAAGTTTGAACCTTGCCCGTAGTGAGGAGGCTGCAGGTGCTCCGGCGCAAAGCGCGAAGGAAATGTTTGGTTCTCCCCTCTTAGCGGCCCAGAGCGACTGCGAGGAGCTTTATGGCACCAATCGTTCGTGGGCACAGCAGTTCCCCATGTATGACCGAAATACTCTCATAGTTTGGTCTTTGTTACTGGCTGTGGGCACGGCTTACAATAGTTTGCACGATCCAGCGGGGTTCCCTTTAACCACCTTGTTCGCGATTCCGCTATATGGTTCGGTGCTATTTTTCCTGATGCGCTTTTTCCAAAGTTTCACTTGGGGACGCCCAGCACAAACCGTGACTTGGCTGGCTGCTTTGGGTGGCGTGGCTCTTGCCCTGTTCGGTTTGAAGCAGGTCCACACTTCTTGGACTAGCGAACCGGTTTGGCATTTTAACGGCTCTTACCTCATCGCAATCCCAATCGCGGGTGTCTTGACGGCGGTTTTCTTGATTCGCCGCGGCGCCGATTCATCACGCAACGTCCTCGACAAGCTCGAGAACTTAAGCCGAGAGCACTGGCTAGCGCGCATTCGGGGGCTTTCTCGCTGGAAGTACGGTTTACCGTCCTCGGATCGCGCGAAGGTGCTGGCCGAGGCCGAGGCCGCCAGCGAAAACCAGCCCAAACCGAGCCTAGAGCTTGGGGTTCCGGATGCTTTCCTCCGCGAGATTCTGTTGACTCACCCGACGTTTTTAAAGTCGTCGATTGAGGCACGAACTAGGCGCGGTTTCCTCCTCGGCTTGGGCGTCATGCTAGCTGGCGCGGTCGCCCTTTGGAAGATCCTAGGCGCTTACGGGTTTAGCTGGCCATTGCTGCTGTTGCTGGCTTTCGTGCTGGTTTTGGGGCTGACCTGGGCGTGGTCGCTGATTAACGCCGACCGCCGCTTCATGCCGCGCGACTGAAAAATAGTGGATCCTTTGGTATTTCGTTATCACGACACATTCCTACATCATTCAACAATAATCCAGCTAGTCTCTTGCTAGAAACCATGCTTTAAGAAACTAAACGTAGGCTATTTTCTTGGCTTTGAGCGCATGCTCGGCTCTATATATTCCTGTCCTTCATTTTTGCTCAGCTTTCGCACCATTTCTTTTGCTGTTATTCCTCGACCTTTCGCTAGCCAATGCAATACAGCGAAGGTAATCACTAGTGTTAGAAGGATCGGGAAAGCATAGTTAAAAATGCTCCACCATAGATTTATATCTAGATCTTCTGTGAACTTTAAGCCGCCAGTAATGGTATAAACGAGAGTCGCTGGAAAAGCTATAGCAGCAATTGTTTCTAAGTTATTTCTCCAGTTCTCTGCTCGCTTTATCTCTTCGTTTTCGACCTCGCGTTGCTCTTCACGTAGACGGCTATCTTCCAAGCGAAGAATATTTGCAGTACTTTCTTCTTCCTCTTGGACATCTCGCATTCTTTCGTGAATCCGCGCAATTTCTTGTAATCGGTGAAGGAACACCTCACCAGTTGGATGCTTCGGCAACGAAGTAAACCATAGGTTTGCTCTAAACTTTGCGAAATCTTCCTGAAGTTTCCGGTACTGCTTTAGACTCTCTTTGAGTTTTTCTTCAGATTTTGTTCCATTTTGGTTAGCCTCTAAAGTACTAGCCAAATCTACTGCAGCCTCAGAAAGTTCGATACTAATACGTTCAAGTGCAACTGATTGTCGTCTAGCTAGCATTTGTAAATCAGCAAAGCGCGTGTGCGCTAACACTAAAGAGTTTGCGGCAAAAGCCACTTCACGCCCCTGATTGTATTTGAGGTCTTCCCCCGGCTTGGGCCCCGATGTAGTCATAACATATGAAACAGAATCAAGACTAAATCGAGCATAGCCATGTCCAAGTCTCAATTGCTCTTTCTCTTTACGCCTGTTGTCAGCTCGCAACATGTCTAGTTCATTAGAGAAAACATCAGCTTCTTCAGCCGCAAGCGCCCACAACTCGCCTTTATCAAGTTGAGGATACAAACGTTTAAATGATGCTGGTGGCTCAGGGTAATCATCACCAGCAAGAAGAGTTATGGCATACATTAGCTGAGTCGACAAATGTTCTACTATCGAGTTATTTTTTGACCCAGCTATATGTAGGTATGCCCCGTTATTTAAATTTAAGTTCTCAAATCCAAAAGATCGAAGAGCTGTTTGTAAAACCGAAAAAAGTGCACACCTTATTCGGTCTAAGTTACGATTAGCTTGCAAATCTGGTGGAAAATTTTTATTGATTAAATCTAAAGGCCTACGCACCGCTGAAATAACCCTAAAAACATCATTGGTTGGTAGCTGAAGATGGACACAAACAAACTTATCGTCATCTGGACCAAAATTTAGGTTCGAGCGATTCCATGTGCTAGTATCATTCGATCTAATTTCTTCGATAGGTTTTCCGCCAAAAGCTCTCATCTCAATCCGCATCACCTGAACTCCTTCATAGGCAAGTAGCTCAATCGGATCTGTAAATCGTTTTGTCTTAAAAGAACCAGTACTATCTTCCTCGTACTGGATCTCTACCTCACCCCAGTTTGCAAAATGTCCAGACTTTTCTTTTGCTTTCCTTAACTCACTCAGATCAAGTCGAATTTCTTTAAGGTACATTGCTTTATGCATTGCAGATTTTCGAAACCATGCGCTGTGTTTCGCAAGCACATTAGGCGGTGCTTCATTACTTCCTGTTTCTACTTTTGCAACGTTTGCAGGTAAAGGACGTTGATCACGATATGAGTACCCATCCTTACGATAGCCAGGTTCGAAAGGGCTACAGTGATGACGATTAAAAACATCAGGCTCTGGAAGCTTCCTGTCAATGGAGTCTTGTCTTATTACCCTATGGATCCAATCATCAGCTTGATATGGCTCAGGACAAAGGAGTTTCCAGTCAGGCTTCAGCATTTCCATACAATCAGGAATTTGCATCATAATTACCGCTGAAGCGTACTCCCATTCACCAGTTTTCCCATCGCGGCTGCAATTGTTTCCATAATTATTTTCTGATTCAGAAACCTTGGTATTCTGCTCATCCATGGTTTTTACTTTCGTTAGGTCCCCGAGCCCACCCTCGCTGGTCTGTGACGTCTGGTAGTAAATTGTCAGCAATAACGCTTTTAGCTCTCTACCCTTGTACCCTATCTCGGGGATAAACCGTAAGGGAGGATTTGAACCTCCTATGCCTTTTCCCCTTAAGGCTGCCGGATCTAAGCGTTGCTTAGGTGACGTCCACGCAAACTAGCTACCGACTAACGTTTATTAGTGCCGTTTAGTCAAGCAGGTCGGTGTTCCAGTTCAGGCCTTGAATCTTGGTGTCAAGTTCTCGGTATCGTTTGGCGGCCTCGTCTGCTTTTTTGCGGAGTTTTGTTACCGAGTAGGTGGGCACGTATTTGATTTCCGAGGCCGAGTAGCGGTTTTGCCGTGCCGAGGCGGCATCTGCCATCTGCTGGTAGAAGTTGTGTTCCTTCTTGGCAGCATCTCGCAGGGCGATTGCATCGGCGATAGTGTGCTCGTCATCAAACTTGGTAGCCACGTTGGTGCGGTTGATTCGCATTACTAGGGTGGTCATTTCGGCGAGCAAGCGGTCATATTCGGCCAAGAGTTCCTTGGGGTCTTCTTCTGGCTTTTCCCCTTCCTGCACCTGCATCATATTGGAAGTGCGTGGCTGGAGTTTTACCATTCGGGTCTGAACGTCGGCTCGTTTAGCTAAAGCTTCTGCTAACTTCATTGTTTTTTCCTCCCGGGATTTTCCGATGAGCTTTGCGGGCTTACACCCACGAGTTACTTCTACCCTAGCGCATTGCCGGCAGTTTTTGGTAGCAAGGTTACCTATTCCTTGCTTTTGCTGGCTAATCTGCCCACAAAAACCCACTTTTTGGCTTTATTTCCTAGCTTTGTCGGCATAATGGTCACATTATTTCCCGAGGGCGCTCCCCCACTTTTGGTCCGCCTTCACCCGATTTTGAAGGAGTTTCCCATGGCTAGCGGTACCCACCCACAGGAAGCACATCGTGAGGATCATGCCTCGAAGCTGAATTGGCTACGCGCGGGCGTCCTCGGCGCTAATGATGGCATTGTTTCGGTTGCGGCTTTGCTTTTGGGCATGATTGGTGCGCACGCTCAGTCGGCGACGATCCTGACGGCTGGTTTGGCTTCCTTGGTGGCGGGCGCGGTCTCCATGGCTTTGGGTGAATATGTTTCGGTGTCGGCTCAGCGTGATACGGAAAAGTTCCTGATCCAAAAGGAATCTTGGGAACTAGAAAATTTGGTGGAGCATGAGCACGAGGAGTTAAAAACTATTCTTTGCTCCTACGGCATGAGCCCCGAAACGGCAGAGACTGCGGTTAACGAGATTGAGGCGGGCGACCCTTTGCCGGTGCACCTTCGCTTGGAGTTGGGCATTGACGGGGAGGATTTGACGAACCCTTGGGCGGCGGCTGGTTCTTCTGCTTTAGCTTTCACCTTGGGGGCGGCGCTGCCTCTTTTGACGGCACTTTTGGCTCCTTTGACCGGTCAGGCTTGGTACGTAATTGTGGTTACTTTGGCGACTTTGGCTTTGACTGGTTTTATTTCGGCGAAACTTTCGGAGACCGATCCGGTGCGCGCGGTGGTGCGACTGGTTCTTGGTGGCGGCCTCGGCTTAGCTATCACCTATGGTGCTGGTGCCTTGTTCGGGGCGCTATAAATCAGAAATACAGATTCCAACAGAAGTTTTAAGCTATGGCCGCTCGGCTAGGATAGGTTAGTCGGCGCTTATTTAGGCTGGTTTAGCGGGTGCCACCACCGGAGCCGCCACCGCTAGAGCCACCACCGCCACCGGAGAAGCTGCCGCCACCACCAGAGCCGCCACCGCCGTCGAAAGATCCAGAGGTGATACCCGAGTAGCCCGAATCGCCTAGGTTGGTTGCGATGCTAGTGATATTTTCACTTTCAGCAAGCACACTCTTAATGTTGGGGACAAGGCGTTTGAGCTGTTCATAGACACGATCGGCACAGCCGAAAAGGGTGGCATAGATCAGGTAGTACTTCCACAAGACAACTTCTTGCATTTCCCGCTCATCCACGATGGTAAAGGTTTCGAGGTAGTACCTGAACCCCATAACCTTCGAGAGTTCTTCAACCCCAGCACTGGTTAATCGGAGTTCCTTAAAGGGAACTAATAGCGAGCGCCCTCTTGCTTCTTCTGACCACCCGTTATCGGCTAGTAAATGCTTACCGCGGTTTTCAATGTGGTTGGTAAACGATTGCCAGCTCAGATTGCCTGAAGTTGTTTGGAAGTAAGATTTTAGTTCCCCAGCCTCGACAACATTATTATCTCCGGCAGCATGAATCAGCATTGAAAAGATCATTCTTTCAGCATCATCAAGGAAGGGGTCATCGTTTTTGTCAATAATTCTGATGGCGTACTTTTGCTTGCCGAAAATGGTACTGCCATCATCTACTGGTGTTACTCGTTTATCTAAGATCCAGCGCATAATGTAGGCACTGAGTAGGTTTGCTCGAAACTCCTTAGACATGGACTTGTTACCCAGTTCCAAGAGTTGGTACATCTTTGGAATGTTAAATTCAGGTGGTTTCGAGTAGCTACTGCCCCCGTAACCGCTAGCTGATTTCAAATACTTATTTCTGACACGGCGTCGGCTAAGCGGCATAGCAATCGCCAAAACAACTGCAACTACTGAAACAGTTCCAAGACCAACGAACAGGGCGATCCAGAGAATCTTTTTCCACTTCTCTTTTTGGACTCCCTCGAAAGAGGTAGCGCGAACTTGTTGGTAAGTCTTGAACACCTGAGTTTCAGTATTATAGGTGTCAGGGGCTATCTTGGCTAGCACCACCACATAGTTTTTCGGGCCAAAATCACCGGTTGATTGTACCGAAATATTTGTGGGGGTGACTTTGAAGTCGCCTTTGAAACCAAAGGTATTAACTTCCTGCACAATACCGGCAGCGAACTTTTTGGAAGTGATATTGATTTTGAGATTCTGCGGTGGTTCAGAAAGGTCGGGGTTGACGAACTGCCAGTTAAGCACTTGGGCATCGTCTAGTTTTTCAATCACATTGGAAATGGTGTATTTGACGGTGAACTTGTGTTTACCGTAGCTACCAATCCCCCAGCAGAGCTCTTGAGCTGTCCCGTTATAGTTGATGCCACTTTTAAACGCCTTCTCGTCAAGGCTGGCATTAACATCCCAATCGGGTAATTCTTCAAACTTCTTGTCGAACTCGTAAACCTCAAACTCGGTAAGTTTCATGGTTGGTTTGAGGTTATCGATCACAATGTACTTTTCGGTACCCCTGTTATCGTTCGTCTCCCACACTTGTTCGAAGTGACCATTACCGTCCTCGTCAATATCCAAATTGATGGTGAGGGAAACTAGTTCGGTTGCTTGGGCAGAAGAAACCATCCCGCTCACTGGGAGCAAGATTAAAAGGAAAGCTAAAAGAGCTACGCTGAGTTTTTTAGCCATAAAGGAATCAGTCCCAGCTAGGCGAACTGGACTTGCCTTCGGAAATCTGGAAGTAAGGTAGTTCGCGGAAACCAAACATGGCTGCCACGATCGACATTGGGAAGACCAGCACCTTGCGGTTGTACTTGGTGGTGGTGTCGTTGAATACCATGCGGGCCATCCGAATGTTTTCTTCGTACTCGCCAAGCTGACGCATGGTTTCCTTGTAAACTTCGCTGGCTTTCAAATCCGGGTAGTTTTCTGCCACAGCGAGAAGGCGGTTGAAAGCGCTAGTGAAGGTGCTCTCGTCCTTTTCAAGTTCAGAAACTGCCGAGTCCTTGTTGACACCGGTACGCTGCTGAACGGTGTCGTGCAAAACCTTACTTTCATGCTCGGAGTACTTCTTAGTGGCGCTGATCAGCGAAGTCAAAGCATCCCAACGAGTTTCCATCTGTACCGCGATCTGACTCTTAGCGTTTTTCACCAATTCGCGGGAGTTGACGAAACTGTTGTAAGAAACAATCAAGAAGACGCCCAATAGGATCACAAGTACCAAAAATACGATCCCAATGATAGCTAATGCGGACATTACCAGCCCCTTTCAGTTCGTTAGTCGCCGGTGGACCAACTTTGGCATTCTGAACCGAATTATATCGCAAATCCCAGACAGAACCGACGAAAAGTGTTTTGCAGGTCTCATTTTTCAGAGTGTAGTGTCCCGCGCTTCGATCGACTCTAGCCTTGTTTTTTTACCGAGGGCTCCTAACCTTGGGGTAGCTTTTCAGTGTGCGTAAACCTACTAGCAACATCGGGATCGCCAGAATAACGAGGATTACTACCACCGGAAGGGACATGTCTGCTGGCGCAGTGGACGCTTGGGGGACACCCTCGGTTAGCGTGCCAAGATCGCCGAGGACGTTATAGACGAAATGAAGCGAAATGGTGACCCACAAATTCTGGGTGGTTAACATGATTGCCGCCAAAAGAACTCCCATGCAGAAGGTGTAGAAAACCTGGGTGAGGGTTCCGACCACGGCAATATTTCCTCCGCCCAAAAGGGCTAGTAGGTGCGAGACGCTGAAAATCACGGCACTAGTGATAACCGCACCGATAGTCGATTGTTTGGAAGTAAGCAGGAGGGGGAGAACTGTTCCTCGAAAAAGCGCTTCTTCGAAGGTGGCGGTTAATGCTACTCCCAAAATGAACCAGAGTGCCGAAACTGGAATTGTGGGGACAGTTGCAGGACCGGAGAAAACTAGTGCTAATGTGGCCACGACCGTCGCCATCAAAAGCATCGGCCACCCAAGAGTCCAAAAGGCAGAGAAGCCACGGGTACTAAAACCTAGCAGGGAAAGAGTGCCAGTTTGCCACATAACCACGATCGTCACGGCTAAAGTAATCAGCAAACTCAAGGCGTTAGTTGCCGTATAAGGTAAGGGTTTGGAAAGAGCCAAGGCGGAAAGTGCTAGCGTGCCAATAACTACCAAGGCGCAAAGCAAAGCCACCAAAATTGGGGAAGAAAATCTACGTGCTGGGAGTGAAATCATGGCGCTAATGATAACCTATCTCAACAGCGTTAGGCTAGCTTGTGCGAACAGCAACTATATTTATTAAAAACACATTAGAACGCTACAATCAAAGATCAAGTCTGAGCAGCGTCAACAAATCAAAATAAGTTCACAACACAACATTTTAGGGAAACGCGCAATAAGCACATTTAGAGTGCAGACAAAACAAGCCGAATAACAAAACACGATGAATGGGAACACAGAAAATTAACATAGATTAAAAGTATTAAAATTCCGCCCCAAACAGTATTGAAAGGATAAAGCTCTCGCATACATTCCAAGCACCTATAGGTCAACAAACACCCCGAAATACACCAACCTTTAGGTGTCACAAAGAAATCACTCTACTAGTAATTGTTTCAGGTACGAAACCTAAATCTTTAAACCTAAGAGCTCAGCATCAAAAAATTTTGGAGGATTCCCTAGCTTCTTATAAAAAAAATCCTCATATCGCGCGAGTTTCTGAGCCAAAACAGTAGGCCGCTGCGTCAAAAAATACAGCTGCAAAACTCCTACCTTAGTGTTACCTGCAGATTGCCCTAACACATCTAACGCAAATTCAGTAGATTCTGTGATAAATAAATTAAACAGATCATCCCCACTCGGGTCATATGAATCTAACAACTTAGAAATCTTGTATCCTGATTCCCTATTGCCCTTAAAGTAACGAATCTGCGCTTCTGACGAATATTCATGAAAACGTGCTTCAAAACGCTCAAACGAATAATAGAACCTTGATTGAAAAGCAGCAAGTGAATTACTAATTTCAAAAAGTTGCTGATTGATAGAAGTAATATCTTCTAAATCTTTATTGTCAAAAAACCCAGTAGCCGAATCAGCATTATCAGATTCTAAGTTTCTTCTGAAAGAATTATTTATTTCATCAAATTGCAGAATAAATTTATCGAAATTTAAACGAATTTGAGCCAAAAGACGATTCGCAGGGTATGCGAGCAAATCTAAATAATCCCGACGCGCAAGCGCCCAAGACGAAGATATCACGCCATTGCTAACTTGAATCTTATCGCCCTTTTTTCCTTCGATTTCCTGAATCATTCTGGTCATTCGGGAAACGTACTCTCCGAAATTCAAGTGAGCAGAATCGACATACGCAGAATGCGCATACAAAGCATAGAGCAGCAGATCAGGCCCTATAACACAAACTATTTTCTTGTCAGTCATTATTTACTCGCTATTTATCAATTTAAAACCATTTTGACCAAACCTGAGTTATTTCATTAACATAATAATCACTTAGTTTAGCAATGGCATCATCATTCCACTCATCGTTCTGGACAATAAAACTAACGACGGTATCGTCAACAATACCCTCAGGGTAATGGATCTTGACGTCCTCAAAGGAACGCGTATTACGAGGACGTCGAATTCCATAATACAAAACGTTATTCCCTAAGAAATCCAAACTTGGGTCATAAGAAGGTCTACTAGAAAAAGCAGACCAACTAGCGTCCTCCAAGCCATACTGCCAAACCCGAATTGCGTTTCCTTCAAATGGAGGGAAGATCGTTTTAAACGCTACCGATCTCAGCAATAAATTTAAAACGCCAACGTTATAAACGTTACTACCTCGAAGCTCATTTAAAACTTCCTTAGGATCCACTTCATGCAATCTCATGCTAGTTAAATGTTGTGAGGTAGCAAAATTAATGACCGATTTGTCGGAAATCTCCTTACACAGATTTCCAACTGCTATCTCAACCACATTAGATTCACTTGAACCTTTCGCCAGCTTGAAAACAATCCTTAGATAAACTCCAATAGCGGACATAACCACATTTTTCACTGCGCTTGGATCGGTCTCCGGCGAAATATTTCGCGCCAAACAAAGAAATAAAGGACGCAAAATCCTAAGTCCAACTTGTTCATCTAAAGTACGCAAACAGGCGCCTAAGACAATTCTCGCATACTCAACATGCGACTCATCTTTGGAACCCCCTTCAGCACCCTGCTCTCCATCACTAACCAGCCAAGAAAGTGCTTTTTGAACTAAACTCGCATCCGCACCTTTTATCCACATAAACTCATACACATCTAAACTCGCATTAAGCAAGTCAATGAAACGCTCTCGCGTTTTTTTATCACGCGAGTTATTGAAATATATTTCCTTAAATTTGAAGTAAACCTCTTTACCAGATACTGGACCATGCTTTGAAATGAAAATATGACGAATAAAAGTCTCAATTTGCGAATCTCTGATCCCCAAACCATTTATCGCTATAATAAAATTATTCCATTCATTGTACACCTGTTCTTGCTCGGTTTTGTGCGCAGTTCCAACAGTTAACATCTTCAGCAAATCAACTGTTGTTAACTGCTGTCCCTTACTATTGAGCGCTTCAAAGATTTCAAAGGCATCTGCGGCATCTTTCTCTTCCCAAAGAATAAACCTGATGCTATATCGTAAAGCCCCAAGCCAGTCTTTGATCCGTGACATTGTCAGCTCACTATCATCATCATCAAAAACATTATTCTTGAAGTAATTATCCACAGCGGAAATTGCCTTCTTCATTTTTTCAATTGAAGATGTCACATAGCCAGGCCCAGTAAAACTATCGCTTTCAATAGATTCATATTCTGGCAACTCAATATCGTTTCTATATTTACCAAATTCAGAGGAAATATGGCCATACCACCAATTATTTGCCCCTACATTTGAGAACCGCACACTCCACACGATTTCTTCAGCCCTACTATCTACTTTCGAAATATAGGGATTAATTATGTCACGAGCAACCAAAAAACGCTTTAACTCAGCTGCTTTTTTAGCGAGACAACTAGCGATCATCATGATAGTTGTCAAACGCTGTTGGCCATCTATAATGGATACTTCCATCCGATGATCACTATCAGAGTGTTCGTCCTCATTATTAAACTCCAACACCCCATTCGAATTATCTGAATTCTCCACTGATGCTAGAACAATAGCTCCCATAAGACGTTGATAGTCACCACGACGTTCAGAATGTTTAGAACGATCTATAATTAGGTTAATACTTGATAGAAAGTCATCTACATCTTCTGGCTCCCAAGAGTATTCACGCTGATAAAGTGGAAATACAAATCTGAAATTATTAAAAAGACCTCGTGCTGAAGTTGTAGTAACATTCATCAGTCCACTCCATTTTTGTTCCTAAAGACACTTAACAACTTCGAAGCGTCCTCATCGTCATACATCTTGAATAGTTCTCTATCGAGAATAATTCCCTTTATCTGATTTTGCAAGTTTTTATCGATCTTGTCCAAAAAATCGATAGCTTCTTTCTTAAACTCACCTTTATCACCCAGAAGATCTTTGATGACAAAACAGTTTAATTTTTCCCAATACGTCTCAGAGTCTTTTTCTGATCTTTTAGATTCCTGATGCTTGCATACTAGGACATCAATAAAATACCCGACATTCCCCTCAAGTTTATTGCGAATCGGAACGTCGCCGATTTTATGGTTCCACAAATACTCCAGTAAATAATGCGTATTACGATATATGGTAAATGAATTATTTTGGGACTTCTGTTCCCTATGAATTAGTAACTCTAAAAATCCGTTCAATTCCTTAAGGTCAATCTCTGCATTTGAACTTGAAAAAGTAAGAAAATATTGTTCTACAGCATTTTTCTTTATTACTTTTTCGTCACCGAAATCAGCTTTGTACAGCTCATTAAATGATTCAGCATCCGGCGAATAGTTCACCGACAACGGGTTATCAAACATTCCTACTGTGGGAAGAGGAACCAATGGATTCCTTCGAAATTCAGTCAGCAACAACTCAGTTGCACTACTAACTTTCTCGTTACTCTCGTTAGTAATTGGAAATAACACTCTCGACTCACGAAGAATTGCCAGAATTTCATCCTTATCTTGCGCAGACTTAACTTGTTCTCGCAGAACTTGCCCAACCTGCATCGCAACTAAACCACGCTGAGACTCGAGTAATTTCTGAGATTCCTTTAATACACGTTCTGACTCATAGCTACTTGCAACAGTTAAAAAATGAATTGCAAACGCTATGAAATATGCTGGAACAATCGAAATTAAGCTCTGAAGGATACTCTTCAAAAAATTGTCTGATATACATGCTAACCATATGATAAACACGATAACGACCACTAGCGAGAGCAAACTAACCGTAAACCAGGTTCTTTTATCTTTTTCGATATTTTTCAGCATTTCCCACATACCGAAATAATAATGCATATTTCAATAAAAGTATTTTATTCTGCAATAACCTTACGACGACTTATGATACTAGGGAATATTTTATATAGAACAACGAGTATCAACCGCAAGCTACTTCAAAACGCAACTAAATCCTTCAACTTATGCCTAAATAATTTGTCCACTGAACGCGTAAAGACTTGCAATAATTCTTGACCTTTACAATAAGAATCACTCAGTACCAAAACACTTTATTAAGGAAGTCATAGTAAATTATTTTCAACGAAAACACGGGGTCATCTGAGCCAACTGCGGGAATCGAACCCGCGACCTGCTCTTTACGAGGGAGCTGCTCTACCGACTGAGCTAAGTTGGCAAGTCTTTTCAGACTAGGTTACTTTAAACATTTACCCCTTGTTTTGCAAGTGGAGTTTACTTTGGTCACCTACTTTTTAGCAGTATTTGTTTTGTTTGGGCATCTGGTCTTTCAGGAAGATGTCGTCCACGGTTTGGGTGACGCATTCATTTGCGTTCGAGTTGTAGGCGGTGTGGTTCCAGCCCTTCACGGTTAGGAGCACTCCCTTGTCGAGCTGTTCAGCTAGGGATTGTGCCATGGATAGTGGGGTGGCTGGGTCACCGGTAGTGCCGATGACTAGGATCGGTGGGGCGCCCTCGGCTTTAATTGGCCCGCGTTTGCCAACCGGTTTGACGGGCCAATCTTGACGCAAGGCGTCACCGAGCATGAACTGTTCACCTAAGATGGGGTGCTTTTCGAGCAGTTCTTTCGCTTGTTTTTGCCAGGTGTCCATGTCGCCTTCGATTGGATAGTCGAGGGCGTTAACCGCGAAGAATGATTCTTTACTGTTGCCCTTGTAGGTGCCGTCATCGAGGCGGTCGTTCATCTGGTCGGCCATCGACAACAGGATTTGCCCGTTGCCTTTTAGCATGGCGTTTTCTAACCCTTGGGTGAGAATGGGGAACCATTGCTGGTTGTACATTGAGCCCATGATTGCGGTGATTGCCAAGTTTTCGGTCAGGGGTCGCTTGGGGTCGCCAGTCCTCAGTGGCTTCTGGTGGAGTGCCCGGACAAAAGCCATGATTTGCTTGGCCCCGTCCTCTCCCCTGCCGAGGAAACAGTTCGGGTTACCGTCATTGCACTCGTCGGCAAAGTGGACGAGCGATTTTTCGAAACCAACCATTTGTGCTTCGGCCACCTGATCGTAATTGAGCGAAGGGTCAAGCGCCCCATCAAGCACCATGTGGCCAACGTTCTTCGGGAAAAGTTCCGCGTAGGTGGCGCCAAAGAACGTGCCGTAGCTAAAGCCCAAATAGTCAAGTTTATTGTTGCCGTTTAGATGCCGAAGCACGTCGAGGTCGCGGGCTGCCGAAACAGTGTCCACCCATTTGATAGTGTCGCTCTTTTCAAGGCACTTCTTGCCCATATCGGCCATGCGTTGACGTTCATGCGCTAGACCGGCCTCGGTCAGCACGTCCTGAGTATTTTCGCTAAGCAGCGCGTCCATCTCTTGCGGTGTTATGCACTCGATCGGGGTGGAGTGGCGAGTGCCGCGGTTATCCATGCCCACGATGGCGAACTTGTCCAAGATTTCTTGCGTGAACACGTGGGAGGCGTTTTCGGCCACGAAATCAACCGCGGAACCACCAGGCCCACCCGGGTTAGTGTAAATGTCGCCGCTTGGTTTCACTCCAGATTTCACGTACTTTACGGCGGTGATGCTCAGGTCGCCCTCGGACGGGTTGGCATAATTTTTCGGCACCTTAAAGGTGGCGCAGGTGCTTTCCTTGGTGGCCTCAATGGAGGAATCGCAGTTGCCCCAGACCAATTTCTGGTCATAGTAGCTTTCCAAGCCGGCCGGGATTGGGCTGGCCGAGGGCGTAGGCTCCACCGTTTTTTGGACCGCGTCAGAGCCGTCGGAACCAAAACTGCAGGCCGCCAAGGTGGCACTCACGGCAAGGACTGCTCCCAAAGTAGTTAAACGTCGACGAAGAGGCTTGCGCGCAGCGGGGCGAGCGCCCACTTTCGTGGTACTTTGCGAACGTTCTTCGGCCGGGGAGACAGCGAAAGTCATGAGACTCCTTGTGAGGTTAAGATTTTCAAGGCTGAGGAAATTCTACCGGTAAAAACTCCATAATCATGCCTTCAAGCACTAACAATGGGGTCACATTTCCCGCTAGACGCTTTCTGGCCACCGCGATCGCGTCCATACAACGAAGGGTTTTATCGGCGCTGGTCCGAGTCGCCACCTCTTTCACCAACGCTTCCAGGTCCGCATTAATGATGGGCACATTAGCCTGGTGTTGAATGGTGAGCACATCGCGGTAGAAGCTCATAATGTCGAGCATTACCCGGTCCAGGTTGTCACGCTCAAGGCGGGTCAAACGCTTCTTTTGTGCTTCCTCACGCGCCCGAATCATCGTGCGCACCGAGGGCGGAACGTTCTCCCCCTTCTTAATCCCCAACTGTTCTTTCAGGGCCGCGATTTCTTGGGCGTCTGCGTCTTTCTGTTTCGCTTCAAAAGCTTCCTTCGCGTTCTGCACCAGCCGCTGCGCCGCCACCGCCGCTTCGCCCGCATTACGAGCCGAAACCGGTTTAATGATCAGATCGCGTCGTTGGGCAATCGTGTCCTCATCGTCCTCGGCCAGCAAACCGTGAGCGCGACCAATGTGACTCTGGGCGGCCAAAGCGCAACGCAAAGCCAGTTTCGGGTCATCAGTCCAACCCTGCTTGACCATGTACTCGGCAACCAGTTTGGCCGGCGGAATCTGCAAG
The DNA here is from genome assembly GCF_001856685.1 of Boudabousia tangfeifanii. Taxonomy (GTDB): domain Bacteria; phylum Actinomycetota; class Actinomycetes; order Actinomycetales; family Actinomycetaceae; genus Boudabousia; species Boudabousia tangfeifanii. The sequence goes on from NZ_CP017812.1 coordinate 1,985,459, forward strand.
TTTACGTTGCGGCAACGCGAACGGATCGTCACCAGCACATCGCCCGGCGAAGGCGTGCACAAAATCCACACGGTACGCTCCGGGGGTTCTTCGATCGCCTTCAACAAAGTGTTGGTGGTGCGAGTAGCCATGCGGTCGGCATCCTCGACCACGATGACCCGCCACTTGCCAAGAGTGGGGTTATCCTGCGCCTTATGCACCAGCTCGCGCACCTTATCAATGCTAATAATCACCGCGTCGGTATCAACCCAAGTGACATCCGGGTGGATTGGTCGAGACTCAGGGCGTTCCTCAGTCTTTGGAGGCATGACCTTACGGCAAGAATCGCACTCGCCACAGCCAGGGAAAGTGGGGTGTTCACACTGCAAAGCGGCCGCAAAAGCCTGCGCGGCCTTAGACCGACCCGAACCGGGAGGGCCCGTCAGCAACCAGGCGTGGGTCATGGCCCGACTATCAACCTGGTCCCCAGTCAAACTAGCTCGAGCTGCCAAAGCCGCCTCTTGCAAAGTTTTAACTGCCGCATCCTGGCCAACTAGCGAATCCCAAACTGTCATCGCGTGCCACCCCCAGGCTCAGTTGCCGACAACAATGCTGCTGCTTTTTCTGAAATGGCCTGCCAGATCTGCTCTGAAACAGTTTGAATGTCACCAGTCGCGTCAATCACCACGAAACGTTGCGGATTTTCTTTCGCCAACTGCAAGTAGCGGCTACGCACCGCCTGGTGAAAAGCGAGTGGTTCCGCCTCGATGCGGTCTGTGGCACCCTCCCGACGAGCTAGCGCCTGCACCGGGTCGGCATCCAATAAAATCGTCACATCCGGTAGGAGGCCATTGGTGGCCCACAGTGACAGGTCATAAACATCATTGCCGAGGTCGCGACCCCCACCCTGATATGCCACCGACGAATCTAAATAACGGTCAGTGATCACCACACTTCCGGCAGCTAAAGCCGGGCGAATTTTCGTGGCCACATGATACGAACGATCAGCCGCATACAACAAAGCTTCAGCCTTTGGGTTCAGATCCACCCCATGCTGGACCAGTTGACGAACCTGAACCCCAAACGGATCGGTACCCCCTGGTTCACGCGTGAGCACCACATTTCGGCCTAGGCTCTCAAACTTACGGGTTAGTGCCGCAATCTGGGTTGATTTACCAACCGCTTCCCCGCCCTCGAAAGAAATAAACAGGCCCCGACTTTCAGGTTCGAGCCGGGTTTGTGTGGGGATAGCAGGCACGGTTTCACTCATGCGCTCTAGTTTACCTGCCGAGGGCGCCAGCCGGTAGCTTTATCCTCAAGAGCGAAGCGCCCCCTGTGGAAACTATTTTTCGTCCTGCCAGGAAGTGGACCACAAGAGCCCAAAAGCGGCAACGGTCAAGCTATCGCGCAACTGCCCTTTGGCAATCATGCGAGGGATTTCAGCCAGTGGCACCCATTTTGCACACTCGACTTCTCCGTCGGTTTGGTGTTGTGCCTGCCCGTTTTGGACCGGTACTTTCACCACGGCCACCGCATTGGCTTGTAAGCCCGAGTCGATCCAAAGTTCCCCGAGTAATTCGGCTTGCCCCGCGATCGGTTCGAACCCGGTTTCTTCCACTAGCTCTCTGACCGCGGTGGCACACGCGTCTGGATCGGTTTGGTCCCCAAAACCGCGAGGTAGTTCCCACAGTTCCTCCCCCACAGCCTCGCGATTTTGCTTCACTAACAGTACTTGGGCCTCCCAGAGGGCAATGGCGAGTGCCCCGGGCTTGCCTTTAGCGGCAAGAACTCGATGATGACCCTGCTGGTTTCGTTGCATTTCGAGGTCAAAGTCGGCCGCTTTCCAAACGGTTTGCCAGCTACTCATGGGCGTGCCTTTCGCGTGTTTTCAACAGTGGAAACGTACATGGTGGAGGTCATGGACGCCGGTCCCATCTGCCAGATTTCCTTCAGTTCAGCATAGGGGAAGGCCACCAAAATCGCGATTAGGGTCCACAATACGAGGTCGAAGATGCCCCCACCCTTGGGGGTGCCGAGGACGCCAGCTGCCACGTTCGAGAAGAAATTGTCGAGGAAGCCCGCGTCATGCAAGCCCAAAATAACCGCAACAATCGCCAACAAAGTGAAGCGAATAATGCCGCTGCGCAAGCGCTGACCCCAACTACGAGTGTCATCCATGGTGTCACGAATCGCTAAAATCACATCATTCCAAGCGCGGGGACTGGAGCCGTTTTGTAGCACCACCCGGTCCACCAAAGGGTGATTGTGGAGCCGATGGTACTGGCTTGGACTCATCTCTTGCATAGCTTGGATGACTTCGCCCTCGATCCGCAAAGGACTCTCGGTGCTGACCGGCTTAGGGGCCAGGCGCGCCTTGGCAATTTCCCAGCGGGTGCGTCGTTTAGTGCGCAAACCCCACCGCATTTCCACCTCGCGTTCAGCCGACGAAAGCGGGTCCCCCACTTTGCCGAGCGCGAGGTCAGCAGGCAAAAGCGTATTAGTGAAAGCTAGCCGAGCCACCTGATCAAGGTATGCTTTTTCCTTCTCGCGAGCGGCAAAAACCGAATTCTCATACAGTTGCGACCACCAGCGAATAACTGCTCTCGCCTCGGTTGGTTGCAACTCCTGCTGAGCGATCTTTTCTGCCGCCCAGGCGACCACGAAACTGCGGGCAAAAATGGTTTGTTCTGGCTTTTTCGGCAAATGCTCCAAATAGTTTTTCAAATCAGCGACCAGTGCTTGTGTGCTGGTCTGGCGATTGCTGCCAGTCTCACTACCCCAGAACTCGGGGTCTTTCACTGCGCTAAGATCTGGCCATTTTTCCAGCACAATCCGGCCCGTGCGAGCCGCTTGCGCCCACTCGCTGCGGGCTTTCGCGATAAAAAGTGGATCTGCAAGCCGTGCTCGGAGGAAAAGCCCTGGGGTGGTTGGCTCCGGCAGTTGATGCCTTGGTTCGAGGTCAAAAAGCACCTGGGCTAGCGCCTGGGTTTCACGTGAAACGCCCTCGGTCGCAGTTGCGGGCGCAGGCGCTAGATCGCCTCCGGATTCGGGCGCAGCATCCCCGCGGGTCACGGTCCTGTCTGCGGGCATGAAGTTCTCACCTGGCATGTTCGCAAGCGCGGGCGCGGCCGGGTTTTCGCCCTCGGCCCGCAACTTGGGGAGTTTGCGGTCCGCAACTGGGGTGCGACCGTATTCCCATGCAACCGTGGCGGCCGAAGCAAAATGTCGGTCGAGACGTTCGAACTGTTTAGCCAGAATCTGGCTGGTGGTTTCACCGGTAAGTCGCGGCGGTTCGGGATGTTCCAAGGAGGCGGTGGTGATGGCCGATTGGTTCGTTAACGTCATGGTTTCGGTGAGGGCTTGGGCCTGTCCAGGCTGACAACCCACTACCAGCGGCAGGTCTTGGCCCGGTTCCAAACCGAGGGCGCGAGCAAAGCCATCAGGCCCGAGCGCCAAGAAACAGATCCCGTCAAACAGCTGGTTCCGATCAACATAGATCGCGTCCGAAACTAGCCAGGCAGTGCGGGCCATCGCCACGAAGCGTTCGAGGGCGCGCGCCGGCTCATAGGCCAACCAAGTGCGTGCCTGCTCGAAGGAGTCGAAATCACTGACGCTGACAGTGGCCCTACCCGCAGTCGGCCGAAAACGCGCATAGCTGAGCGCCGCTTGCTCATTGGCGGACGAGTGCGAAACCGGCGAAGACATGCCCCCATCATAGCCGAGGCCGGCACCCTCCAAAGGGAAAGGTAACTAGAATCCGGCTATTTTCCGACTATTTTCCGGCAGAGACTTGCCAGTTAGACAGCAAAAAGCGCAAGTTTTTCCGGATGGTTTGCGGCAAATCCGCGACTTCATTGGAGCCGAGCCCGGCACGCACAATGTCAAGGTGGACGGTAGCGGCAATCGCGTGGGCCAAGAGCTGCAACTTGTCGTCAGTTTCGGTGGCCGGTTTCGGTTGGGTTTCTGCTGGCCCGAGGTCGCCCTCGGCTGGCAAATCCTGCGGGGAAACATTGAGGGTACGTCGTAAAATCTCAACAATCACGGTTTCGAGGCCGGTGATGCGACCAATCGTTTCGTCGCGTTTTTCGCCGGTACCATAAAGGACTTCACGCTGATAGGCCATGACATTGTCATAGTGTGCCAAACATTCGTCGGCCAAAGGCGAGAGCAACGCCATGATCGCCTCGGTCGGATCGGTGTCGCGATCGGCCATTTTTAGGGCTTGCTCGGTGCCCTGGTTAAGGGACTCGTTCATTAAAGTCACCAATAGTTCCGCCTTGGAGCCGGCGTAGCGAAAGAGGGTACCGACCCCAACCTCGGCCTTCGCAGCTAGTTCCGAGGTGGTGACATGGTCGAAACCTTTTGTGGCGAAAAGTTCGCGGGCAGCCGCTTCGATGCGACGTTTCTTGTCCGCCTTTTTCTTTTGACGCAGGCTCCCATCAGGCAAATCCCCCTCGGGCAGATCCACGATTTCGGCTACGTTTGCAGCGTTCGGCTCATCTGGAAGCCGACCTCGGTTAGCTTTAACGACCATGCTTTCCCCCATCTGTTTTTCTAGGTCGATTGTACATCCTCACAAAACGGAGTATACTCCAAATAGAGCGCGCTCCGCTTTTGGGGCCTCCACTCAACTGCTTGATCTTTTGGTCAGGTGGGGCAAGGTAGCTGCTTTTGGGCAGTTAGACGCAAGGAGTGAAAATGACAAACTTCCAGCAGGTTTATCAGAAGAGTTTCCCGGTTTCTCCGGATGGCAATGCCTATGTTCATAATGATTTGGGCATGTACACGCACAATCGTCCGATTCCTCCCGAAGATGTGAAGGAACGTAAAGCTTTTTTGGTTGGTAGTGGCATTGGTTCTTTGACCGCGGCTGCGTTTTTGATTCGCGACGGCCAGATGCCGGGCGAAAATATCGTGATTTTGGAAGAGCTGGCAGTTCCTGGTGGCGCTTTCGATGGCAATGGCGATACCGAGAAGGGCTTTATTGCTCGTGGTGGCCGTGAGATGGGGCAGCATTTTGAGTGCTTCTGGGACATCATGAAGGATATCCCGGCTTTGGAGATGCCGGAACCGTACTCGGTGTTGGACGAGTTCCGCATTACCAACGAGAATGACCCGAATGTTTCGAACTGTCGTGTGATTAAGAGTGGCGGGCAGAAGGTTGATACCTACAAGATGGGGATCAACAAGAAGGGCCAGCGCGACATGATTAAGTTGTTGTTGGCGAAGGAAGAGGACACTTATTACAAGACCATTGAGGAATGGTTCGACCAGGATTTCTTGGATTCGATGTTCTACACCTTGTGGAAGACGATGTTTGCGTTCGAGCAGTGGCAGTCGGTCACTGAAATGAAGCGCTACATGCATCGTTTCTTGCAGTATTTCCCTGGTTTCTCGGATCTTTCGTGCCTGCGTTTTTCGAAGTACAACCAGTACGATTCGTTCGTGGTGCCTTTGGTGCGTTGGCTGAAGGATCAGGGTGTCACTTTTGTTTATGACACGCTGGTTTACGACCTCGATATGGAGATTACGGCTCATCGGAAGGTGGTTAAGGGCATTAAGATCCGTCACCATGACAAGTCCGAGGAGGTGATTGAGGTTCGCGAAAAGGACCTAGTGTTCGTGACCAACGGTTCGCTAACCGAGTCGACTGGTTATGGCGACATGGATCATGCTGCACCGTACAACCGTAACGCGACTGATGGTTGGGAATTGTGGAAGAACTTGGCGAAGAAGTCGAAGGTTTTTGGTCGCCCGAATGTGTTCTGCTCGGATACGGACAAGACGGTTTGGGAGTCGATCAGTTTTAACTTTATCGGCAAGGATCACCCGTTCTTGCGCAAGATTAAGGAGATGACTGGCAACGATCCTCTTTCGGGTCGGACCGTCACTGGCGGCATTATCACCGTCCAGGATTCGAGCTGGTGCATTTCTTTGACCATGAATCGTCAGCCTCAGTTCCACGGCCAGCCTGAGGATTGGGGTGTGGCTTGGGCTTATGGCCTCTACCCCTTCGCGCAGGGTGACTACGTGAAGAAGCCAATGTTGGAGTGCACTGGTGAGGAGATCTTGCTGGAGTACTGCTACCACTTCGACTTGTTGGACGAGTTCGAGGAGATTAAGGCAAATACGAAGGTTCGCCTGGCCACGATGCCTTACATTACGGCTTTCTTCATGCCTCGCGGTAAGGGCGATCGTCCTGAGGTGATCCCCGATGGTTGCGTCAACTTGGCGTTCCTCGGCCAGTTCGTGGAAACCCCAGATGATTGCATTTTCACCACCGAGGGTTCGGCTCGTACCGCCATGATGGGCGTTTATGGCCTGTTGAATTTGGACCGTGACATTCCACCGATTTGGCCGGCACAGTACGACATCCGTGCCTTGTTGGCGGCGGCAAAGACCATGAATAATGGCAAGCTGCCCGGTGGCAAGATTTTGAGTCGGTTCTTGAAGGGAACCTACTTCGAAGACATCCTGCCGTAGCCCGCTTGGGTTCCGACAGGGACGAGACGTAGAAGCTCCGTTAGGTATTGCTCCAGATAAGTTTCTCGCCTAACGGGCTTCTACTCTTGTGCACGCCCGGACACGTGCACAAATGAGGGTGGCGTCCGCACACCTTTCCCCATCATGGGCGTCACTCTCACCTTTTTAACGTCCTCGCTAAGTGGCAAACATAGTCAACGGAGACTTGCCGCCTAGCGGGGACGACCACACTTTTTAGGCTAGGGTCGGCGTTGGCGCTTGGTTGCCTGAGTCGCTATTGGCCGAGGGCGGTTCGGGTAGCGACCTCGGCCATGCGGGCGAGCCTAGCTGATCAGCTAACAAAAGAAATGCTGAATGCCCAGCTCGTTACCCGTTTGATCGCCCTAGCCCCACTGACTAGGCAGATCTGTCAGTCGAGGTCGTCGGCTTTGATGACTTTTAGTTGCCCGTCTGGGGTGCGCCCGATGAAGGTGACAACGTTGAGTGGCGATTCGGGGATCTGCGGTGGGTTCTCACGTTGCGTAAGGGCGTCAACGGTGGTGGTTTGGTATTCCCAGTACTGGTCGATAACTTTTAGGACCAACTGGTCGTCGAAGCCTTGCGGGGTGGTGGCTCCGGGGAGTTTTTCTCCGCCCTCGAAAACTAGCACGTACTCTTCGGGCAAGGGAACAACTTCGGCGAGGTGGTAATCAGTGGACGCCAACGCCTTTAGTTGGGCCACTTTCTGTTCGTCGTCACCTGCGAGGGCGTAGGCGCGGACGGCGGTGTGGGCAATCACCCCATGCGGCAAATCGACGAGGGCCCAGACATTGAAGCAATATTCGAGGTCGGTGTTTTCAGTCATTCTTATTCTCCTGGTTGGCACCTAGTTCTTTAAACCATTGGGCAAGTTTGCTTGCACTATTTTTGGTTAGGTCGACGCTTGCTTTGGTCGCATTGGTGCTGGCTTTTTGTAGGTATTTCCAGCTATCTCCGGCGATCGTTTTAGTACCAGTCGCGGCCCGCACACCAAGCTGGGCGGCATCATTTGCGGTGGCAGAAATGACTTCACTGGCTGCTTGGAACCAGCCAGGTGCATCCTTTATTTCTGCTTGGTTTAGTTCTAGTTCCACATGGTGGGCAAAAGTGTTAACCATCGAGGTACTTGCTGCCAAAGCGGGAAGGGTACGCCCGACAGCTTTTGGGTGCAACAGTTTTTGGGTGGATGTAACTCTGGCTGCGGCAGCAAGGCGCCCATTGAGAGAGTTCAGCACTTCTTCAATCTCAGTTAGGCGAAGTCGTCTAGCTACTTCCATGGCGCTTTGGTAGTCCGCTAGTTCTTTCGGATTTTCACCCATGGCTCGTTGGATTTCGAGCACGGAGATGCGATCATGCAAGACTAAAGATTGTGCCACGACTGCGAGCCAAACATTTATTTCTTTTTGTAGTTTTTCTGCAGCGTTGGCTTGTGCCCCCGCATTTTTCGCGGTTTCAAGTTTACGGGTTAAACCATCAAGTTTAACTAGAGCGTATGCTCTAGCCGTGGCAAGATTTTGTGGGGCTTGGCTTAGTTTTGACCAGGTGGTTTCACTTAGTTGTCCGGTTTGAAAGGCGATCGCTTCGGTTTCTTTGATGGTTTGGGCCACTCCAAGCAGGTTCGAGACAGCTTGGTCCTTTTGATCTTGTAGCAGGTCCTCAAGTTTACTATCCATTTGTTTGAGGTAGTCGCTGATCTCTTTGATCGCCTGTTCGCGGGCGATTTGTGCCATCACTCCCCCGACTCCTGTCAGTAAGGATGGTGAGGCCACTCCGCGTTTTAACCGGTCTAGTTTTGAGACTTTTTGACTGGCATCAGCCATGCTTCCCACTTTTTGTGTCCGCCCAAGCTTTTTGACCAGTTCAGTAGATTCCTTGGTTTTCTTGACCCATCGTCCAGAAAGTTCGGCGGTTTTCCCAGCTAGTTGGGAAACTTTGGCAACTTTTCCTGCCGAATTGTTTGGTTTCAGGTGAAATTCTCGTGAGTCGATACCTTCGCGATTAAGCCAGGTTTCCAACTGAGTTGGTTCACCCAGTAGCACAACCCCGTGTTCGTCCTCGAACATTTGCAGTTCTTTGGAGTCGTTATTGGGGAAAAGCTCGTCAGTCATTAGCTACCTTCTTTCTGGCTTCCGCCTCTTCCTCACATTTTACTGCTTTGCTCCTGGATGTAGGCGGCCTGACGCCATCAGCTAATTTGGCTGGCAGAACAGATTGCACAAGATTTTCGGGTTTCTGTTAGTTTGCTTCCCGAGGGCGGGGATTGTGCTGGCCGAAGCGCTGGTCTCCCCATGCTCTTAATCGACGTTCGAAGGGTTTTTCGATCACATAATGTAGTGCGGTAGTTAGGAGCAGTGCGAGGGCGAAGATTTCAACTAGCACCAACATTGAGGTGGCAGTGTCTCGGGTTCGCCCGTAGAACTCGATCCAGGCGTATATGACTGTGGCATGCACTAGGTAGAAGCAGTACGACCATTCCCCTAGTTTGACTAGGCTGGGGTGGCGCATGAGGTTTCGTTTTCCGCTGATGTCGACCATGGCACCAAGCATGATTACGATCATGAAAACGATTGAGAACCAGACTAGTGAGGTTTGAGAAACTAGCTGTACAAACATGTTTGTGCCGTCAGTATTTTTTGTTTGCAGGTAAACGGTGATGGCGATCAGAAGCAAAAGGTAGCCCCACCACATGCTCACTTTTGGTTTGTGTTGCATTTGTTTCACATACTGGGCTGCCACTACTCCGTAAAGGAATTCGGGTAGGCGGCTAATCGCGATAGGTGGCTGCCAAAAGAGTGGGAGGACAAAGAGAAAGACTATTTGAAGTGCCATCACTGATGCTATTGCCCCGAAAAATACAGTTGCAGGCATGGCAGGAGTTTGCTTTGCAGGTTTTTCCGTCTCACTGACCACCTTTTGTTTGCCAGTTTTTAAGGCTGGGAAAAGAGCGTAGAAAACGGCTTCGCAGCTTAGAGTCCAGGCTGCTGGGTTGCCCCCGAAAAGGACTGAGGGCAGCTGCCAGAACCCTTGGATTAGTAGCAAACTGGTGACAAGCATCAGTGAATCTGGGGTTTTCTGCCACCACATGTGTGGGTCTGGGTTAAACCGGTAGAAAATGGGCAGTGCAATTAGCAGCGCAACGAAATGGGATGGATAGATACGGGCAAAGCGTCTTAAATAAAACTGTTTGGCACCGACTTGTGGTTTGCTGGACCAAGTTAAAACAAAGCCGGAAAGTACGAAGAAGAACGCGACCCCGAAGTTCCCCACGGTGTAGAAGGTCCCGTAGGGTAGCTTGACTGCCCGGGTTGAATAAATGTGGTAAAGGAATACTCCGAAGGCGGCCCACCACCGTAAACCTGTGAGGGAATCTAGGCGCATTCAATCTCCGTCTCTCATTCAAAGTGCAATCACAACAGGCTAAATCTACCACCTTCGTGCTAGTGCATTATGCTTTTATGATTTCTGGCTTTAGAATACTCACCGTGAAAAAACCAGCTTATGCCTCGACCGGGTCGCGCTTTTACCCGGTGATTTTGACTGTAATGACTGTTGTCGTGATTTTGTCCAATATTGGCGCTTCGAAGGGTGTCCAGATTGGTCCGCTGATCACTGATGGCGGTTTCTTCTTGTTCCCTCTTGCTTACATTTGTGGCGATATCACCACCGAAATTTATGGTTTCGCGGCGGCTCGCAAAGCCATCATCGTTGGTTTCGTCATGTCGTTTTTGACGGTAATCGTTTTCCAGGTGATCATCTGGTTGCCTGGTTTCACGGACGATTGGTCGGTGCAGCATAATGCGGCCATGACCGAGACGCTTGGCCCGGTCTGGCAGATTGTGGTCGCTGGGCTGCTCGGCTTCTTGGGCGGTCAGATGACGAACTCGTTCATCATGGTTCGCGGCAAGGCCCGCAACTACGAGAACCGTTTGATTTCGCGTCTCATGTCCTCTACCGGTGTGGGCGAGATTGTTGATACGGTGATTTTCTGTTCCATTGCCGCAACCGTCATTGGGATTACTTCTTTCACCGATTTCTTGAACTACACCATTGTGGGTGCCGGTTGGAAGATCGCCGCCCAGTATGCGGTCATCCCGATCACCACCCGCGTCATCAAGGCGATTAAGAAGCGCGAGCCTTCCTACCAGCTGGCTAAGTTTTAGTTAACGCCGCAAAACTTGTTCATTTGAACGAGCGATTTTATAAATCTCGACATTATTTTAGGACAATATTTTTTCCCATCTATAGGGAAAGCCTTGAAGGTCAACAGGGCTAATTTACATTACTAGTACCTACGTAATTAGATAAAAGAAAAGCGACAATTTGGCTGAGTATTGGGAAGAAACGACAAAGTTTAGCGTAACTACGGGCCACCGAAACTAGCCGAAATGAAAAACTTCTCTGCCAACTGGAAAAACGATAGTCTGCCACCGCCAAGTGTAGCGACATTCAGGACAACGGTAATAACTCACCTACACAAACAACTGGGTAGGTCACCATACTAAAGCCACATAATTTACCACTATACTCACACAAAAATCCCTCTTCTCCAGTGCCTAATCTAAGAAAAGTCCATAAAACAAACAAATGTAAACATATCCCAGATTTTACCTACAGTATTTTGCAATAATTTTATTAAAACTTATTTTTAATCTTTTTACCACCAAAATTAATTGACAATAAATAAAAATTACAATATCTTTATTTTTAGGTCGAAAGAAAGGAGTAAATCATGCGGAAAAAAGTTTTCCAAGCTTTCGCCTCAACGATGATAATAGCTAGTTTAATCACACCAATAACAGCTAACGCTTCTGATACGGATGACACTAAACCTAAAATTGACTGGTCGAAAGTATACATTCCTGATCCAACGATCAAAACGGGTACTGTAATAGACGGAAACGGTAAACTCCTGCAGAAGGATAAAAACCGTTCTGCTTCTTGGTGGGGAAACGAAACTTGTTATGCACCAGCAGGTATTGAAACAACCTGCACCAGTAGCTATTCAGTATTTGGTAGCCGAGGACTTAAAGTAGGCTATGCGTGGTCTGTCTCAATGATGACTTTTACTTCAGTTATAGTTCGCGCTAAAGGGTACGAAAACCACAGAGAAAAGTGGTTTAGTGCTGGCGCAGGAGAAGACGGTAAAGTTGATGTACCTTGGGGTGAAGTCGCAGCTAGAAAGCAGATTAAAGTGAAATCGGCTGGAGCACCTGCTGGTGCAACTGTTTACTGGTAGACGTTGGGTTGTTAAGGAGCTTTACATGAAAATCTCAAGAACCTTATTAGCGGTATCCGCATTTGCGCTACTCGCTTCTGCTTGTGGGGCGTGCTCATCCACTCCTACAAAACAGACCTTGGAGAAATTAACTGAAGATGAACAATCTCAGCTAGTAAAGCTCCTTAACAAGACTTCCTGTTCACCTGTATTGGCCCTTACCGCTGAACTATCTGTCCCTTATCCTATTTCAGGAAAGGAATGCCATGGTGCAGATAATGCACCTGTTTTTAGCTACCGTGTATCCCAGGAAACGAAAGCCATTCCGATCGCGTTACAGCTTTGGAACGCCTTGGCTAATGACGACTACTGGATTGGGGGTAATGAACATTCATATTTTCTACTCAAGGAAAATATTTTTAACGAGTTACCTGCCGGAGCTTACAAGGACAAGTTTAAGAAATTCACTCAAGATTTTGTGCCTGATATTAAGGACGAGGGCGTAGTTGAGTGCGCCAGGTTTGTTGAATCTAATGTTCGTTCTTGGGTTAGCGATACCAACTACGATCCAGAAATGACTACTGCTGAGTTTAAGCGTCTCTTGGAGCAAAATTACAAAGACCTACGAGAGCGCTATCCTATCGACGGGAAAAAGGATAGTTTCGAGATTGAACTCTGGAATCGTTCTGAGCCGTTAAATCAGCTTTGTCTTTTGCATGGCACTATCTTTGTTGAAGGTCAGGTCAGCTAGAACTTTACGCGACCACCATTGGCGTAGTAGCGGCCAAGGAATTCGTCACGGTAGGTTTCGAATTCGCCGGCGAGCATGGCCTTGCGGATGTTTTCTACTAGTTGCACTGTCCAGTACTCGTTGTGGATGGTAGCCAGGGTGGAGAACAGCATTTCTTTAGCCTTGAACAGGTGGTGTAGGTAGGCACGCGAGTAATGCTGGCAGGTGTAGCATTCGCAGCCTTCTTCCAAGGGCCCGAAGTCGTCCTTGCAGGCGGCTCGGCTGACGTTGTAGCGTCCGTCGGCAGTGTAGATGGCGGCGTTGCGGGCAACTCGGGACGGGTTCACACAGTCAAAGGTATCGGCGCCCATCTCGCAGGCCGCAAAGAGGTCGTCTGGTTCAGAAATGCCCAGCAGGTGGCGGGGCTTGTTGGCAGGCAGTTCTTCCGCGCACCAGCCGACAATGGTTCCCAAGTTTTCTTTTTCGATGGCACCACCGAGGCCAAAACCATCAAATTCTTGCCCGTCAATGCACATGGCCGAAAGGTCTTGGCAGGCTTTGCGGCGCAGGTCCTCATACTGGGCGCCTTGAATGACCCCGAAGAGCGCCTGGTAGGGGCGGTGTTCGCGTTCGATCGAGAGGCGACGGTGTTCACGCAAGCAACGTTGCGCCCACAAGCGGGTGCGTTCTAGCGAGGATTCCTGGTAAGCGCGAGTGTGTGCCAAAGTGGTGAGCTCGTCGAAAGCAAACATGATGTCGGCACCAAGCTGGTGCTGGATTTGCAAGGAAATCTCGGGGGTGAAGCGGTGTTTGGAACCGTCGAGGTGACTGGTGAACCACACACCGTCGTCGTCCACGTGGGCACGGCGAGTGGTGCCTTCGGCTAAGACGTCGTCGGTTTGTTTGCCGGCCATGTCCATGGCTAGCACTTTTTTGAAGCCAGATCCGAGGCTCATTACCTGGAAGCCGCCCGAGTCGGTGAAGGTGGGGCCGGACCAGTTCATGAACTGCCCGAGGCCGCCCGCCTGGTCAAGAATCTGCGGGCCGGGCTGTAAGTACAGGTGGAAGGCGTTCGCCAAGGTGGCCTGCGCCCCTAGGTCTTTAATGTTGTCTGGCAGCACGGCTTTGACGGTGGCTTTGGTGCCCACCACGATGAACGCGGGGGTGTGAATGTCGCCGTGAGGAGTGTGGATAATGCCGGTGCGTCCCTTGCCGTTAGGCAAAGTGCTGGTCACTTCAAAGCTGAAAGTTTCTTGGGCGGGCAGCGGGTCTGGGTCGCTTTGTGGGAGCGGCTGTGGGGCCGGTTTCGCAGCCTGAGCGGCCTTGCGCTTACGCTTACTGCTACCGGTCTTGTTACGCCCCGACTTTTTTGCTGCAGGCTGGGCTTGTGCCTGAGATTCCAGGTGGGTTTCCGTTTCGAGGGCGTCGGTGTTCGCCGACTGCTCTGCTGTACTCATTCCGCTTCCTTCGTGTGCCGAGTGGGTTTAACTAACCACTAAGTATAGACGTGCCCGCTACGGCTTTGCGGTGATTGCCCCGAAAACCTCGTCGAGTAGTTTGGCCGCGCTCTTTTTAAGGGCTTTAACCTGTTTGGTTTGTTGCCGCCCGGTGGCCACTTTGGCGAGCGGTACCGCCAGGCGTAGCTTTTCCAGTTGGGTTCGCCAACCATCCACCTGGTTCGGGTCGAAAGCTTTAGGTGCGGGCCCACCGAGGGTGTTTTCGACCTCGTCCAGCAATTTTTCTACCGCAACAATGCGACGGTCGCGGCCACGAGCGAAACTTTCGGAAAGTTTTTTGGGAGCGTTGACGACTCGGTCATTGGCGTTCACGAAATTCCACACGTTGGAGAGTTTTTCCGGGTCCGTGGCCACATTGATTGCCATTTGTGCGGCTGCGGTCTTTCCCAGTTTTCGCATGGCACCCGAACTTTTCTTCGTCGACATTGTGCTCCCCCTTTGTTTTCGTAGCCTCCCGTAATGGGTTGGCAGGCTATCATCGGTGGACTTTGATTTTACCACCCCCACTTTTTTGCTGGCCGAGGACGATGCGCTAAAAGGGCGTCTTAGGTACCGTTCGTTGCCTTTGCTGGCCGAGGACGCTTGTGGGGGTGGGGATCTGACGATCCCCACCCCCACAAGGTTAGGTTTTCTCAACTCCTGCTAGGAGTTTATCCCCAGCTGGGTTTGAGGTTTTGTTTGTCGCTTCAGCGAGTGACAATCTGGTTGTTCTGCAAGCGATAGAGGAACGCGATCATGGCGTCGCGGTGTAGCTTGCCTAATGGACGGTATTCCCGTCCCTTTGCTGCAGGGTAACCAGTGGTGATCTTGGCGCGTTCCATCCAGCGGATGTCTTTCTCAAATAGGTCGCTGGAGGTGTCAACTAGCTTCGACTTTTCGGAGACAACCCCGTCTAGTTCACCCAGTCCTGGAGCTACTGCCTTGGGGAACTTGAGGGCAAAACGGTGAAGGAAGGCGGCCATGGCGTTACGGTCGATGGTGCTGTCGCCACGAGCGGTGCCATCACCCCAACCAGTCATAATGCCGGTCTGCTTGGCCCAGGTTAGAGCCTTAGCGAACTGGTGGTTGGCAGGAACGTCCTTGAATGGACCCTTGGCCGGAACCTTAACCTTTGGGCTGCCGGATAGACGGTACAAGAAGGCGGCAACAGCTTGACGCTGCACGTCTGCCAGCGGACGGAAGGTGCCATCGGCCCAACCAGTGGAAACGCGGGTCTTCTTGGCCCAAGCGATTTCACCAGAGAACTGCATGTTTGGAGCCACATCCTTGAAACCTGCATTCTTGACCACTGGCAAGGTCTTCAATTCAACCACCTTGACGGGACAAGCCTTACCCGAATCCTTGGCAACACCAAAGTCGTGGGTAGACTTACCACCAGCAAACTGGAAACCAGGCTTAGCCTTAACCACCAAACGACCATCAACCAAAGACCAAGCCAACTGAGCCGAATCCTTAGGCAAAACCCAAGAAGCATTACCAGCCCCACAAGGATCATTCACACCAGGAACCTCAGGCAAAGCAACAGTCTTCACACAAGCCTTACCCGAATCCTTGGCAACACCAAAGTCGATCTGTTCTTTTTCATTGCTAAAAAGGTAACCCTCTTTAGCAGTTGCGATCAGATGTCCATTTTCCTGTTTCCAAACAATTTGGCTGTCATTTTTTGGCACATCCCAGCGTGCATTATCTGGACCACACGGATCCTTCACACTCGGGCTCTTGGGAATCGGAATCTCTTTAACACACCAATCTTTCATTAAATAGGTTAATTTATCTCGCCCATTCGCAAATTGATATCCTTTATTTGCGGCAACAAAAGCTCGATGATATGTATCATCTTTAGTCCATAAATAACGGTTATCCTCTGGGAATACCCACTTACTATCCCAAAAAGATCTACAGATAGCTTTTGGATTTTTCGGGATTTCCAAACAAAGTCTTCCAGAATCAAGAGGCGGCTTTATTCTCACTTCTTTTTGTCCATTTTCGAAGACATAGTTCTGAGCAGCTACAAGCAAAACTCCTTTACCCTCTGTTTTGATTTCATAGGCGTCAATCCTATCCGCCCTTGGGTCCTCTGGAGAATAAGCAGAATCTAAATCATAAACCTTTGGGGCTTCTATAGATTTGAGATCCCAATATGCGTTATTTACTCCACAAGGATCAACAACCGAAGGTTTAGGTATGTTAACTTTACCCAAACGATGCATCAAAGCGTAAAGTTCAATATCTACAGACGGAACATCATTTGGTGATACTCGATGAGTTAGTTCACTATCATAGAACCATCCTCGGAATTCATAACCATCTAATACTTTCGGTGTAGGCAGGTCTCCTAACTTGGTTCCCATTTTCACATCGACAGGATCAAGATCTTCATACAAGGACGACTCTCGGAAATAAACCTTCAGACTAGACGACCCCTGAATCTGCTCCTTCGTCTGATAAAAACGAACATAGTCGATAACAAGTTCAGAATCTTCATTTGAAATTTTATTGATATCAGGGGATTCGTCACTCACGATTGCATGCGGGGTGAACCCAGATGTGAGAAAAATATTACGATGAGTATCGAATGGAAGCATCGGATTCTCTAATCGAGCACGACTATAGAACCGATCATAAACGTTATATCCCCATTTACTATCGATCACTATATCTTCATCACCATATGTATAAAAATTATGGAAAAAATTTGTATTGGCAGATGAGGGAATAAAGGCACTTCCACTACCTGTCGACTCAACAAACTCGTCATTACGAACAAGTGAAAATTTTATTCCTTCCTTACTCCATAAAATTTTGTCAAAAAAATTTGAGTCATAGTCTTTATTGCGAACTGTATCATCGGAGGTTATTTCCATTCGCATACCATAATCCGAAATAACGCCACTCGTTATTTCTGGTTCCCCACCATACTGGGCAGCTTGGGTAAAAATGAATCCTTTCGAGTCATCAGTTCCCTCACGCTCTGCTTTTCGAAGTCCATAAAACGAGGAAACCCCGTTAGTACGGGGAAAGTTGACCCCGATCTCCAAATACCCATATCTAAAAGCAGCTTTAGATTTTAAGAATGGGCTGATTACTTTGGCAACTCTGTCGTAAAAATCTTTATTCGACTTATTCTGGTTTTTTATTGAGTGAAGATGCAATTGTCCATCTTCTAAATAAACTGTAGATTTTTGTTGATTGTTTGGGATCGTAATATTGTTATAAAAACTATTCTGATTATAGGTTGAGTCAACAACGTCTTTACCAAGTTCCCATTTACTACTGTCTAATTTGGTACCGTTGAACTCATCATTGAATACGAGTTGGTAATCTTTGCCATCAATGTTGAGATGTTGGGGTACACCGTCATCATCAGCTGCATTTGCGACTGGAGCGACCCCAATTAGTGGAGTAACGAGTGTTAATGCCATCGCGACGAGCGATGCAACTCCCACCAGCTTGGTACTGATTCGTTTCATTAAGAACACCTTTCAACCAAAATAAGATGTGTCGGGCGCTACTTTGTTAGCGCTAGCGAAACTTTATCGAGCAGTTAAATAAGCGACAACCCCAAAATCATGCAAAAAACAAACTTTAACATTCTGTTACCAAATCGTGGTTATCACATCATAATCACGTAGGACAAAAGACCAATTCAAAACCCTATTCAGATACAGCAAGGGGTCCCAACCTCGATTTTGGTTGGGACCCCTTGAAATAGATTCAGTTATCTTCAGTTGAGTTAGAGGCCTCGTGGGCGACGCTCACAAGCTACACCGTCACGATCACCATCTAGACCTGGACGGTAGCCAGGCTGTCCCTTGTAAAGTGGGGCTTTCCCTGCTTTCCATGCGGATCGGCAGTTCTTGAAGTAAACCGGGGCTGGCTTGGGGGCCGGCTTGGGCTTTGGCGCAGGCCGCGGAGCTGGCTTTGGCGCGGGCTTAGGTGCCGGCTTGGGAGCAGGCTTCGGCACTGGCACTGGCTTGGGTACCGGCTTCGGCTTTGGTGCCGGCTTGGGCGCGGGCTTTGGTGCCGGTTTAGGAGCAGGCTTTGGCTTGGGCTTCGCAATTGGAAGCGGTGCCGACTTACAGTTGTTAACCACTCGTAGCATGGCTTCCTTTTCAGGCTGGGTCACCCACAAGTTGTACTTGGCTTTAACTGCGATCTGTCGTGCCACATAAGAGCAACGGAAAGCCTTATTGGCTGGCAACCAAGTAGCAGCGTCACCGTCGCCCTTCTGCTGGTTTGCTGGGCCATCGACTGCAAGGAGGTTCAAAGGATCGTTGGCGAACTCTTGGCGAACGTCCTCGGAAAGCAACTGGGCACCAGTCTGCCAAGCATTCGACAAGGCAACCACGTGGTCAATCTGAACCTTCGAAGAAGTATCCTGACCGCGCTGGAAATCAATGCCCTTACCCGTGTACGGATCGGCCAAGTGACCAGTGAGAACCACACAATTCTTGGTATTAGGCTTGAAAGTTACTCGTGTCAGGTCGCGACGAAGAATGTCATTACGAGTATCGCAACCATTGCGGTCAGCATCGAACCAGCGCTGGCCGAACATTTCGCGCGAGTAACCAGTCTTCGGTGCTCGCCCCTTTACTGCCAAGCTGTTGAGTAGACGCAAAGTCTCCTTATCAACTCGTAAGTGACCGAAGTGCTTATTCAAGTTGAAGAAGAAAACAGCAGTAGCGTCACGTCCGACCGGCATGTGTGGACGGTAGGTATTATCCGACCAACCATTGGACAAGCCGCGCGAACGCATCCACATGATGTCGCGATAGAACTGGGCCGAGGTCGGAACGTCCTTAAAATTCTTAACCTCATCCAACTTTAGTTCGGCAGTATCGCGCGACAAACGATGCATGAAAGCAGCCATGGCCTCACGAGAAATCAACTCACCTGGACGGTAGGTTCCATCCGGCCAACCGGAGGTAATCCCCTGCTCCTTCATCCAACAAATATCGCCAGCAAACTGGCTCCAAGAAATATCCTTAAAGCAGTTACGATCAGACGACGGCTGAGCATGCATGAAACGACGCACAAAAGCCGCCATAGCTTCACGCGAAATCTTCGCGGTAGGACGGAAAGTACCGTCAGCCCAACCAGAAGTAATCCCCTGGTCAACCATCCAAGTAATCGCCCAAGCGTGATCAGTGTTCGCCTGCACGTCAGCAAAGTGAGGAACGAACGGGTAATCCGAAGGTGCAGCCTGGGCAACCCCAGCAACCGCATTCAAACCAACCAAAGACATTGCGGCAGGGATCGTCACTGCCACCAGTTTGTGCCAAACTCTCATAGTTTCACCTATATCTGTAATGTCGTCCCCAATACCGAGGGCGGCTGACCAAAACCACAACAGTCACAAAATGACCGTCACGAGGCGAAACTTTATCCACACGTAACCTCGGCCACAACCCAAACGCTCCACCAATTCCTTGACTTTAACAATCTGTTATCAAAACGTTTTACTTGCATACTAACCAGATAGGACAAAAGACCATTTCAAAACCCAAGCAGCTGCAATGCCACGGACACCCACACGATAAAACAGAACCGTCCCGCCACCCCGTCCCAAAAACTGTTTTCTCTAAACAGCAAGCAAAAAAAGAGGAAAGCGATAAACTTTAGTTAAATGCAGTGCCGCTCACACTTTTTAGTTAAAGGGGTTAATGATGTTTACCGCGAATAGCTTGCAGAACTTGTCGAAGAAAACCGTACTTTGGGCAGTTGGGTTTTATGTTCTGTCCATCTTGGGTGCGGTCTTGCTGCCTTATTTGGCTCAATGGGGTTTCGAGCAGCAAGGCCAGCATGCCGTGGTGGGCACCCCCGTCATGTATTTGGCTAACATGGTGCAGGCCCTACATCTAGAGATCATGGGCAGTATCTTGCTATCGCTTGCGATCTTTAGCCACCTTGCCGCAAAGTCTCTTAGCGAAAGCTAAACCCCAAAAGTAAGACCAACCAAGAAGTGGTGGGTAGGTTCAGATCGAACCTACCCACCACTTTTAGTTAGCGCTTGTTTACTCGGCTTTTTTCGTGGCCGTCTTTTTAGTAGCGGTCTTTTTGGCCGTGCTCTTCTTGGCGGTAGTTTTCTTCGTGGTGGTCTTACGGGTAGTGCGCTTCTTAGCTGGACCCTTGGCACGCTTTTCTGCTAAGAGTTCGAAGGCACGTTCCTCGGTAATCCCTTCAACCGTTTCTGACTTGGGCACCGTAATATTGGTGACCCCGTCGGTAATGTAGGGCCCGAAACGACCGTCCTTAATCTTCACTGGTTTACCGCTAACTGGGTCTTCCCCGAACTCGCGCAATGGTGGTACCGCGGCGCGACGTCCTCGGGTCTTCGGCTGAGCATAAATCGCCAAAGCCTCATCCAGCGTGATCGTCAGCAACTGCTCCTCATTCTCCAAGGAACGCGAGTCGCTTCCCTTCTTCAAGTAAGGACCAAAGCGACCATTCTGGGCGGTAATCTCTTCCCCATCGGCAGGGTCCTTGCCAACCACGCGCGGCAAAGACATCAACTGCAAGGCCTGTTCCAAAGTAACCGTGGACAAGTCCATCGTCTTAAAGATCGAGGCAGTACGCGGCTTCGGCTTAGCCTTCTTGCGACCCTTCGCCGGCTTCTTTTCGCCCTCGGCTGGAGCAGCCTCTTCCGGTTCTTCCGGCAAAATTTCAGTCACGTACGGTCCATAGCGACCATTCTTCGCCACAATCATGTGCCCGGTTGCTGGATCCACACCCAACTCGCGACCATCGTCCGCATTCTGGGCAAAAATCTCGGCAATCATTTCGGCAGTCAACTCGTCAGGAGCCACCCCATTCGGGACGGACGCCCTCGAACCATCAGCCTTCTCCAAGTAAGGTCCGTAGCGGCCCACGCGCACATTCACGCCCTCGCCAACTTCCATCGAGTTCAATGCACGAGCGTCAATCTCACCCAAATCCTCAACTTCACGTTGCAAACCGCCCGGCAGTGCCTTAGTCACCGGCAAGTCGCCCTCGCCTAGGTAGAAAGCACCCAACCAGTCGGGGCCGTTAAGCTCACCCGAAGCAATCAAGTCCAGGTCGCGTTCCATCGAAGCAGTGAAGTCATAATCGACCAAACCACCCAGGTTATCTTCCAACAAGCGAGTCACCGAGAACGCCAACCAAGACGGAATCAGCGCCTGGCCGCGACGCTCCACATAACCACGATCCATAATCACCGAAATCGTGGCAGCATAAGTCGACGGGCGGCCAATCCCCAACTCTTCCAGCTTCTTCACCAAAGAAGCTTCCGTGTAACGAGCTGGCGGGTTCGTGTCGTGGCCATTAGCCTGCGCCGAATCAGTCTCCAACGCGTCACCGGCACTGACCTGCGGCAAACGAGTATCCCCATTGGCCTTAGGACGCTCTTCCTCATCCCGGCCTTCCTCATAGGCGGCCAAGAAGCCCTTGAAGGTCACGATAGTGCCCGAAGCGCTCAAAGTTGCCTGGACATCCTGTGCCTGCACACCGAGGGCGTCCTCGGCCCCCAAAACGGCGGACAAGTCACCCAAAGGTGCTTGCACGCTGAGCGTGGCCGTCTGCACGGTCGCCGGTTTCATTTGCGAAGCCACCGTGCGCTTCCAAATCAAGTCATACAAAGCAAACTGGGCGCCAGTTAGCTGCCCCTTCACCTCGGTGGGGCGACGGAAATTGTCACCCGCTGGGCGAATAGCTTCGTGGGCTTCCTGCGCACCCTTCGCCTTCTTCCCGTAATGGTTCGGGTTAGCCGGCACATGGTCCGCGCCATACAGTTCAGCCGCCTGACTACGGGCCGCCGAAATTGCTTGAGTCGACAAATCCGTCGAGTCAGTACGCATGTAGGTAATGAAACCGTTTTCGTACAAAGTTTGAGCAGTGCGCATCGTATCGCGCGCACTCATGCGCAGCTTACGAGAAGCCTCCTGCTGCAAAGTAGAAGTGGTGAACGGTGGTAACGGACGACGCTGCGATTCCTTCGTCTCCAAACCAGAGACCTTCGCCGGAGCGCCAGCCAAAGCATCCGCAATCGCTTTCGCGGCAGCCTCACCCAAATGCACCACCGACTGCTTTTGCGAAGCAGGACGCAATTCGCCCGCATCGTTAAAGTCACGGCTAGTGGCCACGCGATGATCGCCCAAAGCGGTCAATCGAGCAGTAAATAGGCTTCCCGCATCAGGGCCCGACTGTGGCAACAAATCTGCCGAAACATCCCAGTAGTTTGCCGACTTGAAAGCCATGCGTTCGCGTTCCCGGTCCACCACCAAACGGGTAGCCACCGACTGCACACGCCCTGCCGACAAGCCGGCACCGACCTTGCGCCACAACAGTGGGGAAACTTCATAGCCAACTAGGCGGTCCAAAATGCGGCGAGTTTCCTGGGCATCCACCAGGTTCGTGTCCAGATCCCGCGGATTATCCAAGGCGCGACCAATCGCTTCCTTAGTAATTTCGTGGAACACCATGCGCTTAACTGGCACCTTCGGCTTCAATACCTCCAGCAAGTGCCACGCAATCGCTTCCCCTTCGCGGTCCTCATCAGTGGCCAGATAGAGTTCGTCAGCTTCCTTCAACGCCTTCTTCAAAGCGGTGACTAGCTTCTTCTTATCCGGGTCAACCACATAGTAGGGTTTGAAACCGTCATTAACATCCACCGCGAACTTGCCATACGGCCCCTTCTTCATGGTGGCCGGCAGTTCGGACGGCTGGGGCAAGTCACGAATGTGCCCAATCGACGCTTCTACGGTGAAATCTTTACCCAAGAAAGTGCCAATGGTGCGCGCTTTGGCGGGAGACTCGACGATCACAAGTTTGTTTGCCAAGATTCTTTCCTTGCCCATCCTAGATTGGTTAATATTGTCTTCACTCTATCGTACAAACCTTGCCCCGCAAAAAGTCGCGAGTCAAGTTTGTGAACAATTAAGTCTGTGGAACTTTCAGATAGCCACTGCCCAAAGCGATTCGAATCGGCAATTCCAATTCGGCTGCCAAGGCGGGAACATCGGCCCCCAAAAGCTCGGAAAGTGCCACCGTAATCTGGGCAGCAGTCAGTTCCCCATCGCAAGCCCCATAGAAGGCCGCGAAATACTGTCCAACCGGCATCGTCTGGCCGGTCCGACCCGAACGCAACTGAATCACCGCTGGGTCCTCTTCACCGGGACGATAGAAACGCTCCTCGGTAACATCAGGCTGCACCTCGAACTTCTCATCCGAAAGCGCCAACGGGGTTTCCTGCCCACGACAATAGTTAGCGGCTGCAAAGAAGTTCTCTACATCTTGGCCCGAGGGCGGACGCCCATCCGGCAGTTTCTCAAACTGTTGCCAAGTGTCATCCGGGCTAATCTCAACTGCCGGCTTCTGGAAAGCCAAATAGCCAAAGCCCACCCCCGGGCTGGACTTGGCCTCGAAATACATCAAGTACTCGGTCAAACGTACATTGAAACGACCCGGGTTCTGGCGCGGATTAATGCCACCATCACGCAGCCACAAGTTGGCGTACTGGGCGGGCGAGAAAGTCTCACGCTGCAGCACAATCGCATCCAACTTCGGATCCACCCAGCTGGCTGGGCGATCTTCCCACGGGGCATCCGACAATAGCCAGTTGCCCAACATGACGGCCATCCCGCCGGGGGCGAGCACGCTCGGCAGGCCCTTGACCAGACCAGAAACAATGTCGTCATCAGCCATACCGCCGTCGCGGTACTGCATGATCTTTTCCTCGTCCTCGATACCCGCAGCCGGGTTAATCACGAACGGTGGATTCGACACCAACAAGTCAATCTTTTCGCCCTTCAAAGGCTCCAACATGCTACCCAAACGCAGCTCGATGAACACCGAATTCAAAGCCGCATTGAAAGCCGTCAAATCAAGGGCGCGTGCCGAAATATCGGTAGCAATCACGTTCTTGGCGTGACGAGCCGCCACAATCGCCTGAATCCCACAACCGCAACCCAAGTCCACGGCCAAGCCAACCTGCTTGCGGGGAGTTAAACGCAGCAACGACAAGGTGGCTCCACCCACCCCCAGCACATGATCTGGAAGCAACGGTTTGCCGGTAATTTCCTCACCCAAATCGGAAGTGATCCAGTATTCCCGCTTATGCCCATCAAGGTCCACGCTAATCGGACGCAAATCGAAACGGGACTGCACGCTATCTTCCGAGGGCGAAACCGCCAGGCCAGACTCCAACAGAAAGTTGACGCCCGTGCGAGGCAGCGCATCCGCCACCTGCTGCCACGGCACCACATCGCCCAACATAAACAGGCGCACCAACGCCGCCAAACGAGCCGGAGCACCGCGCGTCAGCGAACGCAATTCCAGCTTGGCAGGCTCAATCAGCCCAAGTTCGAGGGCGTCCTGCGCGGCTGGGCTCAACAGTGCCGCAATATTTTCGGTGGTGAAACTCGCCAAATCACCACGGAAATCGCGCATCCGAGAATCATTCGAAACCCGGTAGAGCGAACCCGTGTGGGGCGAAGTGGAAGGCAAATCGTAGCTCATAATGTTTCCCGTTTAGCGCTGACCGCTAGAGAAATCGGCTCGGCGCATCGAGAACTCTTTACCAGTTTGCATGTTCCAGCAAGTAACGCCCGAGCGTTCCATCGAGCACGCAAAGTGGCCAATCTTGGAAGAGCTACCGTAGTCCAAAGTGGGAAGACCATCGTGGATCTGACCCTTTGCCGGATCGTCACAAGTCTGTTGGGCGTCGCCATCCTTAGTGACCTTCATACCGAAGACACCAACACATGCGCCCGCGCCTTCCTTCGCGTAATCGCGGGTCACAATCGAACAATAAGCCTGATCGTTGTTGATGTAGCAGCCAATGTTCTGGGAAGGAGAAATAAAACCTGGGATTTCCTTCGCGTCAGCCGGTGCGGGGAAACGATCTGGAGCTTCCTGGGTTGGTTCGGGGCTGGCCTCTGGGGTTTCGTCCTCGGTCTCAACCGCAATCGTTGGCTCTTCCTTAGTTACCGCGTTCTCGTCCTCATTCGGGGTGGCGGTAGCGGCCGGCTTAACGCCGCCCGCATCAGAATCGGTGCCCTGTGAACCAGAACCACGTAAGAACGCGAATAGCAGGCCAAGCACCAAGGCAATCGCCAACAATACCAACAGGATGATCAGCCAAACCTTCTTCTTAGATTCGCCCTCACCCTGCTCGGGGTTGTAATTTCCGGCAGCCCCAGCAGCAGCCGCAGCCACTCCCGCGCCACCAGCAACCTGTTCAAAAGGCATTGGTTGGAAACCGGCGCCAGCGCTACCAGCTCCCGCTTCCCCAGCAACCCCGGCGCTTCCAGCAGTGCCCGAAACTCCCGCCCCGCCGGCGACCGAAGCGCCAGCAGCAGCACCCGCAGGGGCACCCGTCTGAGTCTGTGGAGCATAGTGGCCAGCGCTAGCAGCACCCGCAACAGTACCTGCCGCAGTAGCCCCAGTGTGACCAGCCCGGCGTGCCGCCAAAGCCGCATCTACCGCCGGATCACGCAACGAACCAAGCCAAGTCAAAAGTTCATCATAAGCAGCTGGATTCAGCGCAATCGTCGGACGCAAACCGGGGTAAGAGGCAGCGATCGAACGCAAATATTCCAAATCCACATTCGGGTCAGCTGCCGCCCGGGCAATCTGTTCAAAATCTTGCTGGTTGCTCACTACTTGCTCCTTGTATAAGGCAACAGGGATATTTATCTTCTGCCTACAATACCCGAATTTTCTAAGCGTGCGCACCAAATAGCTAGCTACGAATCTCCAAATCCGTAAACCAGTTACGCCCCACCCGGCTCAAAGCGTCAGCGGCGCGAGCAAAGTCCGCATCCCAATTTCGATTTGCCATCAAACGTTGCACCACCGGCAAGGGAGCGCCCTCGGCACGCACCTTTTGCAAGGCAAAAACCCGAAAACCGAGCTGAGAAGCCCGCTGTGCAATCTCCACCTCTTGCCCCAAAAGTTCTGGGGTCAAAGTAAGTCGCACTTCAGCGTCCAAGCCGCTAGCCGCCAAAATTCGGGCCGACTCCCAAGCCTTTTCTCCAGAGTTCGCCACTTTAGTGAGCGCCGGGTAACACCCCGGAAAAGCTTTCAGGTCGAGGCCGACCCAATCCACCAGCCCCTGGTCAAGCAAAGTCGCCAATAGTCGCGGATAGGCCCCGGCGGTATGCAAACCCACCCGAAAACCTTGGGCGCGCACCTCTTTAATTGCGGCGATCAGTGCGGGACCTTGTCGGCAAGGCTCACCACCCGAAAACACCACCCCATCAAGCAAACCCTGGCGTTTAGCCAGTAGCTCTTGCACTTGAGACCATGGCACTTGGCCCGGCATGCGCGGATCCCAGATCCCATTGTTATGACAGTAATAGCAACGCCAAGGACACCCCTGGGCAAAAACCGTCGCCACCAATTTGCCCGGCCAATCCACCATCGAGCATTTGGTCAAGCCGGCGATCTCTAACCTCGAGGCGTCCTCGGCTAGCAAAACCCTGGCAGCTTTAGGCGCCAAGGTGCGACACCACCGGCCCGTGGGCGAAAGCAGCAGCCTCGGTGAACGGCAAACGCTGACGGTACTCGCCCTGCTTACCAATATTGAACGAGGAAACGGGACGGAAGTAGCCCATCACGCGGGTCCAAACCTCACAGTAAACCGGCTCCGCCTCACTGCCACGCGCAGCCGCACACTGCGGACAAGTATGGTGTTCACCAGCCAAATAGCCGTGGTTCGGGCAAATCGAGAAAGTCGGAGTGATCGTAATATAAGGGGACCGGAAAGCGGTCAATGAACGCCGCACCAATTCTTTACACGCCTGCGCGTCCGAGACTCGCTGGTTCAGATACAAGTGAATCACGGTGCCGCCAGTGTATTTGGTCTGCAGTTCTTCCTGCCGCTCCTGCGCTTCGAAGGGGTCATCGGTAAAGCCCACGGGAAGTTGTGAAGAGTTCGTGTAATAAGGGTTCGTATCGGTGCCGGCCTGCAAAATATCCGGGAAGCGGCGGCGATCTTCCTTGGCAAAACGGTAAGTGGTGCCTTCCGCGGGGGTAGCTTCCAGGTTGTACATGTGCCCGGTTTCGTTTTGTAGACGCACCATTTCGTCACGAATGTAGTCGAGCAGTTCCACACACATTTGGTGGCCACGAGGATCGGTAATGTCGTACTCGTCCCCACTGAAATTGCGCACCATTTCGTTCATGCCGTTCACCCCGATGGTGGAAAAGTGATTATCGAGGGTGCCCAGGTAGCGTTTGGTGAAGGGGAACAGTCCAGTTTCCATGTGGTGGGAAATGACTTCACGCTTAAGTTCTAGGGTTTGGGCGGCTAGGTCAATTAGCTGGCCGAGGGCGGTGCGCAACCCGTCCAAGTCGCCGGCGTGCAGGTAGCCGAGGCGCGCCATGTTAATGGTAACCACCCCGATGGAGCCGGTTTGTTCGGCCGAGCCGAAGAGGCCATTGCCGCGTTTTAACAGTTCGCGCAGGTCGAGTTGGAGGCGGCAGCACATGGAACGGATCATGCCGGGGTCAAGTTCGGAGTTAATAAAGTTTTGGAAGTAGGGCAGCCCGTATTTGGCGGTCATTTCGAACAGCCGGTCGGCGTTTTCGCTGTCCCAGTCGAAATCGCGGGTGATGTTGTAGGTGGGGATGGGGAAGGTGAAAACGCGCCCGTCAGCATCACCCTCGGTCATTACTTCCATGAAGGCGCGGTTAATCAGGTCCATTTCTGGCTGCAACTGCCCGTAGGTGAAATCGCAGACTTCGCCGCCAATCAGCGGGTATTGTTCGGCCAGGTCGGCTGGACAGGTCCAGTCGAAGGTGAGGTTAGTGAAGGGAGTTTGGGTGCCCCAACGGGAGGGGACGTTAAGGTTAAAAATGAGTTCTTGCAGGTGCTGTTTAACCTGCTGGTAGTCAAGTTGGTCGAGGCGCACGAAGGGGGCCATGTAGGTGTCGAAGCTGGAGAAGGCTTGCGCGCCCGCCCACTCATTTTGGAGGGTGCCCAGGAAGTTGACGATTTGCCCCACTGCGGAGGAGAAATGTTTGGCGGGCCCGGCAGCGATGGCCCCTGGGACGCCGTTGAAACCCTGCTGGAGTAGGTCTTTGAGGGACCAGCCGGCACAGTATCCGGCGAACATGTCGAGGTCGTGAATGTGCAGGTCGCCTTCGCGGTGGGCACGGCCGGCCGCTGGCGGATAGATTTCTTCGAGCCAATAGTTAGCGACCATTTTCCCGGAGGTGTTTAGCATCATGCCGCCGAGACTGTAGCCTTGGTTGGCGTTGGCGTTGACTCGCCAATCACTACGGTCTAAATATTCGTTAATGGTGGTAATCGGGTCCACTAGCACACGGGCTGGGGTGGCTTTCGTATCGAGGTCGGGAGTGGTTTTCGGGGCGTTAATGTCTAGGGACATGACACTTCCTTGGGTTTTATGGTCTTGTTTTTTATCGGCTATTTGCGCCAATCAACATCTTGCCCCTAAACGCACCCAAAACACACTATCTAGTGTTGCGTGTTGCCACCAATCACTAGATAGTGTGTTTAACTTTGGGACGTTGGTCCAGTTTCAGCTTGGGCTTTCCCAGTTTTCCCTTAAAGTGATTGGCTTTATTTCATCCCAGTTGCATCCACAGGTCTGGTAGCCTCTGAGGAGTTTGCCATCGCCAAAAGAGTGTTTACTAAAGAATGCTTACTTTTGAGAGTGGAAATGCTATTCACCCTTGGTCGATAGCTAAAAATTCGCTATCGCACTAGCTTATCGATGGCTCGCAGTACCAGGGTGGTCAGCCCGCCAACCGAGGCAGCGATCCCAATTTGAGCCACGAAACGAGCATGGTTGCATCCTTGCGCCAAGTACTCGATGGCGTGCACAAGGTTTTTATCGCCTGCCAAGGGCAGGAAGGAGTTGATTTCCCACAGGACGTAGCTCATGGCAAGTAGGCCAACGAGGGCAAGGATCCAGCCGACCCAGCCAAGTACCATTTGGAGTTTTTGGTCAAAGTTGGAGCGTCGGTTCGCGTCTGTATCTTCTAGGGGTGAGAGCAGCATGCCCCAAGCGCCAGCGATCATGATGGCAGCTAGCACATCAGCTAGTCGATGCCACCCATTGACTACGGTGGCAATCCCTACCAGCGATACCCATAATGTCCCTACCAAAGCGGCCGTCGAGCGCCAGGAACGATTAACTACCATCACTAGCGCCACTGCCACGGCAGCCGCCGCAGCCGTATGCCCAGAAGGTAAGGAGTTTTTCAGGGCGTAGGTAATCGATAGGGCGGGACGATAAAAAATGAAGTGTTTGAGCAGTTGCACGCTACCAATCGTCAAGCCGATTTCAAGACCGGCACGCACGCCCAAAAGCCAGCGCCTGCGCCAAAGTGCCACCACGGCCACAAACACCCCGATGACACCAATAGTCCAACCGGAGACTAGCCATAGGACTGACTCGTCAAATCCACGAAAATCATCTTTCAGATGGGTGGCGCTATCCATGGAAAACTCGTCCACAGCTTGCCCAAGTTTCGTGGTGACAGCCGCGTACCAAAGTAGCCAGGTGCCAAGGAAACCAGCTAACGCTTTCGAGAAGCGCACCAAGTAGCGCCGCCAATTGGCGCGATCTGGTCTGCTGGTTCTGATCTGGGGCATGGCTTAAGCGTATCAGCCGTTTTCATTTTTCTTAACCAGTTTGTGCCTTTTCCCTCGCAGCGTGAAACAAACCATGCCACCACAGAACCGCTACCGTTTTCGCTAAAAAGGCCACTAGGTCACGCCCCAGCTAAAGCTAGCTCCCCCCTGCGTCTCAATGACAGCGCGAACCCCGCGGCGGGAGGTAATCGCCACGGGGTTCAACCATCTCAAGTGCCACTAGCGGTTAGCGCTTGAGACATTGGCGGCATTTGGTGAGGAGTGCCGCCAGGTTTTCGGTTATAGCAAGCCGGCTCCAGGGACGGCTTCGATTAGATCGCGAGTGTAAGCTTGCCTCGGGTTAGCGAAGATGTCATCACTCGGGCCAGCCTCAACCAACTTGCCTGATTCCATTACCACCACGTCGTCAGCGATCTGACGAACTACCGCAAGGTCGTGAGTAATGAATAGGTAGGACAAGCCTAGTTGGGCTTGCAGGTCGTTAAGGATTTCCAAAATCTGGTCCTGCACCAGCACGTCGAGGGCGCTAACGGCCTCGTCCAAAACAATCAGTTCTGGGTTCAAGGCCAAAGCACGAGCGATCGCCACACGCTGACGCTGACCGCCGGAGAGTTCGTTCGGGTAACGACGCATCGCCGACTTCGGCAAGGAAACCTGGTCCAAAAGCTCAGCAACACGCTTTTCGCGCTCGGAGCGATTACCCACCTTGTGGACCTTCAACGGTTCTTCGATGCAACGGTAAATCGAGTACATCGGGTCTAGGGAACCGTACGGGTTCTGGAACACCACCTGCATCTTGCGACGCATATTGAATAGGTCGCGCTTGGACATGGTGGAGGTTTCTTCCCCGTTAAAGAAGATCTTGCCCGAGGTGGGCTTTAGCAGACCCAGAACCATGTTCGCGACGGTGGATTTACCGGAACCGGATTCACCCACTACCGCCAGGGTGGTGCCGCGGCGGAGGTTGAAGGAAACGTCATCGACGGCTTTGAGGTGCTTGTTCTTACCCTTGGCACCGCGAATTTCGAAGACCTTGGAAAGGTGCTGAATCTCAACAATATTTTCTTTGGAAACCGAACCCATGCCAGCGCCGATAC
The DNA here is from genome assembly GCF_001856685.1 of Boudabousia tangfeifanii. GTDB lineage: Bacteria > Actinomycetota > Actinomycetes > Actinomycetales > Actinomycetaceae > Boudabousia > Boudabousia tangfeifanii. The sequence goes on from NZ_CP017812.1 coordinate 2,016,102, forward strand.
GTTCGTCCTCGGCCAGCTGGATGCCGGCGGCATGAGCTGACTGGATGCGCTGGGATGCCAGCGAAGGAGCTGCCTGCACCAAACGCTTGGTGTACGGGTGCTTCGGGTCGCGCAAGATTTCTAGGGAAGGACCGGACTCGACGACGCGACCACGGTGCATTACCACTAGGTGTTCAGCGCGCTCGGCAGCCAAACCAAGGTCGTGAGTAATGAACAGCACAGCCGTGTTGTGATCGCGGGTCAACGTGGCTAGGTGGTCGAGGATGGTGCGCTGCACAGTCACGTCCAAGGCCGAGGTCGGTTCGTCCGCAATCAACAACTTCGGATTTGCGGCCATACCAATAGCGATCAGAGCACGCTGACGCATACCGCCGGAGAACTCGTGGGGGTACTGCTTGGCGCGACGAGCTGCATCAGGTAGACCCGCTTCTTCCAACAACTTGGTGACCTTATCGAAGGTCTTGCCTTCACCGGTCACATTGTTGGCCTTAAGCGCTTCGGCTACCTGGAAACCAATGGTCCACACTGGGTTCAGGTTGGACATGGGGTCCTGAGGCACCTTGCCAATCTGGGAGCCGCGCAGCTCGATGAATTCTTTTTCGCTGGCGTGCGTGATATCGCGGCCGTCGAACAGAATCTTGCCGCCCACGACCTTACCGGTGCCCGGCAGAAGGCCGTTAACCGCTGCTGCCGTGGTGGACTTACCCGAACCGGATTCACCTACGATAGCCACGGTTTGGCCAGGGTAAATAGTCAGGTTGGCTTTGCGGACCGCAGGGACCACACCAGTGGAAGAGCGGAACTCAATATCCAGATTTTTGATTTCTAGCAAAGGCTTTACGTTGCCGCGGTATTGATTGTCTGGGTGGACAATCGTCTCCTCGGTTTCGTTTACCTGGGCATCTTGGTGGTTCATTGTCATGTCGGTCACCGCTTCCGGGACTTAGGATCGAGGGCGTCACGGACCACGTCACCCATCATGGTGAAAGCCAAAACGGTGAGGGCGAGGGCGCCTGCTGGGTAGAAGAGGACACTTGGTTGGCTACGCAAGGCGGCCTGGGCGCGAGAGATGTCGCCACCCCAAGACACTACCGAGGGCGGTAAGCCAATACCCATAAAGGACAAGGTAGCTTCAGAAACAATGAAAGCACCAAGCGAAACGGTCGCGTACACGATGATGGGAGCCAAAGAGTTCGGCATGATGTGCGACAGCAGCGTCTTGAAACGCGATTTGCCGACCGCAATCGAGGCGGTGACGAACTCTTCGTTCTTGGTGGACATAACGGTACCGCGAGTAATACGGGCAATCTGGGTCCAACCGAAGGCCGCCAGCACTGCTGCCAACAACCAAACATCACGGTGGCTCTTAAACATCTGCATGGCGACGATTGCAGCCAACACGAATGGGATCGCGAAGAACACGTCAGTGATACGTGATAGCAAGGAATCGAGCCAGCCGCCGAGGTAACCAGCTAGTGCCCCAATGGTGGCCCCGAGCAGCACCGAAAGGATGGTGGCGATCAAACCTACCGACAAGGAGGCGCGTGCCCCGTAGATGACGCGGGAGTAGACGTCACAGCCTTGGCGGTCATAGCCGAAGGGATGCGACCAAGTGGGCTCACTTAGTGAGAGAGACAAAGTACAGAATTCGGGGTCCTGGCTGGTGAATAGTCGCGGTGCCATTGCCATGATAACCATCAAGGCAATAATGGCAGCTGCGATCCAGAAGAGCGGACGGCGACGTAGTTGCTTCCAGGCTTCTCCCCACATTGACGAGGGCGCCGAATCGTCGGGCACAGCGTCAACTGCACCGAGGCCAGTTTCGTCAACATCTGAAATGAAGCGGTGTTGGCCTGGAAGCGGAGTAATAACTCGGCCGGTTTTTTCAGGCCCGACTGGCACTGGATTGCCAGCAAGTGGTTCAAACTTCTCAGGCATAACGGATCCTTGGGTCGAGAGCGGCGTACAAGAGGTCCACAATCAAGTTAGCGACAATGTAGACCAACACAAGCACGGTGGTGATGGAAACGACGGTGGCGGGTTCACCCTTCAAAATGGCTTGGAACATGGTGCCACCGACACCGTTGATGGCGAAAATACCTTCGGTGACGATCGCGCCACCCATCAAAGCGCCGAGGTCAGCACCGAGGAAGGTCACCACTGGGATCAGAGAGTTACGGAGCACGTGGCGCATCAGCACGGAGCGACCATCAAGGCCCTTAGCGCGGGCGGTAGAAACGTAATCAGCATCCATGTTTTCGCTGATGGACTGGCGAGTTAGACGAATAACGTAAGCACAAGAAACCGCTCCAAGCACAATCGCTGGCATGAGCAGCGATTGGAAGGAGACATTTGAACCCACCGTCACTGGCAGTAACCGCCATTTAACTCCGATGAAGAACTGCATGACGAAGCCGATCACGAAGGTTGGGATCGAGATGACCAGCATGGAAACCACGAGGATGGTGGAGTCGAAGAATCCACCACGGCGTAGGCCGGAGATGACACCAAAGATGATGCCGAGTAGGGCTTCAAATACCAGTGCCATCAAGGCTAACTGGATGGTTACAGGGAAAGCGTTGGCCATTACTTCTGCAACGGGCCGACCAGAGAAGGTTTTCCCAAAGTCTAGAGTGAGGATTCCCTTGAGGTAAAGCAAATATTGCATTGGAAGGGAACGGTCAAGGTTGTATTCGGCGCGGATTTTCGCTTGTGCTTCCGGTGGGAGCCCACGGTCACCGCCGAGGGCGATTACGGGGTCACCTGGCATGAGGAACACGAGGGCGTAGATCAGCATGGTGGCACCGAAAAACACCGGGATCATTTGCAGCACACGCCGGCCAATGTATCGCAGCATTCGGATTTCCTTTGGTTCGTTTTGCCCCAGCTGGTGGGGCGAGTGGTTCAAGGTGGTTCATAAGTGTGGCCGCGAAAAAGGCCCGCTCTCTAATCAGACCTTTTTCGCGGCCGTTGCGGGAGAACTGTGAACCACGATCAGTTTCCCTAGTATGTGGCGGTAGCCGCCGCGTGGGCGGCGACTACCGAGGAGTTATCACTTCTTGGTGACTTGGTACAATAGTGGGCCGCCGTCCCAGCCGAACTTAACGTTCTGGACCTTGTCGGAGGAACCACCAGTCATGTTGGAGTACCACAATGGCAGCACTGGCAAGTCGGATAGCAACTGGGTCTGCGCCTTGGTGAAGAGGGCGATGCCTTCTTCAGTGGTCTTGGCGGACAAACCTTCCTTCAACAACTTGTCAACCTCTGGGTTCGAGTACTGGACGTCGTTCGAAGGAGCGCCAGTTGCGTAGAGTGGGCCGAGGAAGTTGTAGATCGATGGGTAGTCAGCCATCCAGCCAGTACGGTAGGCGGTCTTGATTTCGTGCTTGGAAACCTTGGTACGCAAGGACTTGAAGTCCGGGTACGGGTCGCCTTCAGCAGCGATGCCTAGGTTGTTCTTGATCTGGTTGCAGAGGGCTTCAACCCATGCCTGGTGGCCACCGTCAGAGTTGTATGCAACCTTGAAGGTTTCGTCATACTTGCTCATGGCGTCTGCCTTGGCCCAAAGTTCCTTAGCCTTGGCAGGATCGAAGTTTAGGACCTCGTTGCCAGGAACCTTGTCGGACCAGCCAGCAATAACTGGGGAGGTGAAGTCCTTAGCTGGGGTACGGGTACCCTTGAAGATGGCCTGGGTAACTTCGTCACGGTTGATGGCCATCGAGAGGGCCTGACGACGGAGCTTGCCTTCTTCGCCACCGAAGTGTGGGTCATCCATGTTGATAGCGAGAGACTGGAAAACAGCCGATGGCTTGTTAACTGCCCGGTCGCCGAGTTCCTTCTCAAAGGTGGAGAAGGCGGTGTCTGGGATGTTGTCCAAAACGTCTAGGTTACCCGAAAGTAGGTCGTTGTATGCCGGGTCTGGGGTAGCGTAGAACTTGAACTTAACACCGTTGTTCTGTGCCTTACGAGGACCATCGTAGTCTGGGTTTGGTACGAAGGTGGCATCCTGCTTGTGGTTCCAAGAAGCCAACTTGTAAGGACCGGAAGAATCTGGGTTTTCACCGAAGTCCTTGGCGCCGTCACCCATCGCCTTGTCAGGTAGTGGGGCGTAGGCCAAGTAGCCTAGACGCAATGGCCAGTCAGATTCTGGCTGGGATAGCTTGACGGTGAAGGTGTGATCGTCGACGACCTGAAGGCCGGACATTTCCTTACCTTCTTCGTAACCTTCAATGTCTTCGAAGAAGAAGGACTGACGCTGCTTTTCCTTAACGACAGCGTTCCATGCGTTTACGAAGTTAGCAGCCTTAATTTCGGTGCCATCGGTAAACTTTGCGCCTGCTTTAAGTTTAATGGTGTAGGTCTGGGAGTCATCAGTGGTAATCGACTCAGCCAATTCGTTCTGTGGCTTGCCGGTCTCATCGTAGGCCACCAAACGGCCGTAGAGCATACCGGACATGTTGCCACCACAAGTTTCGTTAGTGAGACCAGGGAGCAAGGGGTTTTCAGGTTCACAACCATTTACGGTTACGTAGGTTTCTTCCCCACCTGCTGGTTCGGCAGAGCCTGCAGCCCCGCCACCATCGTTAGCTCCACAGCCAGCCAAAGCAGCCGAGCCCGCTAGACTCAGAACTGCTACAAATGCGAGACGCTTTTTCATTTCGCCCTCCATGTTGAGTGCGCACATCCATGCGCTTTTCATTACGAAAAGAAACTTTACCTTCGCTTTACTAAAGTCTGCAACTTGATTTGCTCAATTTTCCTTTTCGTTACTGAAATGTAATTGAAAGCTAAGAAATTCCCCACTTTATTTTCTTTGCGTTTCACATTAGAGCCTAAGTAAAGTACCTTTGTGACTGTGAGTGGCAAGCAAAATCCGCGCGCTCTATACCGAAGCGCCCTCGAAAAGAAACGCACAACCACGTTTTTGGTTTTATTCGGCTGGTTAGCAGTCGTCCTTGTGGTGGGCTTTTTATTCGCAACTGGCGCCATTAAGGCCCCTTATGATCCTCCGTTCTCCCATGGGGCGATTAAACCTACCTATTACACGACTCCTTGTTTGGCTGATGATGCCAAACCGGTTTCACCCAATCAGGTAAAAGTGCGTGTGCTAAATGCTACTGATCAGCGTGGTCTTGCTACTAAGGTGGGAGATGCTTTGACTGCTGGCGGTTTCGTGGTTACTAAAGTAGGTAACGCAGCCGCAGAAGTTGAAGGTGCCGCAGATATTCGCACCTCGATTTACAGCATCTCTGAAGCTTATGAACTCCAGCGTATGGTGCCAGATGCGGCAATTACGTTGATGCCAGGCGGCTCTCCAAATAATACTGAGTTGGAACTTTTGCTTGGTAATGCCTTTAACCAAGTGGTTACTCCTGAAGGCGCCTCGGACTTAAGTCAGCAGCGTCAAGCAGGCGAAGCAGCTAACTGTAAACCAGTCGATCCCTTGTTCATTAAAGAAAGCAAGGAAGAATCGGGAGCAGACGAAGCCACGATGGAAGGTCCCGCCCCGGCGGAAGGAACTCCAGCTCCAGCTGCCAAGTGAGGTTAAAGTTTGGACGATACTACTCGCCGTTTAACCACTGCCGCTAAGGTTTTTATTTTTCTTGGAGCCGTCGCCTTTGGGCTAGAAATTATTGGCTTGATCCTTGCTGGTATCGCGCAATACCGGGCAAGCCGTTATCCTTATCCGGGACAAACGCAGATTAAATCGCTTATTTGGCTAGCAATAATCTTGCTTTTGTTCCATGCTGTCATTCTTCTTTTTTATTACTTTTACTAATTGGTGATTAAGTGACTACTGCTAACAAGTCAGAGCAGTCTTTGCGTTCCGCACTGACTGCCGCTATTGGGTTCCCTGCAATCGTAATTTTAGCTGGGGTGCTTGGTTGGGCCACTCCAGGGATCTACGCTCCCATTAGCCCTCATATTTTGCCTCTTCTCGGCGTCATTATGTTCGGGATGGGTTTGACCTTGCGTCCTGGCCCAGTGATTGCGCTGTTTAAACGACCATGGATTTTGCTCGTTGGCAGTGCCGCGCAGTTTATTATCATGCCAATTGCCGGTTGGGCGGTCGCCGAGGCTTTAGGTCTACCTGCTGCTCTAGCCATTGGTGTCATTATGGTAGGTGCTTCCCCCGGCGGGACGGCCTCGAATGTGGTCGCTTACCTCGCCAAAGGTGACGTGGCTTTGTCGGTTGGTCTGACTACCCTTTCGACGTTGTTGGCACCGATTCTGACTCCTGCGTGGGTGCTTTACCTAGGTGGCACTTCGATCAGTGTTTCTTTTGCCAAAATGTCTTGGACCGTGGTTCAGGTAGTCTTATTGCCGGTCATTGGCGGCTTTATTGTGCACCTGCTGTTGCCCAAGTTGGTGGCTGCCATGGAACCGATTTTACCTTGGGCTTCGGCCATTACAGTGGCTGTCGTCCTCGGTTCAGTGGTAGCCGGTTCCTCTGCTTCCCTTTCTACGGTTGGCCCTTTGGTGTTCTTGGCTGTGGTTATCCATAACCTGATTGGGATGTCGATCGGTTACGGTGTGGCTCGTGCCTGCAAGCTCGATCGGGCTGCTCGTCGCACGATGGCGATCGAGGTCGGGATGCAGAACTCTGGTCTGGCCTCCGGCTTGGCTAAGACTTTCGTGCCAGCTCCCGAGGCGGCAGTTGCTGGCGCCATCTTCTCGGTTTGGCACAACGTGTCGGGGTCAATTTACGCCGGTTTTGCCCGCTACTGGGATTCCACTCACGCTACAACTAGCAACGAAAAGTAAAGCTTCTTTACTTTTCCACAGGCTTTCTCACCCACAACTTTCTGCTTTAAAAGGGTTTTAATGCCTGTGCCCTTAAGGTAAAGTATGGGTGTTATGAGCCAGTTAACTCCCAACCAGGCCAATAGCCGAGCTTCGAACAGTTTGGCTAAAAACCCCAATTCCGTTTCCGTCCCGGACGCCCCAAAAGTGAACTGGACGGTACTGGTGGCGTCCTCGGTTCTGATTATTTCGGTGGCTTTGTGGGCGATCATCTCTCCTGCGGGAGCACAGGCTGCGCTGGCTTCTGCGGTGGGACTGGTTTCGGTGGAACTAGGCTGGTTCTATATTGCTACCGGGGCGATTGTTCTTGCGTTTATGCTGTGGATTGCTCTGTCGGCTAACGGTAAGCGGCGTTTGGGGCCTGATGACGCTACTCCGCAGTTTCGGCCGTATGCCTGGGCTTCCATGCTTTTCGCGGCAGGCATCGGGGTCGATTTATTGTTCTTCTCGGTGGCAGAGCCGGTAGCCCAGTATTATGAACCGCCAGTTGGTTCGGGCGAATCAGTGGAATCTGCCCGCCAAGCAGTGGCTTTGACTCTTTTCCACTATGGGATTACTGGTTGGGCCATCTATGCTCTGATGGGGCTTGCTTTTGGCTATTTCGCCTACCGTTTCAACTTGCCCCTTTCGATTCGTTCCGCTTTGTACCCTTTAATCGGCAAACGGATTCATGGTTCGGTTGGTGACGCGGTTGAGGTTGCAGCCATCCTCGGCACGATTTTCGGGGTTGCTACCTCGTTAGGGATTGGCGTGGTGCAGCTGAACTATGGTCTCACCTATCTTTTCGGGGTGCCAGAACGGCTGGCAGTGCAGCTCGCCCTCGTTTCTTTGGCAGTGATTGTGGCGACGATTAGTGCCGTCTCGGGTGTGGATAAGGGCATTAAGCGGCTGTCGGAAATCAACGTTGGTCTGGCCCTGATTTTGGTCTTTTATGTTTTCGTCACGGGGCGCACTTCGTTTTTGCTTAATGCCTTAGTTATGAACGTGGGCGACTATTTGGCGCTGCTTCCCCAGTGGTGGCTTAACACATACGCTTTCGATAACAACCAAACCTGGATGGATACGTGGACTTTGTTCTTCTGGGCATGGTGGGTTGCTTGGGCCCCCTTTGTGGGCTTGTTCTTGGCTCGTATTTCTAAGGGTCGAACGATTCGCCAGTACGTTTTGGGGACTTTAACGATCCCGTTCCTGTTCGTACTTGGTTGGGTGAGCGTTTTTGGTAACTCGGCCCTAGATGTGGTGCGTCATGGGGATGATGCCTTTGGCAAGTTGGCACTTTCGCACCCTGAACGTGCTTTCTATCTGCTTTTGAGTCAATACCCGGGTGCTACTTTCGTGGCCGGTTTGGCTTCCTTGATTGGTTTGCTGTTGTACGTTACGAGTGCGGATTCAGCCGCCTTAGTGATGGCAAATTTTTCCTCAAATATCGAGGATACTACCGGTGATGGTCCCCGCTGGTTGCGAGTCTATTGGGCGGCTTTGACGGGCATTTTGACCTTGGCAATGCTTTTGGTTGGCGGGATTTCAGCTTTGCAGTCGGCCACCATTGTGATGGGTTTGCCGTTCGCTTTTGTGCTTTATTTGCTGATGATTTCTTTGGTTCGTACTTTGCGTGCCGAGGACGCCCGTGCTGTCGTCGCGCCTACCTTGGAAGCTTTGGCAACTCCCCCGCCTAGCGCTGATCCCTTGTCCGCTTTGAACTTGAGTTGGTCGCAGTGGCTTTCTCGCGCTACCGCTTACCCGACCGCCACGCAGGTGAATGATTTTGTTCTTTCTACGGTCTCTCCTGCCTTGAATCAGGTAGCCCAAGTTTTGCGCGAGCAGGGCTTTGAGGCCAGCGTGGAAGTTGATGAGGTGATGGGCTTCATTACTGGCACCACCGCGATTTCCACCGTGCAGTTGCGGGTCCCGCTGGCTCCGCAGCAAGTCTTTACTTACACGGTTTATCCGGCTCAGGAATCAGTGCCTTCCTTTGCCCTGCGGCTGGACCCACTGCGCGATGTGTACTTCCAAGTTTTGGCACATTCAGAAATGGAAGGGGCTCGTTCTCGCTGGGCTGGGGTTAATCAAGAGCGAGTGGAGCGTGAGCTCACCGCCAACGGTACTTGGGCACCCCCAACTAGTGATTATGACCTTTGGGAGCTAACTTCTGAGCAGGTTGCCGCCGACGCTTCCGGGCATTTCCAAAATGCCCTAGAAAGCCTTGCATAGGGCATTGAACCCTGGGATGGCCGCACCCCAGACCACCCAATAGAAAGCCTCGCATAGGGCGTCAGCTTCCTAGATGATGCGGCTGGCTAATCTTGAGTAGAAGTTACCCCAGACAACCTCTGATGGGTCTGTCTGGGGTAAGTTCCTCTAGTTTTAGTTACTATTCCAGTTTCAGTTGCTGTTCCAGGCGTCCTTTAGCTTTACCCGATCGCCGGTACGTAGGATTGCCCCTCGGTAAATGCGGGCACTGACCCAAATCATGAGTGGACAGAACACTAAACCAAGCACAATGCTGACCACATTATCGGTAGTGGTGGCAACGCCTAGGGCATTACGCGAAGGCGACAGGAAAGGTGCGAAAACTGGCACGTAGGACATGTATTTCGCTACTACCGAGTCTGGATTCGAAGGAAGAACCGAGCTTGCCACAATATAGGGCACAAGGGCCATCATCATAATTGGCATGGAAAGTTGCCCTAGGTCTTCTTGACGCGAAACGGTAGCTGCCGCCCCCGCGTAGATCAGAGCATAGGTGAAGAAGCCAAGGATTAGCCAGAAAACGGAGAGGGCAAAGATTTTCCCGAACTCGATTTGGACACCACCTAGATCACCTAGCAAGTACGAGGTGAGAGCCCCGGCTCCTACGAAAATAAATGTAGTGATGAGGGATGAGATCCCAGCGCCTAGCACTTTACCGGTTAACAGAGATGAGGATCTTACTGTGGCCAGCAAGATTTCGACGATGCGGGAGGATTTTTCTTCCACCACGCTCATGGCCACCATGGATCCGCTAGAAACAATCAGCATGAATAGCAGGATGGTAAGCACAAAGCTGACTACGATTCCCGCAATTCCAGTTCCGGAATCTCCCCGTTTTTCCACGCGCAAAAGCACGGTTTTCGGGGTAGCTTGAGCAATTTCAGCGTTTACTTTCTGCGGATCTCCACCTAGCTGGTTAATCTGTTTAGCCAGCTCGTTTTGGGAGTTTAAGGCGGTTAGCTGCGAAACGAAAGCGGTGTTTACTCGGCTCCATCCCACCACTTCGATTGGGGTGGTTTTGGTGTCAACAAACAGGTCGATTTTGTCGCCGTTTTCAATGTCTTTTTCACCGTCGGCTCGGCTCATGACTACCAGTTCAACCGGACTGGCGTCCTCGTCCATGGATTTTATTTGGCTAATCCCTGGAACCCGATCGGGATCGTTGATCCCAACCACGAGTTTATCGGACGAGGCATTGAGATAATGCATCCCCACGGCCCCGGCAATGGCAAAGAGTGCCATCACGATGGTGGTGATGATGGTCGACTTCTTAAAGAGAACAACTTTGAGTTCACGGCCAATCACAAGCTTGATTTCGGCCCCACGACTCAGTTTGCTGTCATGACTATTCATAGGTGCTTCAGCGCTATTCCTTTGACGAGTTCGTTTGGGGAAGTGTTCGGTCGTTGAGGTTGCTTCACTCATTTGCTTTCCTCCTCTTCCTTAGGCGCCTGCACCACAGTTTTGAACAAGTCAGTCAACGATGGCACGATCGGACCGTATTCCAGCACTTGCCCGTGCTTTAGGACTTGTCCCAACAGTTCTTGCGATTTGGTTCCATCCCACGTGAGCGACACTTGGGACAGGTCTTTTCCAATTTCGGTCGAGGCCGGAATCTGTAGCTCTCGAAGAAGCTCCTCTAGGGTTTGGGCCGGACAGTTAGTCACCAACCGGAAAGTACTGGTACCTTTTTCTTTCAGGTTCGCTACCGTATCGTTGGCCACCAAACGCCCCTCACGGATAATCACCACACGGTCGCAAAGTCGCTCGACTAGGTCAAGCTGGTGGGACGAAAAGAGCGTGGCTACCCCAGACTGGGCGCGCTCAATGAGCACTTGGGACATGACCTCTACCGCTACCGGGTCGAGGCCGGAAAAAGGTTCGTCCAAAATCAGGAAAGTTGGGTCAAAGACCAAAGCGGCAGCCAGCTGTACTCGCTGCTGGTTACCTAGCGAAAGCTTTTGCAACTGATCATTTTTGCGCTCAGAGAGGTTTAGGGCCGCCAACCAATGATCCACGGCTTTGGCAGCAGTCGCCTTATCAAGTCCATGCAAGCGCGCTAAATAAATGAGCTGATCCCCCACCTTCATCTTGGGGTAAAGCCCTCGTTCTTCCGGCATGTAGCCAATCGAACGCTGGTTATCACGACTAATCGGGGCACCATCCCAAAGCACTTCCCCTGAGCTGGCAGACAAAACTCCCATCGCGATTCGCATGGTAGTGGACTTGCCAGCCCCATTGGCGCCAACGAAACCAACGATTTCACCGTCAGGCACTTCGAAAGATAGCTCGTTGACCGCTTTGAGGTCACCAAAATTTTTACTTAACCGATTTATTGAAAGCAATTTTTACCTTTCGCTTTGCAGGTCACTGCCAATAGTTTAACAAGCCTGCCAAAAAGCTACGAATCACCGGTTTACAGCCTTTAACTAACTACCAGCTTCTTAAACATTTTCAAAAGATGGCCACACTACATAGGCTCACAGATCTTGCTCAGAAAAAAATTCCATAATTCAAGTGCGATAACAACCGACAAACATTACTTGCTCAGTGAGAGTAGAATGTGAGTCATGCCGAAAAACTTCACTAAAACTGTTGCAATCGCAATCTTTACTTCATTTGCTCTTGCCTTAAGTGCCTGCACTTCTACAGAGAACAGTGGGGGTAAATCAACTCCGGCACCAACGGCTAGTTCACCAGAAAGCACTGCTTCAAAAACTCCAGAGGTCTCTGCTCAGCAAAAAGAATTAGAGACAAAATTTGAACAGTGGAAAAAGGTCGTTGCTGAACGGGAACAGAAAAGCACTTTAGATAATGTCAAGGAAGCGCTCACAAACGGTCGTCCCAATTTAGATCAGCAGGATCTGGTTGAAGGCTACAATATTGATCTTGACTATCTACAGAAAACTTGGGATGTGACAGCCCCTCTTTCTAAAGCAGAATTCTTTTCTCGTGGTAGTGGCCGACTGGCATTGAGACAAGTACAGTATTTTGTCTACGGCAAACCATTACCTCCACTATCTAAAGAATTCGGCAGAGATCCGAAAATAGAATTGATTTCCCCAACGGAGATGAAGGTTTCCTATGAATGGTCACGCGATCCCGACATGTATGAGGACACCAATCCTGGCGTCACCTCCACGGAAGGTACCATAAAACTAAATCCAAATGGAAAAGTAGAACTTTCAGGTACATTCCTTGGCTTTAAGGATATTAACAAGCTAAACGAGGAGTTAGCTAAGTTACCAGCTGTCCCTCTCCCTCCCTCGTTACTTCTTGCTGAGGCTACCGATGTTAGCCCAGATTTTAAAGCAAAATTGGAATCTGCTGCCAAACGTCGTGGTGAAAAAGCTGCACAGTTCAAGCATGAACAAGACGAAATATTCAAGGCGGCACAATCCGAAGCTGAAGCGGCTAAGAAAGCCCAAGAAGAGCGTGACGCTGCAGAGAAAAAGCTAAAAGAAGAAGCTGAAAAAGCTAAGGAAGCACAAAACAAGAATAACGGAGCTGACGGCTTGAAGCTTCCAGAAATTCTTACTCCAGTCGCTAGCAAAATTAAATGGAAGACTCCTCTTGGCGTCAAAGAATGTGCAGGTTTTAAGCTAGCGTTGCCTCAAGCTACCTGCCGAGTTTATGCTGGCAATTTTAAGGTTAATTCGAATGATGAAAGCGATTCTGGAAATGTAGTTTGTTCTTACCCAAAGTGGGAACAGACCGGGGCAGCTGGCATAGGTCCTCGCGGATACAATGGCATAATTCTGGCCTTTACTGACCAGCAGAAACCGGCTGAACTCACAGGTTCTGATTGGGAAAATACGTGCTCTAACTACACGAATACTACTTTGGGGCATCACGAAGCCATCCAGTTCGGACATTTAGCTTGCTATCACGGCAAAAAGAACCTGTTTTGTTGGGATGTACGCACTGGTCATGGATACAAGGCCGGAGACGAAAAGCTGAAAAAGTTCTGAGCACAAGATTTAGCCAGAATCGGGTGTGTTGGCTAACACAAAAGTTATTTTGTTTTAGTTGAAAAGGACTATGATTTTGCCTGTGAGTGACATGAATTCGCAGACTTCAGACTTCCTTACCGAGGGCGGGCAACCGGCCTCGGCCAACCCCAAGGTACCCGGCAACGAAACCCAATCTTCCCCCGAGATTCCGCTGGAAAAAGCGCCCTCGGACCAGGGCAGTAAGGGTGGTGCCGAGCAAACTGAGCCGACCCGTAAGTGGCGTAACTTGTTACTGACGGTGGCCGCGCTTGGGGTGGTCTTTGGCGATATTGGTACTTCTCCCCTTTACTCGGTACAGACCGCCTTCGCTTTAGCTGATGGGGCGATTGCCCCGAATCCAGAAAATATTATGGGCATTATTTCCATGATTTTCTGGTCACTGACCTTGATTGTTGCCTTGAAGTATTGCGTGTTGGTGATGCACGCGGATGACGAGGGCGAGGGCGGCGTCCTAGTGCTAGCCGCGCTGGTGGCCCGCAAGATGCGCGGTCAGAAGGCCAAGTTTGCGGCGATTATCGCTGGCGTGGTGGGTGCGACCGTGTTCTTTGGCGACTCGGTGATTACCCCGGCGATTAGTGTCCTTTCGGCGATTGAAGGTTTGGAAGTGATTGCCCCCGCGCTGGAAGAAGTGGTGGTGCCGATCGCGATCGTGATTCTTACGGCCTTGTTTTTGGTGCAGCGTTTTGGCACCGGCAAGGTGGGGCGAGCATTCGGGCCTATCATGTTGCTTTGGTTCTTAACTCTGGCATTGGCTGGGGTGGAACATATTGTTCGTCATCCGGAGATCGTTGCGGCGCTCAGCCCGCATCATGCTTTCCGTTTCGGCCTCGATCATCCTGGTTTGTTCTTCTTGGCGCTCGGTGCCGTGGTTTTGACGGTTACTGGGGTGGAGGCACTTTACGCCGACATGGGACATTTTGGTGCCCCGGCGATTCGCCGAGCCTGGTTTATGGTGGCCTACCCAGCCTTGGTAATCAACTATTTGGGGCAGGGCGGCCTGTTGCTCACTGACCCGAAAGCGATTTCTAATCCATTCTTCTTAATGGTGCCGGCTTGGGCACGGATTCCGCTGGTGATTTTGGCGGCGATGGCCACGATTATCGCTTCTCAGGCCGTGATTTCTGGTTCTTACTCGACGGCCAAGCAGGCTTCGCGCCTCGGTTTTTTGCAAAACTTCCGTACGGTCTACACTTCCAAGACCGACCACGGTCAAATCTACATCCCGGTAGTTAACTACCTGCTACTAGCCCTCGTGCTGGTAGTTGTAGTGGCTTTCCAAGATTCCACCAAGCTGGCCACCGCCTACGGGATCGCGGTGACCATGACCTTCCTGATCACTTCCACCCTTTACGCCATCTACCTGCGCACCTACGCCCACTCCCCTTGGTGGCAGATCGTGCTCTACCTGGTGGTTATTGGCGGGATCGAGGTCGCGTTCTTCAGTGCGAACATCACCAAGATTGAATCTGGCGGCTGGTTACCACTACTAGTTGCCGCCATACTATTGGCGGTAATGATGTTCTGGCATCGTTGGTCAGCTCGCGCCAAGGTCGCCCTGATCGAAAAGGAAGGGTACCTTTTCTCGGATGTGGAACGCCTGCTCGACGGCGTACCCAAGATGCCTGGCACCGCTGTCTACCTGCAGCGTTTCCGCGGGGTAATGCCTTACGCTCTGCGAGCCAGTGTGGAGCTGAACGATTCAGTGCGCGAAAAGCTCTTGTTCGTTCATGTGGTGCGGACCCGCGTCCCACACATCCACCATGTTGATCGCGTCAAGGTTGAACCGATGAGGCTAACTGCCGATCGTACTCTTCCTGGCGCTCAGATGGTCACCATCCGTATCGGGTTCATGGACTCGTGCAATATGTGGGCGCTCTTGGGCCCCGACGGTGCTGGTTTAGTGGACGAAAAGACCGCTTGGCACTTGACGCACTTCCGCTATGCCGGTGGCGGTAACGCCTACTCACGTTTCGCCGCAGGAGCCTACGAAACCCTCAACGATACTGCGGACAGCCCCACTCGCCGCTTCCACATTCCGCCGCACAAGGCTTGCGAGTACGTCACCACCATCAACCTCTAGGCGTTAAAGTTCCGAGGGCGAAAAACCCAACAGCGGGCCCCGTCCTCGGCGACTTAATCGCTGTGAAACCTACGAGGTGAAGGAACCTAGTTGGGCGTCTTCCCCAGCAACTGAATCTGTGCGAAAACTACGAGGCCAAGGTACCTAGTCGGGTATTTTCCCCAGCGCTGTCCCCGTCCTCGGCAGGTCAGTCGGCGTAAAAGTGACGAGGGCGCAAGTGCTTGGTGCGGGAACGCTGCCAGAAGTGCAGGCCAACGCAGAGGAAACCAACCACGGTTGGCCCGCCGATCAGCTGGCTAAAGCTGAGGTCGTTATCCAAAAAGGCGTTAATCAACAGGGGCGTGAACAGCATCGGCACAATGGTTGAGAACAGGGCGTCGCTTAAAAGCAGTCGCTTCGGGGCCTGCTCGCCAAAGTCTTGCGGCGCAATAATGATGGCGTAAACAGAAACCAAAACCATGAGCCCAGTGATCACCCAAACGCCCATGAATGGGTTACGGAAGGCCACGGCCAAACTGATCAGTGCCATAATCACCCAAAATACGAGGGCGAGTTTCATCTGGGCACCGAAATCGATCCGGATTGGTTCAGGGTCTTGGTTCTGGTTGGTAGTCATAGGAGTATGTTAACGGCATCTAGGTCCGAGGGCGAAAAAAGTGTCGCGACATCAAAATGATGTCGCGACACTTCATGTGGCGGAAGCGGAGGGATTTGAACCCCCGGAGGCTGTGACACCTCACAACATTTCGAGTGTTGCACCTTCGGCCGCTCGGACACGCTTCCTCGGCTAACTAGTATAGCAATAAAAAAGCGGGTTTGACAAACGCTCCTAAGCTACTTTGCCTAGTTAACTCGGTCATTAAAATGCCTTAGCCCAGCCGCGCTGACCCGCCATCGCCGCGGGTTTTCATGCTCGCTCGAACCGCTATTTTCCGCGCTTTGCTTCGAAGTAGGTGCGTAGTTGGTGGGCGCACTCGGCCTCGGCCAATCCACCTTGAACCTGTGGATTGTGGTTGAGGCGGGTATCGCGCAAAATATCTCGCAGCGAACCAGCGGAACCGGCTTTCTCGTCCCAGGCGCCAAAAACAACTTTTCCTACTCTGGCAAGGACAATAGCCCCGGCGCACATGGCGCAGGGTTCGAGCGTCACCACCAGAGTGCAATCTTCCAGGTGCCAGCGGCCCAACATTTTCGCGGCCGCCCGCAACGCATTAACTTCCGCGTGGCCGGTAGGATCGCCGAGGGCCTCACGGGTATTGCGTCCTCGAGCAATTTCAAAGCCGTCAGGGCCGAGCACTACCGCCCCAACGGGAATGTCACCCGCTCGGGCAGCCTGATCGGCCTCGGCCATAGCTTGGTCCATCGCCGCATGCAGCAAGGAAAAATCGTTAACGCACATTTTTCCTCCAAACTGTTGGCGACCTCGACTTTATTGCTTCAAATGTTAGCAGGACGCTTACCCGCGTGGTCTCGCAGCCAATTTTTATCTGCCAAGATTTTGGTTTCAGGGCAACATTTTCGACGCGATAAGGGTATCTTTGTAGTATGCGTTTGATTGATGTAAAACACCCGTTAGTTGACCACAAACTCACTACTTTGCGCCGCAGCGATACTCCATCTGCTGTGTTCCGCCAGCTCGTTGATGAACTGGTTACTTTGCTCGCCTACGAAGCCACCCGCGATATTTTGGTGGACGATGTCGAGATTACTACCCCAGTCGCCAAGACCACCGGCAAGCGTTTGGCTGAACCGCGCCCCATCGTGGTGCCGATTCTTCGCGCCGGCTTGGGCATGCTCGATGGCATGACTCGCCTGCTACCTACCGCCGAGGTCGGTTTCTTGGGCATGAAGCGCGACGAAGTCACCTTGGAAATCGACACCTACGCAAACCGTTTGCCTGAGGATCTTTCCGACCGCCAGTGCTACGTGGTGGACCCGATGCTCGCCACCGGCCACACCCTCATCGACGCTATCAACTTCCTGTTGGAAAAGGGTGCTCGTGACGTCACCTGCGTTTGCCTCTTGGCTGCCCCTGAAGGCCTCAAAGCCCTCGAAGAGGCCGTGGGCGACCGCGCCAATGTCACCGTCGTAGTTGCCGCTGTGGACGAACGTTTGAACGAAAACTCGTACATCGTGCCCGGTTTGGGTGACGCTGGCGACCGCCTCTACGGCATCGTCGACTGACCTTAACTTTCCGAGGACGGCCCCGCGATTCCGCGGGGCTTTTCTCATGCCCGGAAAGGCGCTGGTAGCAAGTGCGCCGGCTTCCAAGCCAAGGAAAGCCAGAATGTCACCCGACATGGAAGCCGCCAAGTTCACGGTCAAGGGCTCGCGCTTAAGGAAAAGCTAGAACTGCCTAGTGCACTGACCTACACGTCAAACCGTCCTCGGGCAAACAAAAAAGGTTGTCCCCCAACGAAACAAGTTCGCGGGGGACAACCTTTGGTTGCTTAGTTACCAACTACCCGGATGGTAACTAGAGGATTGACTCAGTGAGTATGTTTGGCTCAGAAGGCTGGGATGACTTCGCCATTGCCCCAGGTCTGTTCGATGTACTGCTTGACCTCTGGGGAGTGTAGTAGTTCTTCGAGCTTGGCGATGCCAGGGTTGGCGTCGCCTTCACGCCATACGAGGAGGTTTACCGACGGGTTGTTTTCGGCGCTTTCGACCACTAGGCCGTCCTTCTTCGGGGCGAGCCCTGCGGACTGGGCGAAGTTACCGTTGATGACGGCAAGGTCAACGTCCTGGAGGGAGCGGGCCAACTGTGGGCCGGCGACCTCGACGAATTCGAACTTCTTGAGTGGCTTGACGGTGTGGATGGTGACGTCACCGGAGGCGGGAACCTCGACTAGGCCAGCCTGGGCGAGCAGGTTAAGGGCGCGCGCCTGGTTGGTTGGGTCGTTGATGATGCCGACCTTGCCGCCTTCAGGAAGTTCGTTAACGTCCTTGAGCTTGGAGGAGTAAATGGCTAGTGGTTCGAGGTGAACGCCCTTGCCTGGGGTGAACTTCCAGCCGTGCTTTGGTGCCTGGTCATCGAGGTAAGGCTTGGTCTGGAAGAAGTTAGCGTCGAGGTCCTTGGAGTTAAGGGCTTCGTTTGGCTGGACGTAGTCGTCGAACTGCTTAATGTTTAGCTTGATGCCGTTCTTTTCGGCCAAGTTTTCGTTAATGTATTCGAGGATCTTGGCATGAGGAACTGGCGAAGCACCCACGGTAATTTCGGTGACTTTGTCGTTACCGGTGTTGGCTTCCTGGCTGTCGGAGCCGCAGCCGGAGAGGGCGAGGGCGCCGGTTGCTAGGACGATGGCTGCTTTTGCGGTTAGGTTACGCATTGGTGTTTTCCTTTCGGTTCCGCCTTTTGGCGGGTGTGGTTGATTTCAGTAAAGTTTTTGTTTTGGGGTACTTGTGCCCCGGGGGTTGAAAAGTTTTGGGGGTTTAGCGCTACTGCGCCTGGCTCCGGCGGTGGTTTCCTCAGCGGTGATCCACACGCCGGCTAATCATGTCGCCAATCATCTGGGTGAGCTGAACGATAATCGCAATCATGATGACGGTAATAACCATGACGTCTGGTTCGAAGCGAGAGTAGCCATAGTTCATGGCCATCTGGCCGAGGCCGCCAGCACCGAGGGCACCAGCCATGGCACCGTAACCGATGATGGTGACGGCAAGGATGGTGATGGACTGAACCAGTGGGGCGCTAGCTTCTCGGACTAGGACGTCGAAAAGAATACGTGAGCGGGAAGCACCCATCATTTGGGCGGCTTCTACCTTGCCCCATTCGATGCCAAGGATATTCGATTCTACGAGGCGGGCGAAGTAAGGCACTGCCCCGACCACGAGTGGCACCACGGTGGCTTTCCAACCGAGGGTGGAGCCCGAAACTAGGCGGGTGAAGGGCATAATCGCGATCGCTAGAATCAAGAACGGGATCGAACGACCAAAGTTAACAATCACCGCCAGCACCGAGTTCACACCCGGGTTGGGAAACAAGTGTCCCTTGCTGGTGGCCACTAGGGCGAGACCCAAAGGTAGCCCGATTAGCACGGTGATGAGGGTGGCAACGAAACTCATTTCGAGGGTTTCCCAAATCGCCTGCAGAAGGCCTTGCTGGATGGCTGGGTTGTGGAACCAGGTACCGTCCGCAGGAAGTAGGGTGGCAGGTTGTACTGCGTTTAGTAGCGTGGTCATGCTACTTCCACCTCCTTAACAAAGATTCCTTGGGCGGCGAAGGCGGCTTTCGCCTCCGACAGGTGTCGACGATCAAGGGTGAGCGCGAGACGCCCAACCTGAGTATTGCCGAGGGTTTCGAAGGTGCCCGCAGCCAAGTCAGCCCCAAGTTGTGAGGCTAGGCCGAGGACGGCCGAACCGGTCGGTTTGCCTGGCTGCGAAGTAAAACGCACATCCAGTAGCACGTCACGGGAGAGGTTCAGGTCGGCGTAATCAACCGAGGGGAACGGGACGATTTCTTCGGCAAGAGCAGAAGAAACATCCTGCACAATCTCTGACAAGGGTCCAGACTGGACGACCTGACCGGCCTCGAGCAAAGTAACCGAGTCGCAGATTTCTCGAACCACACCCATTTCGTGGGTGATGATGACGATGGTGACGCCCAGTTCGCGCTGCAAACGAGTTAGCAGGTCGAGGATCTGGCGGGTGGTTTCGGTATCGAGGGCCGAGGTCGGCTCGTCACAAAGCACCACCGGCGGGTTATCGGCCAAGGCGCGCGCAATGCCGACGCGCTGTTTCTGGCCGCCGGAAAGTTCTGAAGGGTAAGAGTTGGCGCGAGCAGTCAAGCCCACGAAGTCGAGTAGACGATCGACGGTGGCTTTGATTTCTGCCTTGGGACGCTTGGCCAAAACTAGCGGGTAGGCAATGTTTTGGGCGACAGTGCGCGAATCCAACAAGTTAGCGTGCTGGAAAACCATGCCAATATTGCGGCGGGCTTCACGCAACTGGGACTGCTTGAGGTGTGAAACATCCGTGCCGTCAATGATGACCTGGCCGGAAGTAGGCTGTTCAAGAGCGGTGAGGCAACGAATCAGAGTTGATTTACCGGCACCGGACTGGCCCACAATGCCGTGGATTTCGCCGCGACGAACGGTTAGATTCACGTCAACCAAAGCGTTGACTTCTTGGCCTTTTTCGCTTCGGTAGGTTTTGCCTAGCCCAATCAGTTCAATGATGTTTTCGCTAGCGACTGGCGAGGAAGCCTGGCCACCGCCAAGCAAATTATCCTCAGTGGCCGGCGCTTTTGCGGCCTTTTTACCGAAGTTCCTCATGTGAATCCTCCATCGATCTTGGCGGAAGCACCCTCACCGTTAACCGGGGGTTGCTGCAGCTTCATCGAGCCAAGTCTCTTCGCTGCTCTGGATGGTTAAGTTGCCACTAAGGTAACTTATTGTGTTAACGCCGTACAACATAAACACGGGAATAGTGACTAGCTTCTCAAGAATCTGAGACTTACTAGCTGGCTGGTACAGTGGATATATGACTGAAAATACCACGGAAAAACACGGAAAAGCTAATAAAACTGCTCCTTCTTCGAGCCAGCCTGCAGGTTTTGCGCCACAGCAAAGCGATCGGACTTTGCTAGTTGCCGGGGTAGGACTGGTTGGTAGTGCCTTGATTGAAAAGGCTCGCGAGCATGGCTGGAAGATCCGCACCTTGCACCGCTCAGATAGTGGTCAAGTTACGGGCGTGCAGTACCGTGAAAATGGTGATGAGTTCGCCTACTGGAATCCAGCGAAACACGAGCTGGACCCGGCAGCAGTAGTGGGTGCTGATGCGGTGGTTTGTTTAAACGGGGCGGCCATTGCCCCAAATCCGTGGACTAAGTCTAGGCGCAAGCTATTGCGCGCTTCGCGCCTCGATTCGACTGAGACTTTGGCTCAAACTATGGCAAATTTGCCAGCCGTGGACCGACCAAAGGTGTTCCTTTCAGGGAGTGCGATCGGTTTTTATGGGGATCGGGGCGAGGCTCGCCTGTCCGACCTCGATTCGCACCAGGTTGGTCAAGGGTTCCTAGCTAACTTGTGCCAGGAGTGGGAGGCTTGCGCGCAGGTGGCCGAGGACGCCGGCATCCGAACTGCCCAAAACCGCACCGGGTTAGTAGTTTCTGACCGCGGCGGCATTGGTGCCATGCTTGAAAAGCTCTACCGTTTCGGTTTAGGTGCTCGCCTAGGTGATGGCCGCCAGTGGCAGGCTTACATTGGTTTGGATGATGCGGCCAGTGCCCTACTTTTCGCCCTCGAAAACGATAACTTTACCGGGCCGTTTAACCTGACTTCGCCCGTGCCCATTCGTAATAAGGATCTGCATGATTTCTTGTCGTGGCGGGCCAAGGTTCCCTCCCCGTGGGTAGCTCCCGCGCCGGCAGTAAAACTCGCTGGCGATATGGGCAAAGAATTGTTGTTGGCTTCGGCCCGTACTTTCCCAGACCAGCTCGAAAAGGCTGGATTTGAGTTTGCCAACCCAGACGCTCCTAGCATGTTTAACCGCTACTTCGGAGCAAAGTAAGACGCCGTTTCGTGGGGATACCCTTCCGGACTACGAGCAGCAACATTTCATGGGTGCCCTTCCATCGGGGCCAAATCGAAGCCTGTTCAGCGGCAACATCACTCAAAGACAACTAAGGCCCCGCTCAGCAGCATCCTTCCGGGACACATCAACATAAAAAGTTTGGGCCGGCCTCAATCAATGAGGTCGGCCCAAACTTTTCTAGTTTTGTTTACTTCAAGATTTGATCGTGTCCGAAGTGCTTGGCACCTGGGATGAGGCCCTTGTCAGCGAATAGCTGTGGGATGGTCACGAAGTGGTAGCCCTGTTTCTTTAGTTCAGCCACTACGATGGGCACCACCTTCGGGGCGACTGGGTGAATGTCGTGCATCAAGATGATGCCGCCTGGCTTCACTTCTTGACGAATGAATTCCATTGCCTTGTCAACATTCTTGTGTTTCCAATCGAGCGTGTCCACATCCCAGAGGATGACTGCCTGCTGGTTTTCGGCCAGGTAGTTGCGGACGCGGTGGTTGACTGCGCCGTATGGTGGGCGCATCAGGTGAGTGCCAACCCCGAGAATCTTTTTGATCTCATTGTTGGTATCGAGGATCTGGTGGCCGAGCCCCTTGTTGGAAACTTGGGTGAGCTGCGGGTGGTTCCACGAGTGGTTACCTACCGCGTTACCTTCTTGGGCTTCACGCTTTACTAGGTCAGGGTGTTCAATTACGTTCTTACCCATGACGAAGAAGGTGGCTTTCACGCCGGCTTTCTTCAGCGCGTCAAGGGTGGCAGCGGTGTATTCGCCAGGGCCATCATCGAAGGTGAGGGCCACGCACTTAACTTCGGCACAGTTCGGGCCACCTTGGTCGGAGTTCAGACCAGAGCTAACCTGTACGTTGTTTTCCCCGGCTGGTGGTTTGGAGGCATCCTTACCTTTGTCTTGGTCGCCCTTCTTGTCACCCTTGTCGCCCGGTTTGGCCTGGTTGTCTTTATTGTCAGCAGGCTTCTTGTCGTCCTTCTTAGGATCTTCCGGCTTCTTCCCAGTTTCTGGGGTAGGCTGCGGTTTTTCTTCCTTAGTTGGTTCCTTGGCAGGTTCCGGACTTGGTGTTGGTGTGGGGCTGGCCGAGGGCGCCGCTGGGGTTGCTGGGACGGTCGGTTCCACAGTGGGAGCAACGGTAGCAGCAGGAGTGCTTACTCGCGGTGCTGGGGCCGGCTCTGATTTAGAAGCAGGAGAACAACCTGCTAGAAGTGCACCACTGATCGCGAGCGCGCCAATGGTAAGCCACTGTGAAGACTTAATCATTTAGTTCCTTCCAAAAACGGATTACTGATTAATGGTTTAGATGTGCTCGTTCTGGTTTCACTGGAATCAAAATCAACAGACCCAGGAACAAAATCAAAACGATACCAAGAATACCCCAGTAATCATATCCCTTTTCGAGCCCAGTTAAAGCCTCACCCACTTGAAGTGACACGAAATACATGGCTGGTGCTAGGAAGGACACAGCTCGTCCGGTAGTAGCGTAAAGTCCGAAGACTTCACCTTCTCGCCCTTCGGGGATCATACGGCCGAGGAAGGCTCGGGAAGCGGACTGGGCGGGGCCGACGAAGGCCGTCAGGACTAGCCCCACGGTCCAGAAGATGATTTGACCACCATTGTGGGCGAAGAAGACGATGAAACCGCAGGTAATCATCGAGACGAGTGAAATAATGATGACCTTCTTGGGGCCGATCCGATCTTCAATCCACCCGAATGCCCAAGTGGCAATACCGGCGACCACATTGGCAAGGATCGCGAAGATCATGATCTGTCCTTGATCGAAACCGAAGACGGAACGACCGATGATGGCGCCGTACATGAAGACGCCGGCTAGACCGTCACGGAAGATAGCCGAGGCCGCCAGGAAAAGCAAAGTTTGTGGCGCTTCTTTGAAAAGAGATTTGATGGTGCGCCCAAGGAAGCGGTAGGAATCAATGATGGTTTCGTGACCGTCATCGGCTCCCGCTTCGCTGGACTCGTATTTGCGTCCTCGGATGGTGAAGAGGACCGGCAGGGCACAAGCCCCGAACCAAAGGGCCGAGAAAAGAATGGAGGCGCGAATCGGCAGGTGGTTGTCGTTAGGGACGCCGAACCAGTGGGCCCCGTCCCCCAAGAAGCCGACGAGCAATAGACCAAGGAGCAAAATTCCCCCGAAGTAGCCTGAGCCCCAGCCGATACCCGAAATGGTGCCCATATTTTCAGGCTTGGAAATGCGCCCGAGCATGGCATTGTAGTTAACGGAGGCGAACTCGAAGAAGATGTTACCCAGACCCATCAGGATGATGCCGAGCCACAGGGCTCCGAGGGGGCCGAGGGCGGAATCGGGGTGCACCCAGAACATGGCCACCATGCAGCCAACCACGGCGAAGGTGTTAAGCCCCAGTAGGAAGGTGCCTTTGCCGCGACGGTCGGCTCGCTGCCCGGTGATGGGGGCCAACAAGGCGATCACGATACCGGCGATGGTCAAGCCCTGCGAAAGTAGCTTTTGGGCGGTGTCCGAGTCGGTAAACATTTGGTCGCTCGTTAGGTAGGTGGAGAACACGAAGGTGGTCACCACCGCGTTGAAAGCGGCCGAACCGAAATCCCATAGGGACCAGGCCACCACGGGCCAGGTGAAAATCTTGGACTTTCCCGCGGGCTTTTTCGCTTCATTAGCGTTGATTCCGGCGGGATTTACAGGCGACTGGGTCTGATTTTTCGCACTCACGCTTCCAACTTTAGCGGTCATCTCACTTTGTGGCATGCGGAACACTCATTTTTGTGGATAGTTCCGTTTCCGCTTTGGGTTTTGCGTGCCCTTTTCGGTTGCTTTTGGCTTATTTGTTGGGGTTGCCTGCGATTTCGCGGCTGAGCCATTCCAAGTCTTCTGGGTTGGTAATTTTCAGGGCCGAGGGAGAACCGGCCACTAGCTTGACCCCGATCCCGTGGGCTTCATAGAGACTGGCTTCGTCGGTGACGCTGGCGCTGGTTGCCTCTGGGCTCTGCCCTAGTGCTAGGACTTGGTTTAGCCAGAAGCCTTGCGGGGTTTGCACTGCCCGTAGCAGGTCGCGTGCCGGCGTTGTTTCTACCCACTCTCCGTCCTCGGCAATGCGAATGGTTTTGATGGTGTCAACAACTGGTAGGGCGGGGATGACTGCGCGCACCTGGTCAGTGAGGCTCGAGGCGACGGTGGCGAATACTTCGGGCGGGCACCAGGTGCGGGCTGCATCGTGCACTAGGACGCGACTGTCAAAGTTGGCATGGTCGTTGGAAGTGGCGGCATGGTCCGCAGCCAATTGCGCTTTTAGCGCTTTGAGGCCAGCTTGGACGGAGGCGGCGCGAGTGTCTCCCCCAGCAACGAAGGTGCATGGATGTGGGTAGTTGTCGGGGAGGCAGGCTTGAAAGGCTGGCAGGTCTGTTTCGGGGGCGGTGACCACAATTTTTTCGAGGCCGGGGGCTCCGGCGACCCGTTCGAAGGCCCAGGTAAGTAGAGGTTTTCCTGCGATTTCAACGAGGGCTTTGGGGATGCCAGCACCAAGGCGAGTGCCACTGCCGGCGGCGGTGAGTACTAGTTGCCACGAGGGGCAATCGTCACTCTTCGTCATCACCTTCGACCATGTCTAGTTCACGGAAGGTGGAAATGTCCACGCCTAGGCTTTCAGCCAACACGGTGTCGAGGCGTACTTCAGCCTGGTCGTGCGGAATATCGCGGGCGAGGGCAAGTTCGGAAACTAGGATGTGGCGGGCTTTCGCGAGCATGCGCTTTTCGCCAGCGGAGAGGCCGCGGTCACGGTCGCGACGGGTGAGGTCACGAACGACCTCGGAAACTTTCACAATGTCACCGGTGGCAATCTTTTCGATGTTTGCCTTGTAGCGGCGCGACCAGTTCGATGGTTCGTCCACATTTTCGGCGCGGAGTACATCAGCAACAACTTTTAGGCCGTCGGCGTCGACCACATCGCGCACGCCAACCATTTCGACATTGTCGGCAGGAACTTGGATAGTGAGGTCACCTTGGTTAACTCGCAAAGTCAAGTAAGTCATTTCTTTGCCGCGAACCACGCGCTGTTTAATTGCCTCAATAGTGGCAGCACCATGGTGCGGATAAACAACAGTCTCGCCAACCTCAAATGCCATATTTATGCCCTGACTTATCAATTGAACCTACGGTGAACATCCCTATTTTACCACTAAGTGCACACTTACTCACGGAAACTTTATTTAGGCTTTAAGGTTCGCTTGTGACCACTTCGCCAGGGCAGTGAGCTGGCGGCCAAAACGCGAAGAAGCTTAGTTTAGGCGTTGAGGCGATAGCCGAGGCCGCGCACGGTGGTGATCAGCGTGGGGTTGGATGGGTCGGCCTCAAGCTTGTTGCGTAGGCGCTTAATGTGCACGTCTAGGGTTTTACTGTCGCCAAGGTAAACACTGCCCCACACGCGGTCCAGGAGTTGCGCGCGGGTGAGGACGCGTCCGGGGTGACGCAGCAGGTATTCGAGCAGTTCAAATTCTCGCAGGGCAAGGGTAATTTCTTCGCCGTTTGAGGTGACTTGGTGCCGCGCAACATCCATACGGATTTGACCTACCTGGATGATGCTGTCGTCCTCGGCAGTTTCGGCGCTTTGGCCACGCCGAAGTACCGCGCGAATACGGGCGAGGAGTTCTCGGTATGAGTAGGGCTTGGGCAGGTAGTCGTCGGCTCCGAGTTCGAGTCCGACCACCTTGTCGACCACTTCATCTTTGGCGGTGACCATAATGATGGGGACATTGGATTCTTGCCGTAGTTGCTTGCAAACTTCGGTGCCGGACATGCCTGGCATCATCAGGTCAAGCAAGACGAGGTCGATTTTTTGGCGGGCGAAGACTTCGAGTGCCTTATTGCCATCGCAGGCGGTAAATACTTTGAAGCCGTCTTGCCGTAGGGAAAAGCTGAGCGTGTCCCGGAATGTTTCTTCGTCGTCAACTACCAGGATGGTCGTCATGGCGTCTTCGCTCCTTACTCGTCAGTTTCGTGCTGGCCGAGGGCGGAGGCGGCTTCGTCCTCGACGGCTGGGTGCTGGTCACCGGCTTCGGTAACCGTTCCTGCTTCCCCGGTAAGCGTTTGGGGTGCTGCAGGTAACACTAGTGTAAATGAGGCGCCGCGGCCTAGTCGAGACCAGACGCTGACGGTGCCGCCGTGTTTCGCGGCCACGTGTTTGACGATGGAAAGGCCGAGGCCAGTGCCGCCTTTCGCGCGGGAGCGCCCGGGGTCGACCCGGTAGAAGCGTTCGAAGATTCGTTCTTGTTCTTCGGGGGCGATGCCGATGCCCTGATCTACCACGTTGATTCGTACGAGGTCGTCTTCGAGGGTGGCGGCAACCGAAACTTTGGTATTTGGTTCGGAGTAGCGGATGGCGTTATCTAGTAGGTTGCGCACTGCTGTGGTAAGTAGATCAAAGTCGCCGAGAACCATCGCGTTGGAGGGTTGGCCCACCACGATTTCAATCCCATTGGCTTTGCCAGTCAGGGCGGAGGCTTCTACTGCCTGCCCGATTACTTGGTCAATATTTACTACCTTGGGGGCTTCTAGCACCCCTGGGGCTTGCAGGCGGGAAAGGTCAATAATGTCGGAGATGAGGTTGGTTAGTCGCGCGGATTCTTTGAGCAGTTGGCCCGAGAAGTGGGCAACAGCTTCGGGATTGTCCGGGTGGGAGGCTAGGGTTTCAGCCAGCAGGGAGATGGCTCCGACGGGAGTTTTTAGTTCATGCGAGATATTGGCGGTGAAGTCTCGACGGGTTGCTTCTAGTCTTTGCGGGCCCGAAACGTCCTCGGCCAGCAATAAAACGTAGCCGCGGCGCAGGGGTGCGAGGCGGACCATGGCGGGGAAATGTTCGGTGCCTGCTAGGGCGGAACGGTGTAGTTCGTATTCTTGTTCGGTAACTTTGCCGTCTCGGCGCAGTTTCGCGACTGCTTCTTTTAATTCGGGGTGTACGAGTTCTTCCCCGGAGACAAGTCCGTAGGCGTAACCGTTGGCGTCGGCACGAACTACTCGATCTTGTGGGTCGAGCACGATGGAAACGTAGGGAACCGCGGCCAGCATTGACAATACCTCGGGCGAGAGGGTTTGTTCTTCTGGTTTTTCAGGTTTTGGTTTGGGCTGGTGTGCTTTTTCTGAAGCCCACGCAGCTCCCACGCCGACAGCTCCGACCAGCAGGCCGAGCAGGCCGACGATAACAAGCAAAATCACGGTTTGTTCCACGGATAAAAGATTACCTTGTTTCTAGTTTCTTCGGCTTCTCCGTAACTATCAGGGCAATGCTTGTTTACCTGATGTTAACCTGCTTGAGTATCAGTGTTTGCCTTACTCTGGTGAGATAGTTACACCAACAGTTACTGAATTGGGATTGTTGGGTTTTACGCGCGCTACTTTTAGAGTTTCGCTAGGGTTTAACTTAGCTGCTGTTCACTTGCCGAGGGCGGGGCGTGGAACCGATGACCCACCAACTTGAGGCTAATCCCCTCATAAGGAGACACGATGCGTGAGATTTACAAGCAAGACCTAGAGCACTTGGGTGAAGATTTGGAGCGAATGGCTCGTCAGGTTGCTCGGGCCACTGACCGGGCTCGGGTTTGCTTGCGTGATAACGACTTGGTGCTTGCCGAACAGACCATTGACGCGGATGATCGCATCGATGAGTTGGCTGATGAGATTGAGGCTAACTGCTTGTCCATGTTGGCTCTGCAGGGTCCAGTTGCTTCCGATTTGCGCCTAATCATTGGTGCTTTGAAGCTTTCGGATACTTTGGAACGCATCGGCGATTTTGCCCGCCACGTGGCTTCGATGGCTCGCAACTCTTACCCACAGCCAGCAGCACCAGAGCCAATCCAGACCACTTTGAACCAGATGGCTGATGTTTGCGCCTCCTCCACCGCTTTGTTGGTTGAACTAATCACCGATCATGATTTGGAGTTGGCCGACAAGATTATTGCTGGCGACGATTTGATTGACGACTACCACTTGCAGGTTCGCCGCCAGGTACAGGATCCGGCAAATGATTTGGATCGTTCCCAGATCGTGAACGCTACTTTGATGAGCCGTTTCTGGGAGCGCTTGGGTGACCACACTTTGAAGGCTGCTAACCGTGTCGTCTTCATTATTCGTGGTGAACGAGCCCTCCACGGTTCCCACAACTGAGTTTTCTAGAGCTTTCCTCTAAATAATCAATCCGCATTCATGTCCCCTGCTCTGTTTTGAGCGGGGGGCATTTTGCTTGGCTGGGTACTTTGACCTACCGAACTTTGCCTGTGGGGTTTGCTAGCCGAGGGCGTCCTCGGCTAGTAGAAAAATTTTGCCTTAGCTATTAGCACACAGGTGTTATCGGGGTTACAATGGGCGCGTATTTGACACCGTTATAGAAAGGGTTGAAATGACCTACACCTTGGTGCTGCTCCGTCACGGCGAGAGCGAATGGAACGCTAAGAACCTGTTCACCGGTTGGGTGGATGTGCCTTTGTCGGAAAAGGGCAAGGCTGAAGCTGCTCGCGGCGGCGCTTTGCTAAAGGAAGCTGGCGTACTACCAGAAAAGCTTTACACCTCCATGTTGCGTCGCGCCATCATGACCGCCAACTTGGCTTTGGATGCTGCTGATCGTCACTGGATTCCAGTGGAGCGCAACTGGCGTCTAAACGAACGTCACTACGGCGCTTTGCAGGGCAAGAACAAGAAGGAAATCCGCGACGAATACGGCGAGGAAAAGTTCATGGAATGGCGTCGTTCCTACGACGTACCACCGCCGGCCATTGAACTCGGTTCCGAATTCTCCCAGGATGGCGACCCACGTTACGCTGGCGAACCAATTCCTGCTACCGAATGCTTGAAGGACGTGCTCGAACGCTTGCTCCCTTACTGGAACGACGTGATTGTTCCTGACATTAAGACCGGCAAGACCATCATGATTGCTGCTCACGGTAACTCCTTGCGTGCGATCGTGAAGCACTTGGATGGCATTTCGGACGAAGACATTGCCGGCTTGAACATTCCTACCGGTATTCCGTTGGTTTACGAACTCGACGAAGACCTCAAGCCAGTCACCAAGGGTGGCCGCTACCTTGACCCAGCAGCTGCTGAAGCTGCCATCAAGGCTGTTGCTTCCCAGGGTAAGTGAGCTAACCGCAACTAACGCGTTAGCCACGAAACCAAAGCCAGTTTTGGCTAGCCTAGTTTTTAACTCACACGGTTTTAAACTGGCGAACCCTCCAAAAACTATCCGGCTTACCGCTTAGGTTGTTTGACTGGCTGTAAATGGCATTGATTAACGGGTGGGACCTTTTATTTAGGTCCCACCCGTTTTTCGCGTTTCAAAACGATTCGCCTTACTGGGATTGTTGCTCTCGCTGCACTATTGAGACAAGGCCGTAGTGTCGTTTCGATTTCAGGGTGTAGGGGCGCCGACGATGCCATCCTCCACTTTTAGGACGTAGGTACGTCGTCGTTTTCAGGCAATACTGGGGCGGCGTCGACTTCATTCCCCACCAGTCCTTGCAGCATTGATTCTTCCTTGCCGGGGACGCTTAGTTTGAATAGCTGCAGGTAGATTGGCAAAAATGCTTTGAAAATTAGCCAGCAGTAGGTTGCGGCGATCAAGAAGAAAAGCCCCATTTTTAAGGTGCCACTACCTTCTAGGAAGCCATCAGAGAATGACCAGTTAGCCCATAAGGCACTATCAACCCCAGTTAGAAAAACTGCAAAGGCTAGTTTTTTCAGGTCTGCGGCCGTGAACTCACCAGATTGTTTTTGCAGCAACATCAAGATTGCCTGATTTACTAGCACAACCGTCACTGCAAGGAACCAAAAATAGTTATCTTTCAAGAGCGACTGTGCAAACCAGGTGATCGGGAAAGCCAACATGAGGCCACAAAGGCCGAGGGTCCAAAATGAATTTAGGAACCGATATTTAAAGTTATTCATTTTGACACTCCTTTGAGCAAAACTTTAAGTAATAAGTTTAAGTATCCTCTCTTTTTAGCAAAGCGATAACAAGAAAGACAATCATAAAAAAACCAACAAATCTGCCCCGCATATAGGGATATTTCTACAAAAAGAGTAAACCAAAACAACCACCGATTAGCCGTCCAAAACACAACTGTATATACCGCATATATACACTTAGTTGTTTAGGGGGTGATGATGCCTATTTCGATTGTTTTGTCGGCTACTTCTGGGCAACCAATTTACGCCCAGATTCGTGAGCAGATTAAAGAGCAAATCCTCTCTGGCGATTTAGCTGCGGGTGATCCACTGCCTTCAATTCGGGCTTTAGCTAGAGATTTGGGGGTTAGCGTCATTACTACTACGCGCGCTTACAACGATTTGGCGAGTGCTGGTTTGATTGCCAACATGCAGGGAAAAGGTAGTTTTATCCTTCCCACAAGCCCTGAAACGCTAAAGCAGGAAGCCCTTTCTAGGATCGAGGGGCATTTTGGGGGCGGCTCTAAGCCAGGCACGCAGTGCTGCGTTGCCTTTGACCGATGTCCAGGAATTGTTACAACGGTTGAGTTTGGAGGAATCATGAACCAAGAGAATGTTTTAGAGTTCAACCGAGTCACTAAACGGTACGACAATGTTTGTTTAAATCTTTCTTTGCAAGTTCCGCGCGGTTACATTACTGGGTTTGTGGGCGCTAACGGGGCGGGTAAAACCACCACACTGCGTTTAGCTTTAGGGTTGGCCCACCCAGATTCGAGGGAAGTTACCAAACTGGATCACAACCAGGTGGGCGTTGTTTTTGACACCCCGCATTATCCCGACAATCTACGTTTAGGCCAGTTAAGCGGCCAGGTTGCCAACTTTTATACAAACTGGGACTAGGCCCTTATAGACCAATACTTTGAAATGTGGCAGCTTTCCCCGACCGCCACAGTTAGCGAGTTAAGCCGCGGTATTGGAATGAAACTACAATTGGCACTCGCCCTCGGCCATCACCCAACTAGTCAACGCCTTGCTTGACCATCAAAATCTACTACTGATTTTGGCCTTCATCGTAGCCGGGCTCTGCTACGCCGCCTCCCTAGCCGCAACCAGCCGCTACTACAGCCGTCTCGACCTCTAACCCACCGAGAACGCACAGGCCATACGCCAAGCAGTCACTCGGGGCGAGGCAATACAGATAATATGTCGAAATATGTCGCAACTTTCGACATATCGCAAAAACGTGTCGAAATTTTCGCAAAATTTCGACACGTTTTTGACAAGATAGAGATTTACAACATTTTTTAGGTAAAAATTAGAGGCCAAAGATGCTAAGGTTAAAGGACTAACGATTTTTAAGTGAATATGCTTAGCGCCCCGAGTGGGACTGTAAAAACTCGGGGCGCCGAACATCCCTTAAAGGGAATCAGGAAATTAGGAGCTGGTATGACCCGCACGTCATACCGGTTCCTAACTTTATATGCGAACCACCGCATATAAAGTCGATAACTACTGTAACTGATTTTTTATATCAAATAAAGCCATATTAGATTTTGCTTTACGGAAATTATTCTCAGCTGAGATTTTCCTTAAATTTCAAGGCCTTTAGTACTGTTTTTTGCGACTCTAAGTAAGAATTTCACCGACTATTTACCCCGCTAGAACCACTGTCGAATGTGACAGTTCTCGATCAACGAGAGGGGCTGTTTCGGATCAGCAAAAATGGAAAATTTGGATCTGATGCAAGTATAAAATTCTGTACAGCTCTGTCAGGGACAGATTGGGGTTATTGAAATTTGCTTCGGCCAAACCGGTGTGCGAATCTTGGAAAGTAACTAACTGTTCCCATTTGGGGTAAAGGAACTACTAATGAAACTGCCTAATACTGCCAGCGAAGTCAGTGTTTGTTTTAATTTCCGGGCTACCACCGAGGGCGAACTACTCACCGCCTGCCCTATAGATAAGGGAACCGAACCCGTCACTGCCCAGTCAGAGGACACGGAAAACAAGCCCGTCACCGCCCAGTTAGAAACCGAGATCGACCAGCCCGTCACCGCCCAGCCGAGCAGCCGATCCCCACGACCAAACGAGGCCACACCCGGCTGGATACTAAGCATTAGCGGCAAAACCCTCTACTTGTTGGGACAAACTGCCCTAGCCCCAGTACGACTCGATATGGAAGATACCGCGAATGTGTGCGACGGAGCCTGGCATTCACTGATGGTCACCTCGAGCGCCGAGTCGGGTAGCAAGATTTTCTTGGATGGCTACCAGTGTTTTAGCGCCACCGCCGACCTATCCCCTGCCGGGTTAACCCCAAAGACCCACTCGGAACAATTAACAGATAACTCCAAGCCTGGGTCTACTGCGCATACTGTAAGCACAGTTCAGGCTTTCGCGAACGGGACAGACATCCTGTTTACCTTAGCCGATCGCGAGGGCCTTGAAACCACAGAGTTTGAGGTACTTCCCGAAGCATTGTCCCCCCAGGCGATCCGGGCGCGTGCCCTCGAGCCCACCCCACTGATCGAGTTCGCCGCGAATCGACTTTCCGACTACGACACCAGACAGGTGGCAAAACTGTCCGAAGGTACCATCTTCACCCGTTTTCGAGTGCGTGGGCCCGGCCAGTACGGCACCATCATGGCTGGCGCCGCCCAAACTGCCGAGGGCGACCTCGGCCCAGAAAACCTGCGGCTTAAAATTTTGCCCCACGGCATCATCTTCGAAGTGCTGACCGAAGCGGGCCAGTGGCGCGAATTCACCGCCGACGGTTGGTGGGGCGAAGGCAACTGGCATGACGTAGTGGTGCGAGTCGCGCGCGGAGCCATCGACCTGTTCATCGACGGCTACCTTGAAGCGCACCTGCCTGGCAGAGCCTTCTTCGCGGACCTACCGGGCGGCCTCGGCCTGCTCACCATCGGGCAAGACACCCGCGGGCAACGACTCTTCGGGGAAGTACGCAACGCGGCAATCCACCCCACCCCACTGAACGAGTGGCAAATCAAAGGCCTGTCCGGGCACGAGCCCCTCGACACCCAATGCCTCTTCGACTACGGGTACCACCAATGCGTCTCGTACCGCATCCCCTCCCTGCTGACCACCCAAAACGGGGTAGTGCTCGCCGGCGCCGACCAACGCGAAACCATCCCCAACGACGCCCCCAACAAAGTCAACTTCGTGCTACGCCGCTCACTGGACTCGGGCCGCACCTGGCAGCCCATGCAAACCATTGTCACGTGGCCAGGCGAGGGCGCCACTGGGGCTTCCGCCACCGACTCCTGCCTGCTGCAAGACCGGCAAACCGGCCGCATTTTCGCACTATTAGACCACTTTCCCGGGGCGATCGGCCAACCCAATGCCGACCCCGGCCTCGGACTTACCGAGGACGGGAAGCCGCTCCTATTCGACCGTGCCGGCCAACAATACGTGTGGCATCCTGACGGCACTGTCACCACCGGCGACGGCCAGCCCACCAACTATCATGTGGACGTGGACGGTAATGTTACCGTCACCGAAACAGACCCGCGCGCGGGCCAGAACCTCAAACCCGAAAACGCTGGGGCTGGCAGGGACTCAAACCAACCCGAGGCGCAACCGGCCTCGCGCCCGGGCGGGAACGTGTACTTGGCGCTGGGAGAGGACCCGCATGAAACCCTGCACACTGCCCGCACCTGCTACCTGCAAGTAGTGTTTTCGGACGATGACGGAGCCACCTGGTCCACCCCGCAACACCTCAACCACCTGGTAAAACAAGAGTGGATGCCATTCCTCGGGGCCGCACCCGGCAACGGGATCCAAATCCGGGGCGGAAAGTTCGCGGGCCGGCTAGTTGCCCCCGTCTACTTAAACTCCATCGAGCACCGGGACGTGTTCAGTGCCGCCGTTGTCTACTCCGATGATCACGGGCAAACCTGGCAGCTTGGGGCCAGCATGAACGACGGACGAAACTTCGAGGGGGAAACCCTGTGTGCCCGCACCGCCGCCGACCCGCGCGCCGGAGCCTACGAATGCACCGTCGTCGAACGCGAAAACGGGGAACTACTACTGCTGATGCGCAACCAGCACCCGGCTGGGAAAGTCCTTGCCGCCACCTCCACCGACGGCGGTGAAAGCTGGGAAAACCCCTACTTTGTGCCCGAAATACCTGAAGTATTCTGCCAACCCAACGCCATCAACGCCCCCACTGAGGCGCACCCGTGGCGCCTCATTTTCGCCAACGCCTCCCAACTCCTACCCTACCGAGGTCGCGGAGTCCTACGCCTATCCGAGGACGGGGGCCGCACCTGGATCGCCTCACGCACCTTCAACCCCCAACACTACGTTTACCAGTGCCTGTGCGTCCTACCCGACGGCAACCTCGGCCTGCTCTGGGAGCGAGAAACCCAAGGACTCTACTTCACCCGCATCCCCCAAGACTGGCTCGAAAACGCCAAAAACCACCTGCCACAATAAAAGCAGGCACATCACCACCCCAACTGGGGGCACAACACACCCCACCGACCTGCCCGTAAAAACTGAAGTGCGAGTGCCCCTTAGCAACTTCTATTGCCTAGAAGTATTTCGTCGTTTAAACAAACCTAGTCTGAGCGAAAGCGAGCTAAACACAGGGCTAAAAATGTTCGTCACCGACCCAGCCCTATGCCGGCGAGATGCCGTCGAAAGTGGAGTCATCCAACGAAGCACGGACGGCTCCAGCTACACGCTACCCGAAAACTAGCCAAAACAACTTGACACTATGTAAACTTTCTTTTACATTATACATATGGAAGTTGACACGATGCCAAATAAGCTACGCCAACTAAGGCGGTGGCGCGAAATCTCACAGGCTGACTTAGCTCAGGCGGTGGGGGTCTCTAGGCAAACCATCGCCAATATCGAACGAGGAAATTATTCCCCCTCCGTACATTTAGCGTTAAAACTATGCAAACAGTTAGAGGCCAGTGTGGAACAAGTCTTTGGAAACGAAGATTTGCAAGTAAGCTCCTAGATCGTCCTCACTAATTGAGTCACCCCCAAAACTCCCCCTGACAGACTGAAAGTAGGAAAAAACTATGAACCATTTCAGTGATCAAATTATCCGCAAGTACCAGCAGTTCTACCAAGACGAATTTGCTTTAGATTTAGCTTTCAAACAAGGCACTATCGCCTGGAATATTTCCACCTACTGCTCACTATTACTCATGTGCGCCTTTGGTTGGATCCTACCCGGATACCTCTTCTACACTTCATCCTTACTATTATTGCCACTGATTCTAGGTTCCTTTGCAGCAAACACCTACTCACGCCGCTATCTACCAGCACCGCTTCCCAAGCAAAAATTACCGTTGAAAAGCGCCCTG
Organism: Boudabousia tangfeifanii; assembly: GCF_001856685.1. Taxonomy (GTDB): domain Bacteria; phylum Actinomycetota; class Actinomycetes; order Actinomycetales; family Actinomycetaceae; genus Boudabousia; species Boudabousia tangfeifanii. The sequence continues at coordinate 2,052,049 of NZ_CP017812.1, forward strand.
CTGATTATCGTAGTCTTACTAACCTGGCTAGCTGGCGGCTGGTATCGCGGAGCTGAAATCACCCCATATGCTACCGGCACCATTGTGGGGGTAATTGGTGCCGTGATTTTGCTGCCAATAATATTGCGGCACCAACACCAAAAGGACGAAAAACGACTCGACGCCGACGCAGAATAGACCCAACCGCACGGTTGCCGGAAATTGGCCTAGTGTGTTACGATGCTGGCATGCGTAACGTTCAGATGCAGTGGTGGTGGCTTACCAAACGGTGAGCCCGCTATTTCTGCAACCTGAAAACCCACTGGCTCGCCGACTCCGGCGGGCCATTTTTGTTGCCCACCAACCGGCCAGCCCCCAAAACAAAAAAGGCAAAACTAATGAGTGAAACACCAGTTAGTTCCCCCAAATCCGACGGGACCAAACCCCAAACTGCGGGGCAAAACCAGTCGAGTGCGGCCTCGGCCAACCCCACCCCACTCGTGCTCACCCAAACCGTCCCCTACCAGGTAGACGGGGGAAACCTGCTAGAAAACCTGCGCCGCGAAGGGCTGCTACCCACCATGAACGGCCGACCCACCGACTGTGTGCTCCTTGACAGTGCCGACATTGCTTCCAAAGCACGACTAACCTCAATCGCGGTCCTTGACGCCACCGCCCGCCTCACCTGCCAAGGCAACCAGGTCACCGTAGACCGCCTCCTGCCAGGCCAAGACGGCGACGCCACCCTCAACCGGCTCGCCCGCGACCACGCCCCGTACGTTACCAACCGCACCGACAGCCAGCTCATCCTCAACTTCCCTACCGGTGACGACCAGCTGGAAGAACAAGCCAGACTCACCCAAATCTCCAACCTCGCGCCACTCAAAACCCTAGCCCAGGCAACCGTTCCCCACGAGCACCTGCCTCTCTTGGCTGGGGTTTTTGCTTTCGACTACCTCGAAACCTTCGAAACCCTGCCGGCCGTGCCCACCGGCGAAAACACCTGCCCCGACTACGTCTTCTACGACGCCGCCACCATCCTCGTCACCGACCACCCCACCCAGACATCTACTCTCGTGGGCGCCTCATACGATCACGAATATCTCCGAGGGCGCATGAGTGAACTCGCGCAAGCCCTCCAAAACGAGGCCGCAGGCTCAACCACGGGCAACGAGGCCGCAGGCGCGTCAGCGAGCGCGGGCTTGGGCACAGCAGGCGCGTCAGCGAGCGCAGGCTTGGGCGCAGCCCCGGCCTCGACCTCGGCAAAAGAAATCGTGGCCACCCCCACCGTGGGCGACACCGACTTCGAAAACCAAGTGCGCAAACTACAAGGCAATATTGCTGCCGGCGACATTTACCAGGTGGTACCCTCGCGCGGATACCGCATCGACTGTCCCGACGCCCTCGCCGCCTACCAGCAACTAAGAGAAGCCAACCCCAGCCCCTACATGTTCTACCTGGGAACCAGCGAATTTGAACTGTTCGGTGCCTCCCCCGAATCATCCCTGCTGCACAGCGCCAAAACCGGGCACGTAACCATCCACCCCATCGCCGGCACCCGCCCCCGCGGCCTCGATCAGAACGGCAACGTGGACCACGAACTCGACACCCGGCTCGAACTGGAACTACGCACCGACGATAAAGAAGTCGCCGAACACGTCATGCTCGTCGACCTAGCCCGCAACGACCTCGCCCGCGTGTGCGTGCCCGGAACCCGGCAAGTCACCGACCTACTACGCGTCGACCGCTACTCACGCGTCATGCACCTCGTCTCCGAAGTCACCGGCCAGTTACGCCCCGACGTGGACCCGCTCGACGCCTTCCGCGCCTCCATGACCATGGGCACCCTCACCGGAGCTCCCAAACTGCGGGCCGCCGAACTCATCCGCGAAACCGAAGGCGAACGCCGCGGCTCCTACGGTGGAGCCGTCGGCTACTACCGCGGCGACGGCGAACTCGACACCTGCATCGTGATCCGCTCCGCCTTCGTCAAAGCTGGCACCGCCCTCGTCCAAGCCGGCGCCGGAGTCGTCTCCGCCTCCCTTCCCGCCCTCGAGGCCGCCGAAACCACCCACAAAGCACGCGCCACCCTCGAAGCGATCGCCGCCTCCCAAGGCCGAACCCTACGCATCGCCACCGAAGCTGGCACCGACGCGGACAGCCCAGATGGCGCTAGCAAAGCCCACACCACCAACACTTCCGAAGCGGCCGGCACCGCCCAAACCGGCCTGAAGGCCAGCCCGGCCTCGGCCAGCAACCCTACCCCCAAGGAGGCCTGAAAATGCGCGTAGTACTACTAGACAACCGCGACTCCTTCGTCTACAACCTGGTTGACCTGTTCGCCTCGCTGGGTGCCGAAATTGAGGTGTATCGCAACCACCTGCCAGCCAGCCACCTTTTGGGCGCACTCCAGCCCACCGAAAAAGAACAGGCGCAAGGCACCCGCCCACTGTTGTGCCTCTCGCCCGGGCCCGGACACCCCACCGACCCCGGCTGCATGATGGAACTACTGAACGTGGCCCTGACCGAAAAACTCCCCACCCTAGGGATCTGCCTCGGTTTCCAAGCGCTCGTCACCGCCTGTGGTGGCACCATCGCCCCCGTCCTCCCCGTGCACGGCCGCTCCTACCCCACCCTGCTGACCGAGGCAGGACGCAACTGGGCGGGCATGAGCGGAGTCGAAGGTGACACTTTCTCGGTCGCCCGCTACCACTCACTCGGCACCTGCGAACTACCTGACCAGCTTGAGAGTCTGGCCGTGACTGCCGAGGGCGTACAAATGGCCGCCAAACACAAAGAGGCGCCCGCTGCCGGACTGCAATTCCACCCCGAGTCGATCCTCACCCGCTCTGGCCCGCCACTACTGCGCTCCTTGACCGAAGCCATCACCGCCGGGAGATAAACCCGCCAGCAAACAGGCACCACAAACGGTTGGGACCAACGCTCCCGCCACCGTGTCTGCCCACTAAACTTATAACTGCCCGCAACCCAGAAAGAAACCAAAATGACCACCGAAGCACCAAACGCCAACCAGAACACCACCGCTGAAGCTGCCGCGCCTGCCGAAAACTTGGCCGCCCAGCAGTTGGTGCGCGACCTGATGAACGGTCAGCGCCTGAGCCTAGAAGCTGCCACCGAACTCTTTGGTGCGATCAGTGCCGGGCAGCTCGACCAGCTTTATGTGGCTGCCGCCCTGGCCGCCCTGCATGCCCGCGGGGAAAGCCCCGACGAAATCGCGGGTGCTGCCGGCGCTTTCCGCGCAGTGGCCACCCCGTTTAAAACCAACGCGACCGGCATTTTGGACATTGTGGGCACCGGTGGTGATGGCGCCCAGTCCATCAACATTTCTTCGGCCGCCTCCTTGGTGCTCGCCTCCCTGGGAGTGAAAGTCGCCAAACACGGTAACCGTTCTGTCTCCTCCAAGTGTGGGGCGGCAGACGTGCTCGAAACCTTCGGTTTCAACCTGGCCGCCACCCCAGAAGAGGCCGCCAAACAGTTGGAAGAGGGCGGTTTCACCTTCCTGTTCGCGCAGGGCTACCACCCGGCCATGCGCTTTGTGGGCCCCGTCCGCAAGGTCCTAGCCAACCCCACCATTTTCAACCTGGTGGGTCCACTGATTAACCCCGCCCCGTTGACCTACCAGTTGATGGGCGTGGCCAAGGCCGACTATCTGCCGTTGGTGGCTAAAGCACAGGTCGCCCTCGGTCGGGAACGTTCCTTGGTGGTAAACGGTGACGGGCTCGATGAAATTGCGCTCCACGGACCCACCCAGATTTACGAAACCCGCGGCGAGGAAATCACCAACTACCAGGTCACTCCCGCCGATTTCGGAGTGCCCAACTATGACCTATCCGAACTGGTCGGTGGGGATGCCACCGAAAATGCGCGCCTGATCGGTGACGTGTTTGCGGGCCGAGGACGTGACGCCCACCGAGACGCCATCGCCGTCAATGCCGCGGCCGCCTACTACCTGACCGGCGGAGCCAAAGACCTCAAGAGCGCCACCGCTAAGATCCAAGCACAGTTGGCAAGCGGCCAGGTCGCCCAATACTTGACCGAGTTAACCGGAAAGGAACTCGCATGAGCCCCCAAGCATTCTCACCCGTCCCCGAACAACTTCGCGTTTCGGGCACCGTCCTCGACAAGCTAGTGGCCGCCAGGCGAGCGCGCCTGCCCGAGCTGTACGAACGCTACGGTCACCTTTCGGCCGCGTCGCTACCCAAGTCGGATCGTTCTTTCGAGGACGCCCTGCGCACCCGACCCATAGGTAGGGGTTCGGCCCTGGCCACCCAAGGTGGGGATGCGCCCACTCAAGGTGGGGCCACGACTCCGGCTGGCGTCGCAACTGGGGGTCCGGCCTCGGCAAACAGCAACGAAAACCAGACGAGCCTCGAGCCAGCGCTAATCATGGAGTGCAAGTCCGCCTCCCCCACTTTGGGGCAGATTCGTGATGGTTATCAGCCGGCCGAGCTGGCCCGCTCCTACGCTCCGTGGGCCAGCGCCATCAGCGTGCTGTGCGAACCCGACCATTTTGGCGGCTCCCTAGATCACCTGACGCAAGTGCGTGCCGAAGTGACCTGCCCGGTGCTGTGCAAAGATTTCGTGATTGACCCGATTCAGGTGCTAGCCGCGCGCTCGCATGGGGCGGACGCGATCTTATTGATGCTTTCCGTTTTGGACGACGAGCAGTACCGCTACCTGTCCGGTTTGGCTGCCTCGCTGGGTATGGATGTGTTGACCGAGGTCGACACTCCCGACCAGATGGAACGCGCCGCCGAGCTGGGCGCCCGCATTGTGGGCGTGAATAACCGCAACTTGCGCACCCTCGAAACCGATCTGGCCCGCACCGAGGAACTGGCTCCCCTGGCTCCGGCCGGCGTGGTGCTGGTAGGCGAATCTGGGGTGGCCCAGCGCGAAGATGTCGCCCGTTTGGCTCCGCTAGTTGATGCGCTTTTGGTAGGTTCGTCCCTGTCTGGCTCTGAGGATCCGGGGCGCGCGGCCGCTGCTTTGGCGGGCAACCACTTGGCCAGCCGCAAGCCCACCACCAAGCTTTCGACCCCGGCAGGGGCTGACAAAGCCGAAGCGCCGGCTTCGACCCCAGCGGGGGCAGGCCAGTCCGACCAGGCGTCCTCGGCCAGCAAACCGAACCCGGCATCCCAGCCGAGCTCTGGCGTGCGAGCCAATGCGGCGGCAGGCGAGTGGACTCCGCGTCCCTTGTCGCAACTAGCGGATCGCACCGACCCACAGACCACCACCGACACCCTGATTCCCGCGTATTTTGGCGAATTTGGTGGCCAGTATGTGCCGCAGCTGCTGATCCCCGCGCTGGATCAGCTGGAAAAAGCTTTTGTGGACGCGATCGAGGATCCTTCGTTCATCGCCGAGGTGCGCGAGCTACTTTCGCGCTACTTGGGTCGTCCCACTCCGATCACCGAGTTGCGTAACTTGCCCGAGGGCGGGGGCGCCCGCATTTTCCTCAAGCGTGAGGATTTGGTGCACGGCGGTGCCCACAAGGGCAACCAGGTTTTGGGTCAGGCACTGCTAGCCAAACGCATGGGTAAGACGCGCATTATTGCCGAAACGGGTGCGGGCCAGCATGGCACCGCCACCGCGATGATTTGTGCGCTCCTCGGCCTCGATTGCACCATTTACATGGGTGCGACCGACATTGTGCGCCAAGCACCGAATGTGGAACGCATGGAGCTGATGGGTGCAACCGTGGTGCCAGTGACCAGCGGGGCGGGCACTTTGAAGGACGCGGTAAACGAGGCGTTGCGCGACTGGACTGCCACGTTCCACACTTCCCACTACCTGTTGGGGACTGCGGCCGGGCCGCACCCCTTCCCCACTATGGTGCGCGAGTTCCACCGAGTGATTTCGACCGAGGCTCGCAACCAGATGCTAGAGCTCACCGGCGACCTGCCTGACCTGGTGGTTGCTTGTGTGGGTGGCGGTTCGAACGCTATCGGCATGTTTGCTGACTTTGTCGAGGACGAGGGCGTGGCCCTTGCCGGGGTGGAGCCAGCCGGTCTTGGTTTGGACACTGCTTCGCACGGGGCTCCGATCCACGGTGGCAAGATTGGCGTACTCCACGGGGCGCGCTCCTACCTGATGCGCACCAGCGAGGGTCAGGTCGAAGAATCCTACTCGGTTTCGGCCGGCCTGGACTACCCGGGAGTTGGCCCGGAGCACGCTCACTTATCGAAGTCGGGGCGCGCCCAGTATGTGGGGGTCACCGACGAGGCCGCTTTGGACGCTTTCAAGGCCCTGTCGCGTCACGAGGGCATCATTCCCGCCCTCGAATCCTCGCATGCGGTGGCTTACGCCCTGCAGGTGGCGAAGGACGTGGCCGCAGCTCAGCGCATCCACCCAGGTTTGCCCGAAAATCCGGTCATTTTGGTGTCCCTGTCGGGGCGTGGCGACAAGGATTTGGAACAGGTGCGCCAAAAGTTTGGCGGTTCATTCAGCCAGGATGGGGCGGTTTCTCGCGCCCAAGCACTGTTGAATCAGGCCCATGCTGGGTCGGGGTCTGACGGGCAGTCGTCCTCGGCCGGCGGCGGCGAGCAGGCTGGGGCGGGCGATTCGTCCTCGGCCCACGAAACTATTAAGGGAGAGGGGAACTGAGATGACCCGTTACGAAGATCTTTTTGCCCGGTTGCAAGCGTCGGGCCAGGGCGCGTTGGTGCCATTCGTGATGCTGGGCGATCCGACTCCGGCCGCATCCTTGGCGATTATCGACGAGCTGATTGCCGGTGGGGCGGACGCTTTGGAGTTGGGCTTCCCCTTCTCGGACCCGGTTGCTGACGGCCCAACGATTCAGGCCGCGCACTTGCGGGCGCTCGAGGCGGGTGTGGATACGGAAACGTGTTTTGATTTGCTGGCGCAGATTCGGGCCCGTCACCCCCAGGTGCCGATCGGTTTGTTGGTTTACGCGAACTTGCCGTTCTCGTGGGGGGCGGAGCGTTTTTACGCCGAATGTGCTCGCGTGGGCGTCGACTCGGTGCTGTTGCCGGATGTGCCCACTCGCGAGGGCGAGGCTTTTGCTCAGGCTGCGGCCGAGGCCGGGGTGGATGCGGTGTTTATCGCTCCCCCGCAGGGTGATGCCCGCACGCTCGAGCAGGTGGCCAAGTATTCGCGCGGCTACATTTACGCGGTGTCGCGCGTGGGTGTGACCGGCACGGAAAATGCCGCAGAAACAGAGGGTTTGGACCAGGTGGTGGCGCGTTTGCGTGAGCACACCGATCTGCCGATCCTGTTGGGCTTCGGCATTTCGCAGCCCGAGCATGTTTCGGCTGCCCTTGCTGCGGGTGCGGACGGGGCCATCACTGGTTCTGCCGTGGTCAACTTGGTGGCGCAGCTTTCCGATGAGGACTTGACTTTGTTCCCGGCTGATTTGCCAGCCGAGGGCGAGGATCCCGAGTCGCTCGTTTCCGCCGGGGCGGTAGCCGCTCCCCCAGGTTTTGCCACTTCCGGCCCGCACGGGGCCGGCGGCCTCGGCAGTTTGGGGGCGGGACAAGCCGGCAATGGGCTCGGGCGGATACGCGAGTTCGTGGCCAAAATGAAAGCCGCCGCCACCCTACCGCAACAAAGCAACGCAGGAAGCGGCGAGGCTGGGGCGAGCGGCAACACTGGGACTGGCACGGCAAGCTCGACCGGCAACGCTGGGACTGGCACGGCTGGTGCGACCGGCAACGCTGGGGCTGGCGCGACCTCGGCCTCGGCCCATGGCGACGACGCTAACGCCTCGCCCACCAAGTAGGACACCCTGATGACGAGCAGGAAAGCGGATTTGTCGGCCTTGACCTTGTTGCCGGCAGTGGATGTGGCTGGTGGCCAGTGCGTGCGTTTGACGCAGGGGCGAGCCGATTCGGCGCAGTCTTTTGGTTCTCCCCGCGATCAGGTGGCTGATTTTGTGGCGGCTGGGGCGCGTTGGGTGCATCTGGTGGACTTGGATCGTGCTTTTAGGCGTGGCCAGAACCAGTCTCTGTTGGAGGATGTGATGGCGGAGTTTGCCGGTCAGGTCCAGATCCAGCTTTCGGGTGGTTTGAACCGTCCTGAGGATTGGGAGTGGGCGGCTGCCACTCCTGCTGCTCGCCTGAACTTGGCTTCAAGTTCCCTGTTGGCGATGTCGGATTTGATTGGGTTCACGGCTGATTTTGGGCCTCGTTTGGCTTTGGCGGTGGACTTGGATGGGGAGCAGGTTTGCCCTCGCGGCACCAAGGAAAACTTGGGTTCGTTTTGGCCCTTGTGGGAGCAGCTTGCCGAGGCCGGTTGCCCGCGCCTGTCGGTGACCGATGTGAAACGTGACGGGGCGCTATCTGGCCCGAACTTGGAGCAGCTCGAGTTGGTCGCTTCCCGCACGGGGGCGAAGATCACCGCCTCGGGTGGGGTGGCGAGCCTCGCCGACCTTGAGGCGCTGGCGCGTTTGGTACCGGCTGGGGTCGATAGCGTGATTGTGGGCAAGGCCTTGTACACGGGCCAAATCAAGTTGGGTGACGTCCTCGGCCAGCAAGCTTAAAATGTTGGGGCGCTTTATCTTCAACGTTGTGCGGGTGCTAAACTTGACGGTAATTCGTGTGCGGCTTTTGCCGTGAACCTGTCGCGAGAGGATATTGTGCTGCTATGACTACGGTTGTTTACCATACTCCGTACCCGTTGAATCCAAATGCTACGGCAGCATCGGGGATCCGTCCCGTGAAAATGCGTCAGGCTTTTGAGAATTTGGGTTGTGAAGTCATCGATCTGACTGGCGATGCGAAGACTAGAAAGCAGGCGTTAAAGGGCTTGTTGCAGGACTTGCAGGCGGGCCGCCAAATCGACTTGTGCTACTCCGAATCGGCGAATATTCCGAACACACTGTGCGAGCCGAAGCACTACCCTCCTCACCCATTTCTGGAGAGCCGAATTTTTACAGCTCTACATCAGGCGGGGGTGCCTACGGGCTTGTTTTACCGCGATGTTTATTGGCGTTTTCCAGACTATGAGAAGGCGGTTGGAAAGCCAATGGCGACTGCTTTAAGGCAGTTATTTCAGTGGGATTTAGGGGTTTATCGTCGGAATGTGGATCGTCTCTTTGTGCCTTCACTTTTGATGGCTGAGAATATTCCAGGTTATCCACTCGACCAGGCGGTGGCCTTGCCCCCAGGGTCACAGATTCGTGACACTAATACGGTAACTGACGGGGTTCGGATTCTTTACATTGGTGCGGTTAGTGCCCATTACCAGAACGAACTATTGTTCCAGGCGGTAGCGCAAACTCCTGGAGTGGAACTCGTAGTTTGTACGACAAAGGAATCGTGGGCTGCTGTTGGCGATAAGTTCGCGAAGTATCTCAGTGATCGGGTCCGGGTCGTGCACAAGTCAGGTGACGAGCTAAATGAGCTTTATGAGTGGGCCACCATTTGTTCTGTTTTCATGGAACCGGTTGATTATTGGGCTTTCGCGCAACCAATGAAGGTTTACGAATACTTGGGCGCGGGGAAGCCAATGATTGCAAGCGAAGGCACGATGGTTAGTCAGTTCGTGAGCGAGAGCGGCACTGGGTGGACTATTCCTTACGAGGTGTCTGCCCTGACGGACCTTTTGGAGCGTTTGCGTGACAATCCTGACGAGATTGTCCAGGTTGCCAATCGAGTCAAAAACGTGCGCCAGGACCACACTTGGGAGGCTCGTGCCCAGCTTGTGATAGACACTTTGACGAGTTTACGATGACCACGGTTGCCTACCACGCACCTTACCCGTTAAATCCGAAGGCAACTTCTGCGTCCGGAATTCGGCCAGTGAAGATGAAACAGGCTTTCGAATCACTCGGCTACGAGGTGATTGATTTGACGGGGAATGCAAAAACTCGCGCTTCGGCTTTGCAGCGCTTAAAGGCCGATTTGGATCGAGGGCGAAAAATCGACTTGTGTTATAGCGAGTCCGCGACGATTCCAAACATGGTGACTGAGCCCAAGCATTTTCCTCTGCACCCTTTTTTGGACCGACGCCTTCTGAAAACTTTGCATCAAGCAGGGGTGCCGATTGGCCTCTTTTACCGGGATATTTATTGGAAATATGACGATTATCGTCAACGGGTTGGTTGGCCTCTGGCCACAATAAATACCCGCATGTATCACTGGGATTTAGCGACATACCGAGCTTTTGTTGATCGCCTGTTCGTCCCCTCGTTAAAGATGGCAGCCGAGGTACCCGGGTACCCGCTAGAGCAGGCGGTAGCTTTGCCCCCGGGCGCGCAGATTCGCGATACCGACACCGAGATTGATGGGGTGCGGATCCTTTACATTGGGGCGCTTGGTGGACACTACCGGACAGATTTGCTGTTCGAGGCCGTGGCGCAAACCCCTGGGGTGGAGCTGACGGTTTGTACGGGTGCGGCCGGTTGGGAGTCGGCAAAACCCGAGCTTGAACGTTTCCTTAGCGACCGTATCCGGGTGGTGCACAAGTCCGGCGAGGAACTGAACGAACTTTACGATTGGGCCACAGTTTGCTCGATTTACATGCGCCCCGACGAGTACCGTTCCTTTGCCCAGCCGATGAAAGTCTACGAGTACTTGGGGGCTGGAAAACCCATCATCGCCAGCGCAAGAACCATGGCTGGGGATTTCATTACCGAGGGCGATTGCGGTTGGACCATCCCCTACGACCTGACTGCCGCGAAAGAACTCCTTGGGCGTTTGGCCGCAGACCCAAGCGAAATTGTTACGCGCTCCGAGCAAGCCAAAGTGGTGCGCCAAAACCACACTTGGGAGGCCCGCGCCCAGTTCGTGATCGATACGCTGCCCGTGATTAACAAGTAGCCGAAGCCGGCCTCGGCCCCTGAGATTTTCTTGTTTTAACGCCCCCAAGGAGTGATTCCTCTGGGGGCGTTAAGTCTGCGTTTACGGGGCATGCGAGCTAACTTTTCTTGGGTTTGTCGACCCGAACCTAGCCGAATGCCCAGCCAGTTCAGCCGCTTAGCCAGATGGTTCAGCCGCGTGCCCGAACAGTTCAGCCGCTTAGTCGCGGGCGTGTTCGATTAGTACTCGTACGACTTTGTCGGCGGCGTGCCCGTCACCGTAGGGGGCTTCTTGGGTGTCCTGGGGTCGAGGCCGCCCCGCAGCTTCAACTAGCTCCTCCCCCGGATTGACGAGGACGTTCCAGCCTAGTTGCACGGTTTCTACCCATTCGGTTTCAGTGCGCACAGTGGTGGTGGGCACGCGCAGCAGGAAGGCTTCTTTTTGAAGGCCACCGGAGTCGGTGATGACACCGCGGGCGTGCATGGCTGCGGCCACCAGGTCTGGGTAGGCCAGGGGTGCGTGGGTGTGTAGGTTACCGCGTTCAATTTCGAGGCCGTGTTCTTGGGCCTTCGCGACGAGGCGTGGGTGGGCCACGATCACTACCGGGTGGTCGACTTTTCCAAGCGAATCGAGGACGGCCTCAAGTTGTTCCTTGCTGTCAGTGTTGGCTGGCCGGTGGATGGTGGCAAGCGAGTATTCGCCGGCTTTGAAACCAAGTTCCTCGGTGATGGGCGAGGGCTTGTCTTTGACGGCATCCCGGGTGGTGAACAGGACGTCGGTCATTACGTCGCCCACAATCACGGTGCGGTCTTTAAGCCCTTCGTTGGCCAGATGGGTGGCCCCGACCTCGGTCGGCGAAAGTAGCAGGTCCGCGCAGTGGTCGGTGAGCACTCGGTTGTGTTCCTCGGGCATGTCACGGTTGAAGGAGCGCAGACCGGCCTCGAGGTGTGCGACGGGGAAATGCAGTTTGACTGCGGAAAGGGCGGCGGCGAGGGTGGAGTTCGTGTCGCCATAAACTAGCACCCAGTCGGGCTGGTGTTTGATGAGAACATCGTCCATGGCAGCCAGCATGGCACCAGTTTGGTGACCGTGGGAGCCAGAGCCAACCCCAAGATGCTCGTCAGGTGCGGGGATCTGCAAATCTTGGAAGAAAACGTCGGAAAGCATCGGATCATAGTGCTGGCCAGTGTGCACAATAATGTGTTCTACGCCGGCGCGCTCACAAGCATGAGCAATCGGTGCAAGCTTCACAAACTGGGGGCGCGCCCCTACCACGGAAAGAATTTTCACGAGCCTATTTTAGCCCCAGTCCCCAAATCGAGTTAGTCGAGACCGGCCGAGGGCGATGCGTCCTCAGCGGGCGCGGGCTCGATGGGGGTGCCTCCTCGGGGTGCGATGCGGGTGCCTCCTCGGGGTGCGATGCGGGTGCCGCGTCCTCGGGGTGCGGGGGCGTGCTCATCCTCAGGAATCAGGGCGCGATGCGGGTGTCGTCCTCGTCCTGTTCACATCCACACGCGGACTATGGCTAATTGAGCCGGGAACCGTCCTCGGAAAGCGGTGGTTTTACGCTGGTCTGTTTCTTGGCCTCTTGTTGTTTGCGGCTTTTTTCTCGTTTGAGGGCGAGGGTTGCCTGAGCGATGTTGGCCTCGGTGTGCCGGCGGCGGTATTCCTTGATTTCTTCCGCGGTGGGGTTGGGAATGTCGTCAAGCGGATAGAGTTCGTCGAGGGTTTTCGGCTCCGTTTTTGGTTTCAGATAGTAACCGGCAATTAGCAGGATGATGGCCGGCACGAAGAAGAGGAAGAACCAGCTTTCGCGGTCGACAAAGTAGTACAGGATGGTGGCAATGAACAGGCTCAGCCCACCGATGGAGCTGATAATGGCGGCAAGCTTTTTCTGGGTCATGCTTCCTCCAAAGGATTGTTATCTAGGTTAACCATGATACCAAATGTTCCTCAGGCCACATTTTGCTACTCTGTTTGCATGAACGAGTCGGAGGGGCTAATGCTGTTGCTGTTCATCCGCGGTGACAAGCTACTTTGTCTTGAGGGCGCTCCCACCAGCGATGAGGAGCCTTACCCCGAGTTCCCACCTCCAGCGCAGATCGAGTTCTTCGGTAACCTGGCCGAGCCGGTGACCTTCGAGGAGGGCGATTAATATCCAGCCTTTTCTCGCTGCCGGCATTTTCAACGTTTTCTAATGACAGCTAAAACCGTTGACGGGTAACCAAAATAGTTAGCGCGTCAACGGCTTTAGGCAGGATTTCGAGGTTCGTATTATTTTTCAGCCTCGGTTTCTTCGGACTTGCTGGGGGTACTAAATAGCATTTTGCTTGCTACGCCACCAAGACCAGATGCAACTCCCATTACCCCCTTGGTTGCGACATTTAGCGCCGCGTTACCAGCGTGTAGGGATTGCGAGGCAACCCGAGAAACTACGCCTTCTTCTTCTGGTTGTTGTTCGGCTGCTAGGTCTAACTGCTTAAAGGCTTCTAGGTATTTTGCTGATTCACCGAAAGGTGGCGGGTTTTTCCGCAGGTGTTTTTGTAGTCGATAGGCTTGGCTTCGCAGTGACACAAGGGTTAGACCACCGGAGATTGCACCTCCCAATAATGGCACGGCTTTAGTTAGGCCTTTAGCGAGGGAATCTTTTGTCACTTTGATTCCAACCAGTTTTAGGGTTTGTTTTACTGGCTGGTACCAGACTGTTTTGGTTAGAGCTTGCTTGGCGATTTGATGTTGGATGGCTGGCCGAGCTACCGAGTTAGCGAAAGTAACTAGGCTGTTTGAGGCACCCGCGACTCCCATCATTACCCCAAGGAAAGATGCCAAAAGCCCAAGAGTTTGATCATCAACATCATCTAGTTGTTTGAGAAATTCTTTCCAGCCATATAAGTAGGCTAGTTTTTGCATGACTCGGAACGCGTGTACATAGTATTGCATCACGTCACCTGGGATGGTTGCGGCCATGGCAAAACCACCGGGAAGACCAGCAAAGAAGGAAATCGAGGCAGACTTTTTGGTTTCGAAGCCGATAGTGTCTTCTGCGAGTTGGTCAAGAATCTCCGGGTCAACTCCCGCATCGAAAGGGGTAGAGTCGACTGCTTCTTTAATTACTGCTTTTGAGACCCCTAGACGGTGTAGCTCTTGCGTTAGGAACTTGTCACGTTCGATTTTCACGCCACGAAGTCGAATGATTTTCTTTAAAAACTCTGTTGCGAAAGCAACCGCTTCGGCGTCTTGTTCAGCAGTGAGTTCAGAAAGTTCCGTAACGGGATTCTCGGCAAGAGATTCTACGAGCTTGTTTTCTGCCTCTACTAGAGCGCGATCTTCATTTTCAGGATTTTCAGCCATCTTTTTCTCCCGGTAAGCGACATCTTTGCCGCACGTTTTATGAGTAAAAAATAGCCCATTAGAAGCCAGAGGACAAGTTAATCCTATTATCAGACTTTAAAGCGTGATTTTTCCGCATAGTTTTGCGCTTATCCGGCGTTCAGAGACCTTATATTTTGCGATTTTTTGTTCAAGTTATCGTCTTTATTTTTGGTTGAACGCGGCTTGCCCCGGGTTTTCGAGGGCGCGGGCGACGACTCGGGTGAAGCGGGCGTTCATGGGTGGGAGCTGGTCGGCTCTAACGAAGTGGCATTCTGTGTTTTCTCCATCGGCTGGCCAGGGGGTGACGCCCTCGGATTGTTTCGTAACGAGGAAGCTGAATGCTAGGTCGAGGTAGATAGTTTCGTCCCCGTTGGCGTAGGTGATGGGGCCAACCACCTCGGTCGATAGGAGTCGCTGGCCGAGGGCGTGGATCCCAGTTTCTTCAAGGGTTTCGCGAGCACCGGCAACGGCTGGTTCTTCCCCCGGGTCGATGATGCCGGTGACCGGAGTCCAGTGGCCATTGTCGGCTCGGCGCACGACCAGCACTTCCCACTCGGCGGGGTTCAACGGTCCGTCGGGCAGCGCCTCGGCGGTGGTGCCGTCCGCTGGGCGTAGTACCACCGCAGTCACACCGGGGAGCCAAAGTTGGGCGTGACCAATCTGCTCACGAAGTTCAAGAATAAAATCAGGGGTTGCCATAGGGTGATTTTATCGCAAGAAAAACGCTAACCGACAAGCAAAGTTGCAGATCAAAAGAAACCACCAACACGAATCTTCAATCCAACAGACAGCACAAGCTAGTGGTCACGATTTCCCGAAGAGAAAAGAAGTACAGGTTTCTATTCACCTGCAAAACCTGAGCGACCGTTATTATCATTCGGTTCTTCCGTTAGGCTATTGCCAGCTTCATCCGCAGCTTTGCTACTTTGGAGCCGTAACAATTTTGTTGTGTACCATGCCCAAATGAACAAGAGCGAACCAACAGCAAGACTTATCAGAAAAAATAGAAAATATAACGTCCGGGACTGATCACATTGTCCCGCAAAATCTGTTCTGACATTGCTAAAACTCGTTGTCAGATCATGCACCTCAGCGGCATCTGACGGAATCAATACAGAGCCGCAGGAAACACCCTGATAGCTAATCGGAATTAATCCGATGATTACTGCGACAATCACCAAAACTACGCCAACAACTTTTGCTAGTTTTAAATTTTTCATTTCCCCGTCCCATGATCAAAAGTAAAGACAAATAGATAATAAGCCACAGAAAGAAAATCAGTCTGAAGAAAACCTGAAAAGTACCGCTCTTCCTCAGGGGAAAGGAGTACTCCCTTCAGGAAGAATCTGCGTCTGCAGGTATTTCAGGTTTTAGTATCCGACGATTTTGTCTGATCGCGAGCTATGTGTCTTGCTCATAAATCCGGTTGGGGCTATTATCGAATTGTGCACGGCATGGTTGCCGTTTCACCTTCTGGCGTTGATGTGATCCGCCGAAAAACTAACCCTACAAAAATGAAAGCGAAAAGCGATGTTTGATGAAAATATCGCCCAGTCGCTAGTTAGCGCCTATTTTGAGGGCGCTATTAGTGCTGGGCTGGAATGGTGTAATTTACCGGATTTGGACCTGGACGAGGTCACTGTTGGTGACGTGGTCCATGCTGGTTTCAAAGTTTTGTATCGCCGAGCGAGTCTTCGCGAGTATAACGATGTGCATCCGATGGATCGGGAACCGAACCTGTTGCAGTTGCGTAGTCGCGTGCCCGAGGGCGGGTCCACCCCGTTGGAACAGATTGCGTTGGCTTTGCTAGACGAGTGGTTTGACTGGTGGGCCGAGGACGTCCTCGATAGGTGGGAGACTCTGCTGTATAAGTCGAAGCCAGTACCGGGTTGGATGTGGCAGATGGTTTGCCTACTGCCCGAGTCTGACAGGCGCACCCAGTTGCTGGCGGATTTTGAGGCGCATAATCGTCCCACCTTAGAAGACTATGCCGGTTGGTATGTGTTTGGTTCACAGTTTTCCAACTTCGAACAGTTGAATCGCCCACTGATCGCCATTAGTTTGGCGCACTATCTGCCAGATTTGGTGGCACGTTTTTCGTTCGAGGAACTGCTCACCCCCAAACGGGTGTTGGAACTGTATTCGCAAGGTAAATTGACCCAAGACGAGGCAATCGATTATTGCGCCTGCTACCCATATTTGGGGATCCCACCCACCCCATTGTGTGAGTCCTTCCAAGACACCCCAAGAGAAGGATCATCCTTTGATATTCACACCGGAGGGAAGGACGTGGTCACCAGCGAATTCTACTGCAAATTCCTGGATCGCTTAGGTGCGTTCAACGCTAAAAAGAAGCAAAATCCCACGGACTACCGGGTGATTTCTAGGCCGCTTGTGCCCTAAAGATCACTAGGCAAATGCCCCTTTCAGGTTCAAATGCTACAGATTTGCTTACTAAACGTGGCTCGATCGACCTTTTAGAAAGCGATTAAAGCAAAGAAGTTGGGGCTACCTGAAATGTAGCTTTACCACATTAGGTAACCCCAACTTGTTTTAGCTAGAAGCTAGTTTCAAACCTTATCTAGCTATTTTGCTTTTCGCGCTTCCGACCAGCATAGATTGCTCCCCCACCAAGTAGGGCCAGAATCGAAGCGGCAATCAAAGCTTGTTCCGAACCATTCGCGCCAGTGTCAGCCAACTTCGAATTATTCTTCACTTGCTTCTTATCTGATGGCTTCACGGATTTGTCAGCAGGCTGCGACTTTTTATCCTTGTTTACAGCGGCAGCAGGCTTCTTAACCGTTGGCTCACCCTTCTTAGGGACGGTCCGAACAATGTTCGGTTCTGAAGGCAAAGGCTTAATCACCAAACCGTCAGAATCATCCTTCTCAGGATTACCCACGTCTGGTTCTACCGAAGGTTCAGCGGTTGGTTCAGCACTTGGTTCTACCGTTGGTTCCACCGAGGGCTCTGCAGTTGGTTCAACACTTGGTTCCGCTGAAGGCTCAGCAGTTGGTTCAAGGGTAGGTTCAGCCGTTGGTTCGACCGAAGGCTCTGGTGATGGCTCTACAGAAGGTTCAACAGTTGGTTCCTCGGTCGGCTCAGTAGTCGGCTCAGCACTTGGTTCAACCGTCGGTTCTGCGGAAGGTTCAACAGAGGGTTCCACGGTTGGCTCGGCAGACGGTTCAGCTGTTGGCTCAGCAGACGGTTCTGGTGTCACTGCCGAACGGTAGGATTTAACCGTACATGCCTTGTCTGTGGTTCCTTCAGGTGGAAGCTGACCCGTGGTTAGATAGTCGGTGATCATTTTGGTTGCGCACTGTTTACGCTGGAAAACGATGTGACCGGTATTTTCAACGCTCAACAAACGTCCCTTAATAGCTTTTGCCATAACTGGGGCATTTTCATAACTAGTGGCACCATCCAATCGATTACTGGCTACCAACATTTCAGGAAGATTATCTAGATCATGTCCCGCCGGAAGGTTACCTTCAAACGGCCATACGTCACACGAGTTAACGCTTCCAGCTTGATTGTAGGGAGCTCCCGGATCAACGAATGGGGCAACCTCAAAATACATTTGCTCGACTCGACGACCATTATCTGCATCCATAGCGGCAGGATTAGCTTTATCAGCACAAGAGATAGTGGTATATGCAGCTCTACCAAAGTTTCCCGGATTAGCGTAACGTGAGTACAAACGATCGAGTTTCCACTTTGCACTCCAGTAAGCTTCTTCATTGCGTGTGGCTAAAGTATCTAGGCTATCGTTTAGCATCTTCCAAGTATCAGGATCGTTGCTATACATTGCTCCACGAACCGCGGTAGCCAAGTACCAATAGCCAAAATGCACATTTTCATGATTCAACGGCTCACTAGTGAATCGTCGAAGTAAGTTTTGGATTTGTTTCGTTGCTAATGAAAGCTTTGGGGAATCATCCGCTAGATCACCATCATGTGGTTGTAATTCCTTCCGCTTTAACACGCAATCATCCTGCTTATTACACCATTTGGCAAACTCTTCAAAGGTCTCCTGGAAACCTTTTCCTTGCGAAATGTAATGTGCATTCAAAGCACGAAGTTGTGCATCGGTTAGATTAGTCTTTTTATCAGCTTCCGAGGGGGCATTTCCTTCATAAATGTTCAGATTAGAGTCGAAAACCATTCGACCAGTGTTTTGTGGGAACTGCCGCGCATATTCATACCCGAGTCGCGTACCATAAGACATCCCCAAGTAGTTTAGTTTTTCGTCCCCAATAACGCTACGCAAAACATCCATGTCTCGAGCAGCGTTCACAGTTCCCAGATTCTTCAAGAACAGCTTTCGCTGGTTCGCATCAAACCCTAAAGCTTTTCCAGAATAATCTAAGCAATCTTTGACGTAACGCTTACTACCTTGAATATCATTCTGGGTGGCCTTTTGAGGATCTTTCTCCATGGGCTCCACGGTCCCACTATTTGATGGAAATTCCGTCTCATCACACTGGGAGAATGGAAGCGAACCACCAACGGAATCAGTATAGTAACGATAATCCTCGTCACTCATAGTGCCACGAGCCGAAATGGCGACTAAATCATAGTCCCTATTCAAAGCGGCATAGTCTTTATCGTCGGTCCAAGAGTACAAATAGGCCGAGGAGTCAGCCCCAGGTCCACCATAATTGAATACGATCGATCCTTTAGACTTCCCCGAAGTTGCTAAATGACGATAATACGAAAGTGCAATATTTCCCGCACTAGGGTTCGAATAATCGATTGGCACAATCAACCAGCCACATTCTTGTTTATTATCTTTGACGGCAAAACAAGAATCCGAAAGCCCAGTAATCTTTTGCGAATAGTATTTTTCAAGCCCTTTCGGAACAGCCCCGATAGCTTTTCCACCAGTCAAAGGCTGGCCAATCCGATAGGTACCGTCAGATTGCCTGAAAACCTTTGCACCGTGCGGAAACGCCCAAATAGCGTTCTTCACAGGATCTTCTTTAACGGTCTCAGCGCTTGCGTTTTGCGCACCAACCATAGCAAGGGTGGAAGAAAGCGCTAGTACTAGCGCGCCACTTAGCATCCGTCTATTCAACATAGGCATCCCTTCATAGACAAACATATAAATGCCAACAGGGAAATAATAACAACTATTCTTAAGTGTGGCTCGCTCACTCTAATTTTTAGTCCGCAAGTCAAAATAACCGGAACTACCAATGCATCTTAGCTAGCGAAATTAGCCAAAATACTGACACTACTGCAGGTTTCGAACTATTTCCACAATCGTGGTGAGCATTGAAATCGGGTACACGCAGTACGAACTAAAAGTGCTTGGCTGCGAAGTCGATTCCTCGGTAGTGGCAGAATGCCGGTCAGGTTTGCTGTTATTTGCGAGCTTAACTACTATCCCTCGTTCCCGCCCCTGCAGGGTCGGAATCCAGTTACCATCAATATTTTTTATCAGCCCATTGGTGGCTAGGGTTTCGTTCAGATCACGAGCACTGTATCTGCTTTCTTTCTTCCCTGCCCTTGGCACATTAGGAAGCTCCACCCCTAGTTCTGTAGCGATTTTGAGTAGCATACTACCGCTAATATAGGCAGCCTTCGGATAGTATTCATCCTGCACTTGGAAGTACGTTTCTGCTGAAATCCGATGCATACCATTTTGCCCGAGGGTGGGTACCATCAATTCCCGTTCCAATGGGCTCAGAGTCTCCACTTGATTCTCTATAGCTGACGTTTCAACCGCCGCTGCAAACTCACTATCAGCAGGAGACTCCGAGCATTCTTCTGTCGCAGTTTCTGTCTTTTCGTCCCCAACGTTCTGGCTATCCCCTTGTGGGATTTCCTTGTTTTCGAAGGCGACCTCGTCCTCGGCAAGCTGAACGGAGCCAAGGGGCTCGTCTTGCACTTCCTTGGCGGTCACGAAGTCGCATTCGTTGACTTGTGCGTGCTGGCGGATGAGCGAGAAGACTTTGCCGGTGTCGCTGCGGCGTTTTTCGGCGCCGAACACGATGAAGAGGTCTTTGGCGCGCGAAACGGCCACGTTCATCAGCTCGTGGGTGTTTTCAATGAAACTGGTGGCGTTGGAGTTTTCTCCGTACACGCTAGAGAACAGGATGACGGGGCGTTCGGCACCTTGCAGAGTGTGCGCGGTGCCGATAGTGATTGCAGCGCGAGGTTTTTGCGGGTGCTGGTTCAACACTCGTTTGATCAGGTTCGCTTGCGCTTTGAACGGCGTGACCACCCCGATGGGACTTGCTTTCCGTCCCGGGTAGATTTCTGTGAATAGCTCGTGGTGCTTTACGATCCATTCGACGATCGCTTCGGCTTCTACCAGGTTTCGCCGGCTCGATCCTTGGGTTTCGTCTTTGGATCCTGGGACGGGGCGGAAGAGGAAAGGGATGTCCACGATTTGCCCTAGTGGCCAGCTGCTTTCTGGCCGTTTGGGTTCTAGCATCCCGTCGTAAATAAGGTCGTTGCAATAGTTGATAATTTCGCTGTGGCAACGGAAGTGTTCGCTGAGGAACAGGCCTCCTTGGCGGGTGCCGTCCGGTTTGGTTTTGCCGTACTCCCACTGGCAGGCGTGGCTGGCAGCAGCCATCAGCGATGAGGGTTGCGAGCCGGTCAGTCCCGCCGCCTTCAGTTCATCCCAGTATTGGCCGAGTCCGTGCGCGTCACCGAGTTCCTCGTCGCTTTCCGGATCCACGCTCCACACCGGGGCGAGTTGGCGCACATCCCCCACCACAAGCGCCCGCTTGGCCAAGGCAAAACCGGCAGCGCCCAAAGTCGTATCAACCTGGCCGGCCTCATCCACAATCAGCAGGTCGATCGCCCCATAGTTGGGGTTATTGCCCTCATCGGGACTCCAGAGCGCAAAATAACGGGGTAATTGGTACGCGGTCATCACAAAACACGGGGTGAGCGAAGTGATGGCACCCCAATAAGTGTCCATGATTTTCTTAGTATTCTTGCCGAGGTCGGATTCCGCGATCCGGTCTTCGCTAAAAATATGTTCTAGCCATTTGGCTTCGTAGTAATGTACGGCCAGCCAGAATTGGCGGTAACGCAGAGTAATGTCGAGAGTTTGATCCAACTCGTCCAGAGTATCCGCATTGCAGATCTTTAGGAGGTCGTTACCAAGGTATCCGAGGAGTTTCTGGTCGTTAATTGTCTTTAGGTAGACTTCCTGGGCGGCTTCTTCCCGGCTTTCTAGTTGGGGGACCAGGAAGCGGAAAACTTGGTTGGGATTCGACCTTTCGTCCAACGGAACGAAGTCGGTCAGCAGTTGTTGGCGGCAGTTTTCTAGGTGCGTTAGGTGTTGTCGAATCAGCTCGGACACTTCGGACATTCTCGTGCCAGCGGTGACGATTTGCGCTTTGGCGGCTTGTTGTTGGAAGTAGTTCCACGCCTGTTCCCGGTAGTATTCGTCCGAGTATGGCTGGTAGACCCCACTTTTGTATGGGTTTTCTACCAAGTATCCGGCTTTTTGCGCCTCTTTGGTTTTCATGCCGGAGGGGCAGTAGGCGGCGAGGCCGCCAATCGCCTCGGGTTCTGAGGCGAGGCTATCGGGTTGGAGTTGTGTGTCTGTTTCGGCCCGGTTGGGGGACAGCGGGTTGTAGCGAGCGGGTGTTTGGCTGGTGGGGATTTCTGGGAGCCAGCGTTGTTCCCAAATGCTGGGGTTATCTGGGGTGACCTTTTTGAAGGACTCGATAATGTTAGTGACGGCCTGGTTATTGGTGGAGGTACCAACGATTAGGGGCGCATTTTTGCCGTCGAGGGCATGTTGCACGATGAGAGAGGCGACCACTGATTGCAGCAGGGTAGTTTTGCCGGTTCCGGGTGGGCCACTAACAGCGGTGATTTCTCCGTTTTCAGATTTGAGGAAAGCATGGAGGGATTTTCTTTGCGAGGGCGTGAGCGGGAACCCGTTACTCATGGAGCCTTTGGCCGCGATCGCAGTAGATAGCAGACCTTGCATTTGCGATTGACCGTAAAGGTTTTCTACCCCGGTTTTGCTTGGTGGGTTGAGGTTGACGAGCCGACGGTAGAGCGGTGCTTGGTCGGAGTTCTTTTTCAAATCTGACAAAAGGTTGAGGATGCCTCGATTGGCCACCACGATGGTGCCAGGTGCGATAAAGCAAGTATCAAATATGATCCGAGGGCGATTCTGATGTTCGTCCGATGCGCGATTTGGCGTGGCGCTGTTTTGGTCTTGATACCCCGACTGGCGCTCCCCCGCTGGTTGATTTTGGGACTGGGTGAGTGCTTGGAAGTTTTGGTCTTGCACGCTTCCAAATAGTTGGTAGGCGTAACTGACGGCGTCAGTGGTGGATTCAATGTTGCCGATCAGGGTTTCGCTTTGTTGGTGCAGGAACTTCCAGTAGTTTCTTAGCGGACCAACCATAACTTCTTTGTCTGGTGTGCCCGGGGAGGTCATTCGGCTAGCTGGGATCCATGGGGAGTTGCTTTCAAGTTCCACACTAATGGTGCCGTCAGGCCCTAGAGTAGCGGGTAGCAACAGCAGCCCCTGATGTTTACGATGCTCCTCCAAGGTGATTAGAGAAATTACCAGCGAAATGGGTTCATTCGGGTTTGGCTTCTTATTGCTAGAGTTTTTCCGCTCAAGTTCAAACAGTTTTTTGGCGGTTTCTTCAGGGAGCTTGCCGCTCCGCACCTCTTGCAGGGGAACTTGTAGATGATTTTCCTTCGAGAAAGCAAAATCTACCAGGTTGGCTCGTTCTTGTACCGAAACAAAGTACTGGGTGAGCTCACTGGTTAAGCTGGGTGAGGAGTCGGTTGCCTGTGTTTGCTTTTTCCGCAAAAAGAATCCCATTACGACCAGCTCCCTTGCTTTTGTCGGTCACGTTCCGTACCGATTTTACTCTTTTGCCGCAAATTTGATGAATACAGGCAAGCATTAACTGCTACCCCGCACAAAAAATCAACACCAAAATATTAGAGTTGATCAATACGTTCCCCAAAGTTTCTACCTAGCCTAAGCAAAATGGAAACGAAGAGATATATTTGATACAGAAATATTTTAGAAACCATTTCTGGCAAAAGGCTGTTTACCATGGAAGCTACTATATCCGCTGCCGGCCTAGTTGCGAGGGTGCGCGAGCTGGAGCGCTTACAAAAAAGTAATGCTGCGCTGGTTTTGTTACGTTTGGATTTGGCTCCTTTGGCAGTTGCAGTTTTGGGTTCACATTTGCATCCGCAGAATCCACGATTACCTGCGCCCCAGTTACATGAACTGATCGAGGGTGATTTAGAGGCTTTACGTGACGAGGGCTGGGAGTATTCTCGGAGTGCGCAGGCCTATTGTGATGATTGGCGCCGAGCAGGCATTTTGGTTAGGACCAACATTTCTGGAACTAATGAGGAACAGTATGAGCTTTCTGCCTGGGCGCAGAATGCTATCCATTTCGTGTCGGGAATTAATCAGCCTCGTTCGACTGCGACCGGTTCTCGTTTGGGCACAATTTCTAAACAATTGGAGAGTTTGGTTAAAGATTCGGACGCTTCTAAGGCAACTCGTTTGGAGATTTTAGAAGCGCAAAAACGAGCGATTGAACAGGAGATTGCGGAAGTAAAAAGTGGCAATTTTAGGCCCATTGAAGCTCACGAGGCGAAAGAGCGGGTGCTTGAGATTATCAGTTTGGCTAGTAGTGTGCCGAATGATTTTTCTCGGGTTCGTGACCAAATTTCGGTATTAAATAATGAGCTTCATTCACATGTGGTCGGAGCTGATTTGAGTCGGGGCGACGTGTTGGAGGAAGTTTTTACGGGAATCGATCAGATAAATCATTCCGAGGCTGGGCGCTCTTTCAATGGTTTTTATGACCTGTTACGTGACTTGGAATCTTCGGCGCGGTTTGATGATCAGATGGAGCAGCTATTGTCACGTGATTTCGCTTTAGATTTGCCTTTGAAGGATCGTTCTTTTCTGCGAAATTGGCGTTCTTTATTGTTGACTGAGTCGGATATTGTGCAGTCTACGATGGTGAATTTTTCGCGTTCGTTGCGTCGTTTTGTGCAGAGTCGTCGTTTCGAAATGCACCGGCAGCTTTCACGCGATTTGGTTTCAGCCCAGCACTTGGCTTCCCAGATTTTGCCGAATTTGAAAGTTTGGCAGGATAGCGGTTGCGTTCTCGATTTAACGGGTTTCAATTTTGGTTCTATTTCCGCTTGGAAGCTTTTTAACCCCGAGGATGGTTTGGTGACGGAAGAGTTAGTGATAGCCCAAACCAAAACAGTTTCTTTGGAGGAGTTGCATGCGGCTTCGCGTGAGAGCGAGATTGATTATGTGGAATTAGCTAAGAATGTGAACGCGACATTGCGGGAGCTCAAGGTAGCTAGTATCGCCGATGTCTTAGAGCGCTTTCCTGCTTCGCAAGGAGTGGCTTCTGTGGTTGGACTGTTGGTGATTGCTAAGCGCGAGGGCCAAGCAACTACCGGCCTACAAGAGGTTTCCTGGGTGGATCGTAATGGTACTTCTAAGGTTTCAAATATTCCTTCATACATTTTTTCTAAGGAAGTGAAGTTGACTTATGGCTGGTAATCCTAGTTCCGATGATTTGTTTAGCTACCTGTCTAAACAGGCTGACGACGCACAGCTGGCTCAGCCCGCACCTCAACCCCACCAGGCGCCCTCGATTAGTGATAATGATGAGGTACTTTCGGAGTTGCCTCAAGGTTTATGGCCTGGCGATGTGGGGCAACTAAATTTCGATAGCCGTCGAGCTTTGTTGGCTTTGATGAAAGGGCCCTATATTCGAGCAGATAAGCACCGGGAACTTTGGGCGGCTTTATTGGCGGATGAAACTATTATTCGTTCTCGTTTAGCTGATGTTTTTCTTGAACTGGTGTTGGATTTGGATTTGGGTCTAGCGTTCGCCAAGAATGTGAGTGTCCCGGAATCCGGTATGCCGAAGGTGATGCGTTCTTTACCGTTAAAGTTTATCGATACGGCCTTATTGCTGTTTTTGCGTTCTTCTCTATTATCTGCAGTTGATCAGAATGAGCCAGTGATGGTTGATCGGGAGGAGATAAATTCGCATTTAATGCTCTATCAAGCGGCAGATAGCACAGACGAGTCTGGATTTGAGAAACGTATCAATAGTGCGGTAAGTAAGATGGTTGATAACTCAATTCTAATAAAAACTGATACCCCAGATCGTTTTTTGGTTTCCCCTGTTTTGAGTTTGGTTTTTGGCCCAGATCAGGTTGCTGCGATTAGCGCCCAATACAATTCATTGTTGTCCCAGGAAGGCTAACCCATGACGGATTACTCAAACCTCATTCCAAACGTCCCCCTGGATTCCATGCCCTACGCGCCCTCGGACCAATCACCGGTTGTTTCACCAGTCTTATCTGAGATTGCAGTTTCTCAGTTTCGTTTGAGTAAGATTCAGGTTTACAATTGGGGGACTTTCTCTGGTCAACATACCGTGTTTGTACCATCTGGGGGTTTGCTCCTAACTGGAAAGTCAGGCAGTGGTAAGTCTTCGTTATTGGATGCAATTTCAACGGTTTTGATGCCGCAAAATCAAGTGAAATTTAATGCGGCTGCACAAGATGGCGGCCAAGGTGACAGGTCTCGTTCACTTTATTCATATTTGCGCGGGGCTTTTCGTCACGGTCAAGATGAAGACAGTCGTGAGGTGCATACGAAGTTCCTGCGCGAGGGAGCGGTTCGTGCGGGCATACTGTTGAACTTCGTTAAGCAGTCGAATGGTAGTGAAGTTTGTTTGGTCTGTTTGTTCCATTTGAAATCTAGTGCGACTTCGAATGCAGAGGTTTCCACCGCCTATTTTTTGGCCGAATCTGATTTGGATTTGATTGATTTAATGCCTTTTATGGAAAAGTCCTTGGATTCGCGCGGGATCGTAAAGCATTTTCCGATTTTAACGAAGCACAATTCACATTCGGCTTTTTCGGCGGCATTTCGGCGCAAATTGCAGATTCCGTCCGAGGTCGGACAGCGATTGTTGCATAAGACGCAGGCGGCGAAGAGTTTAAACAGTTTGGATGGCTTGTTACGCGATTTCATGCTTGATGAGCCGAAAACGTTTCAGCAAGCAGACCAGGCGGTAGAGAATTTTCAGGAGCTGAAAGAAGCTCATTTGACTGTGGTTGAAGCGCGCAAACAAGAAGAAGTTTTAACGCCACTGTTAGCTTTGGACCAGCGTTTACGTGATACCGAGAAAAAGATTGAGAGCATTGAGCAGCTGACGCATTTTTTGGAACCGTATGTGCAAAAACGCAAAGTTGAACTGTGGTTAAAAGATTTGAAAGTGGCGCGCGCAGAGATTTTATCTGCTAAGAGTCAAGCTGAATCTCTGAGTGTACAGTTGGCGGATGCGCAAGCCGAGTTGGATGATTTGCTAGCACAACAAGATGGCAGCGAACTGGCGTTGCGCGAAAACTTGAAACAGGATTTGGAGCATGCACAAGACAAATTGGAGCAGGCGCAAGCCTTTTGGGATGACCATCAGAACGTTTTGGGTCTTTTAGACGCCTCCACCCCAAGCAACGAGGCTGAATATGAGCTTTTAAGTGAATTACTTGAAATACAAAAAACGTTGGCTGCTAAGTCTCTGGCAACTACTGAGCAGACTTTCTATCAGGCGTGGAATACCCGTTCTGAGATTGAGAAGAAACTGCGGACTGTGAAAGATGAGATTTCTCAGGTAGAAGCTAGTGGTTCTGGTATGCCAGCGGATTTATCGCGCGCCCGTGAACTAATCTGTCGTGCCTGCAATATTTCAACTAGCGCCTTGTTTTTCGCGGGTGAGCTTTTTGAGTTGAAAGAGAGCGAGGCACAATGGCGACTTGCTACCGAGAGTGTTTGCGGTAGCTTCGCTAAAACACTGCTGGTTCCTAACGCCTATTATCAGCAAGTGGCGAACGCTGTCGACAAAACAAATTTAGCTACTCGTCTTTCGTATGTACGCATGTTACCAAACCACCCCTATTGGGATGACGATCAAGTGCCACAGGAGCGCCGGTTGGCCAGTAAGTTGCTGGTACGGGAAAAAGTTGGAGGCACACTTTTACCAGTGGAAACCAATGAGTGGTTGCGGTTGGAACTTAATCAGCGTTTTCGTCATTTGTGTGCCCAAAGCGTGGAAGAACTAGTGCAGGCAAAAATGGCGGTTACTAAACGTGGGCAGATAAAGACGTCTCAGACTAGACATTTAAAGGATGACCGCAGGTTCTTATTGGATCGTAGAAACTGGGTGGTTGGCGCGGATCCAGTAACACGTCTGGAAAGTTTGTCCCGGGAAAAGCGCCAGTTGCAGTCGGAATTGGAACAGGCACAGGCCACTTTGGGGCGGGCAGAAACAGAAAAGAACCTGGCTAGCCGCAACTTGCGCGCCTTGGAGGGAGCGAATTTTTCTAAGCCGTGGAAGCAGGTTAACGTCTTTGGTTTTACCCATGAGATTGAAAACCTAAACGCACGCTTGCAGGCCTTTGATTTGCAGCACCCACAGCAGGCAAGTTTGCAGGGAAAAATTGAGCAGGCAAAAGCCTTAGTGCAGCAGCTTGATAAATCGTGTAGGCAAAAAGAAATCGAGATTGGCATTAAAAAAGAAGATGCTAAAAAGATAGAAACTGAGCTGGCCAACCATTCTGACCTTACCCAGATTCCTTCCGAGATTGAGCAGGTGTTGAACAGGTATTTCAAGCTTGAGAAACGATTGTTAAAAACTGATGATCTGGAAAGATCTGCTAGGAAAACCGCGGACGTGTTGCGTAAAGAGAAGGACGCTTCACAACGCGAGCAGTCTAACGCGTCTGGCGATGCTGCACGGATTATGACTCGTTTTAAGCTTACTTGGCCCAATTTGGCCAGTGATGTCAGGGAAGAAATTGAGTTTTTACCGGAGTTTTTGCAGATTTTGGCTCGTTTACAGAGCGATAGTTTGCCGAAGTTTGAGCAGCGTTTCCGGGATTTGTTGCACGAGCAGGCCGGGCAGAATATTAGTCGTTTGGCGAATGATATTCGACGTAATTTGTCTCAGGTTCGTTTGCGGATTGATCCGGTTAATCAGGCCTTGGCGCGGGTGGACTTTTCACCTGGCAGGCATTTATGGATTGATGTTGAGGATCGGGGTTTGCCGGCGGTCAAAGAGTTTTTGGCCGATTTGACCCAGATTTCTGAGAACAGTTTGAGCACTACACGCGCTAAGAGTAGCCCCTCTGAGGATGAGGCTCGTTTTGCCTTATTAAATCGAGTAATGTCTCGTTTGTCGTCTTCAGAAGCAGCAGATAAGTCGTGGCGGCGGCAGGTGCTGGATACTCGTACTCATGTGACTTTTAGTGCCCGAGAGTTGGATGCGTCGAATCAGGCAGTTGATTTTTATAAGGATGCTTCTGGCTTGTCAGGGGGTCAGAAACAAAAGCTGGTGGTTTTCGCTTTAGCAGCTGCGCTGCGATATCAGTTGTCGGCTTTGGAACATGATTCTGGCACTTTTTCTTCTTATGCTTTGGTGGTTTTGGATGAGGCCTTTGATAAGACAGATTCAGAGTTTACCCGTGCTGGTTTGACGGTTTTCCGTGATTTTGGTTTCCAACTTTTGTTGGCTACTCCGCTCACAAAGTTGCAAACCTTGGAGGATTTTGTTGGTGGAGTGAACCTAGTTAGTATTTCCGAGGACGGGGCGTCTTCACTGGCATCAATCACCTTCAAGGAGTTGGACCAGATCACTGAAGGGATTGTGGATGACGCATGAGTGAAAAACGTACCGCTCGGGCAAGCCACACTCGGGCTAGTGCCGCGCAGGCAGTTCGTGCTCAGACCGAAACCGATAAAGTCCGTAATGAGCAGGCAGGCCGCAAGCAGCTTGGAGGCAAATATTTAAAATCTCCTAGGGATTTGCGTAATAAAGCGAAGGGCGTTTTTGTCCGGCGTTGGCGTGATTGGGCGCTTGACATTGCTCTTGATACTGTCACCGATTCCCCCACCGATTCACCGAAACATGCCACTCTTAATGTTTCTGATACTTCCCAGTTTGGGGTGGTTTTGGATTTTCCTTTAGGCACGGTTACTGAGTCGTTCGTGTTGGAGCATTTTGAGACAGTTCAAAAATGGGTGCAATCTTGGGTAGAATTTGAGGATACTTCACCACAGTCGATTGAGCTGGTTTGGCGGCAGGTTAGTTGGCCTTCGGCGGGTCGTCAGATGATTCCCGCAAGGGTGCTGGTTTCTTTTGAGGGTTTGTTGTGGCTAGCAAACATGAAGGGACGCTGGGAGCGCAATTTGGCTCTAGCTAAGCGTTTTGCTAGCCTGCAGGAGTTTACCACTCGACCGGTGCAGACGGATCGTGCTACCGCGTCCGATGAGTCTGAAGCAAGCCCAACCCCCAACACTGAAGTAGCCTCAGACCCGAGCACTACTGCGGCCCCGAGACCCGAGTCTACACTGTCTGCCTCAGATTCTGTCCCGGGATTTACTGTGGATTTATGGCGTAAGGATTTGTTGTATGTGTTATCGAAGCTGGCTGATTTTGATGATTCGACAGTGAATCGTTTATTTTTGGCAGCAAGGTGGTTGCTGGAGCACCCTGGGGTGGATCGTTACCCTCGTCAGTTGCCGATTGCGGGTGTTGATTCAAAGTTTGTAGAGAAACATCAGGTGTTGTTGTCGCGTTTGTTGCAGCCATTGACTGGCCGTCGGGATCTTGGTTTTCGTAAGTTTGATGCGTTGCTGTGGGTACGGGTTTTGGATCCAGATTTGGGGGTGGGACCGGAAAAGTGCTTGCTGAGTTTCCGTGCTCCCCTGATCGAGTTGAATGCACTATTCGAACCAGGTCAGGTCAAGAGTATAGTTTTTGTAGAAAATAAGGAGTCTTTTTTAGCTTTGGAAGGTTTGCCTGGCACAGTGGCTTTATTTGGTGAAGGTTATGACGTTCCCAATTTCGCTGGTTTGGAATGGGCTTTAGCAGCAGAGCGGCAGCTTTATTGGGGAGACATGGACGTAGATGGGTTCAAAATTTTGGCACTTTGTAGGCAATATTTCCCGCGTGTACAGTCAGTTTTAATGGATAGGGAAACTTTTAACAGTTTTAGTTTTTTAGCGGTTGAAGATCCAAATGTTTCCGCCTCACAGCACAACACATGCCCTCCTTTGCTTACTAAGGACGAGGCCGAAGTGCGCAACCATTTAAAATCTTCGGGCCAACGTTTAGAGCAGGAGCGTATTGCTTGGAATTACGCTTTCGCCAGAGTCAAGCAGGTATTGAACAACTCCTAGTAGTTTCTAGTGCGAAAATGTTCCTTGGGTTGAAGGTCTTTTTGGAGGGGTTTTACTCAAACTTTTGAACCATGTCTGCGCTTAGATTTCCCCGCTTGTCTTAGTATTCTCTATGAATTTTACCTCGGTCCTAACACCCGAATTTGTTGGTGTTACCGTTGAATAACACTCCGTTCTAATTAGATGAGGAGAAGATTATGCTAGCGGTAGCACTTTCGTCGACATAATTTTTGGGGTATTTATCGCAAGATTTTGGGGCATAGCCGGCTGTCAATCGACGCATCCTACGACCTTATGTGCACCCATTCGTTAACCTCTATGATTGCAGAATCAATTTCCCTTATTACCAAATTTTGTTGAGTCATTTTAGCCGGTTTTAGTAAAATGAAATTTGATTTATTCCACAGGAGGTTAAGAAGTTTTCTAATTATTTTGAAACTCTAAAGTCAAATTAGCTAGAAACCCTAATCATAAGCATCATGTTAAGACATCGTAAAAATAGCCTCAAACGCCATTATCCGCCTACTGTCGCACCATAGGATAAATCAACATTATGCAGTTCCCATTTTATTGCACGGTCATTTATTTTTTGAGAAAGGACTTTCATTGCCTCTTTGAGTTTGATTAAATTGCTTCCTGAGGAAAACTTTTGGTCAATAAGACTCAACTGCCTATATCCCGCATCCCAAGCGTTCGCATGTACTGTTCCGTCTATTCGATTCATATCTCCCCTGTAGTTCATAGTATGAATAAGGAGATCCATTAAAGCGTCATACACCGCGCTAGCTTCAGCCGAAAAAGTCTTGCCACTAGCCAGCCGAAACCAAGCGCTTTCAGAATTAGCGTTAGTTTTAATATCTCTAATTACATCTGCTTGATTAGCAGCAGTTGCCAATTCTTCAACATTTTTGATACTAGCGAAAAACCATGGGTTACTAACATTAACTAACCTATTTTCAGCTACCTCAATATTTCTCATAGCACTCTGATTTGATCCTTTAGCGCAAAGTGAAAAAACCAAACAATCTACTACAAATTCTTCCCACTCTAAGCTCTTGAAAATTTCAGAAGTTGGTTCTCTATAACTCTCGTGACCATATATCCACATTTTATCCGCTGGAGGAATTGAGGTCTTTCTTGTTGCGAAATATACTGCAGATCTTTCCATCGATGATTCAAATACTGGCAATCCGTGCCCCGATCCAAAACAAGTCGAGTACAACCCAGTATATTTATCCGAATGCTCAACAGAATTCGCATTACAATGCAAGTAGCCTACGGCCTCTTCTTGATATGTAGCACCCTTGTTTTTAGAGCTATAAAGCTTTAGGGGTCCCGAAACACGAACGAATGACCCTTCAGGCAAATTTACAGTAGGCTTTGGCAAAGCTTTTTTAACCCATTGTTTTAAATCATGAGATGCACTAGCAGGAATGATCTTCTTATTTAAAAGGCTACGTAAACCGTTTGTAGTGGCTTCTACGTATTCCACTTCATAAGAATCTAGTAGACCAGTCCGTGACAGACTAGAGCCTGTATCACGATGCCAACGCCAGACGGTAAACGATATTCCCCAGTTTCGCGAAACATCGGAAAACTCCCCTGCATTAAACACGATACCTTTTTCGAATTTAAATTTGTCTTGGAATGCTGCCATGAACTTTTCCCAAGTTTTCCCTCCGAACATAAACCTATCGTTGGAGAAGAAACCGATAGTTACATCAGAAAGGTTAAACACTTCAGTAAACTTTACTATGCGCCATAAGAATTGTGCATAAAGTTGTTGTGCAGCCTTATCGAGTCCACAGCGCTTCATATCCTCATTGATTGGATTCTTAGCGATACTCGCTTTATTCTCTGAATCATGATTAGCAGCAGTACCGAATGGCGGGTTCATTAGGAAGACAAATGGCTTGTCTTCTAAAAACTCACGGTATAACGAAGGTGGCATTTTCCACTCAACACCAAACAACGCTTTTGGATCAATACTGACATCATCATTGAGAAAATCAAATTGGAAAGTGACGGCATCTTTGTTATAACTTCTCGAAGTAGAGAGCTCTTCATCGAAAATAGTCGACAAATACAATGCTTGCCAGTCTGTATAGTCCCGAGTGAGATTCTTCGTCCCACATGCAGGATCCCAAACAACTCTAGTCCTACGCCAATCTTGACCTAAAACATCCGAAAGCATTTCGTGTGCTTTATCAGCCCAGATTGTTGGAGTCCAAAAATCACCACTCTTCCTTCTTTCAGCTTCTTCGAATAGAACATCGTACATCGCGTTAATACTGTCTTTTTCGACATCTGAATACTTCTTCGAGTAACGTCCAAAAAAGGACTGATACTGTCCAGTGTCGATTGTGAATGCCTTATCACGCAAATGAATCAAGTTTCCTACTGCATCATCAATCCAAACTTCGCGCGAGCCTAAAATAGACAAGATAAATAACTCAACCCGCTGACGAGAATCCATCTTGCTATTTTTTGATAAATCTAGCATCGTAATAAATTCGTCAAAAACCGCACGAATATTATGATTTGAAATTTTTATTTTTTTAAAAGACCCCTCGTTCTTAGCAAGGTTTTCAATTGCTTTTATGATTTCATTTACATCAAAATTTTCGTCTCGAATGTCAAATACGTATGTTTTTATACCGTCATGCTCCTCAATCTCCTTCAAAAGATCCGGGTGCTTTTTCGCGGCATTAGAGGGAGCCACATTCCAATCTACGTCATCTCGCTCAAGGTATTCCATAAAAGGAGGTGCATAAACTAGAAAAGCTTGATTACGATCAGCCCCCATTAAAATCGTAGGTTGTTCGTGACCTACCTGATCATACTGCTTCATATAAAAGATACATTGAATAACAATCGTAGCCCGCCCGCGAGCACTTCTCAGTTCCAAATCATCTTTTGCTTCGAACAGAATACGAGCATTATAAAATAAGTGATCCGGACTGAAAAAACCATCTGTTTTGCATTCAAAATCCCAAGGAGCTTGTGGATTTTCATTTGGCGTCATTGCCCTCGAAATTGCACAACGGTACGTATTAGCAATGACTTCAGTTTCCGTACCTTTTGCAGCAGTGGAAAGGTCTTTGATGAAGTCTTTATTATATTTTTTAGATAGAGAAACTGCCATAGCTAATCCCGATTCAGTTCATTACCTCAACTGTTCTGTATCGGTAACACCTTCTTAGTCAACAATGTGATACTATCACTAAAATTTCCCCCAAGCTTCACAAAAAGAAGAGCCTAAAAAACTAATTTTATTAATGTAAAACCGTTGCACATTGGGAACCAATACCAATTTAGCAACCAAAAAATTTAGAGCAAAATACTTTTGCATCACGTCAGACTATAAGACATTGGCGATAGCACGCAAGTAAACTAAACAATCTCCTATAGGATTAACATACAAGCCACAGTACAAAAAGCTATCATGAACTGGATTTGAGACAAACGCACATTACTCTTGAGAGATATTGAAGTATTTTAAATAATTTGTATTTCCATGTCATTCCATTGATTAAGTCCGCTTCCAGAAGTAACCTAAACAGCTCCAAAATTTATCCACTGACGCTTTCGTAAAACCTCAATGAAACGACATGCAAATCCATTGCTTAAACAATAAAAACTATTCCTACTTTAACTTTTCGAAACAATCAATTAATCGAATATCAGTAAATAATCTCATCGCCTTGCGATCCTCACGCACTACTACTTTTGGAGCCCCGCATGCCGAAGAACTCACGTTGGATTGAAGACATTGTTACCGCACTTGAAAACTTGGGCGGTGTAGCAACTCTTGACGAGCTCTATGAAGAATTAGAGCAAATCCGTGCCGATTTGGGTCTGACTTGGCACAACACTGTGCGGGCACGACTGCAAGAGCGATGCTCAGAGGCAAAAGCTTTCCTAGGCAAAGAGAACCTGTTCTACAGCGTCGAAGGTTTAGGCAAAGGTGTGTGGGGATTACGCTCGGCCCTTGCGGACACCCCGCCAGCTACCGACACTCCTGAAACGCCGGACCTACCGGAAGGGCACCCTCACCCTCGGAAAACGGAACTACACACATACCGGGTACTACGGGACTCAATGCTGGCACGAGCCCTCAAACGATTACACCACTACCAGTGCCAAATCTGCGGAGAAGCCTTTCATTTCGGGGAAAACGAAACCTACTCGGAAGTGCAATACATTATCCCCCTGGGCAAGCACGGTGGCAGTGATACGCCCGGAAACATGCTGGTGTTGTGCCCCAACCACCATGCCATGTGCGACTTTGGGAAAATCCGGCTCGACCCCGAAAAACTGTACACCGTGCTTGGGCATGAGATTTCACCCAAAAGCATCCAGTACTACAACGAACACATTTACGGAAAACTCAGCCCAAACATCAGGCGAGCTAGTGGAGTAAACTCACAAACATGTTGAGTGTTGGGGTTGACGCGTTGCGCGAGGAGTACCATACCTACAGTGATGGCGAGCGTTTTGCTCTGACGTTACCGGTGCTTTCTGACGACGCGGGGGTGCTCGCGTTTTGGTTGGACGATCAGTCGGTTTTTAGTTCCCTCACTTGGACTCGCCATGATTGCATTACCGAGGTCGACCCGCACAGTAAGTATGTGGCGGCGTTTCGTCACGCCCTCGACCAACATGCGGAGCACCTGGAAAAACTGGACCCGCAGGGGCTACTTCCCCACGCGTTCGAACTGCTCGCCCTGAAGCAGCCCATGTCCCTAACAAACTTATTGCGTTACGCGCAGGAACATCGGTGGCTGATTTCGATCATCTCGGACGATTTTGACCAAGCGCCGCAAGGAATGCTCACCAGCGTTGACGACCACGAATGCCAATTGCGCCAGCTCGACCTAGAAACGTTCCAACTCGAGGACGAAAACACCCACATCCCGTTAAACCACATCCAAGTTGCAACGCTACTCAGCCAAGAAGGGCTCCTGTTCGCCAACTACCTGCACAAGCTCTCACACTGACTCAGCAAACTACTCACAACACGAGCACACCCAGCTGACCACCCCCCAACCACCCCCAACCAGCCCCACATTCTTACGACATCACGTCATCAAACAGGGCCAAAACCGCCCCATAAAGAGCCCAAAATTAAAAAATAATCGTGACTTTTCCGCATGATTTCGCGTTTCTTAAGTAACCTTAAGAAACCACGTGAGGAATACGTCACGATTATTTCTTGTGATACCCTAAGCACTTTTATTAGACTAGTTTTGCAACCAAAAACTTAGGTAAACCTAAGTTTTCTTTCTAGTCTATAAGACACATAGAGGTAATCATGAAGAATATCCTATCACTTACTGGGGTTGCGGCCCTAGCGTTATCGCTAGCAGCTTGCGGCTCTGCCGGGGGCTCAAATTCCACCGGCGACCAGGCCGGGAGCACGCCCTCGGCCAGCGAAAAATCGGGGGAAAACGGGACCCAAAACGGGTCCCAAAACGGGAACGGTACCCAGAACGGTACCCAAACCCAAAACGGCGTAGTCCCCGAACTACCGGTAACCGCCTCGACCACCCAGATTTGCGACTACTTAACCCAGCTCGCGGCCGCCTCCAACAAAGCAGTCGGCCTAGAAAAGACTGATGGCGCCGGGAAAACTACCACCGAAACCGACCCAGCTAACAAGGTGAAGCTGGTGCTGTCGTGCTTGTTGGCTCCGAACGCCTCGGCGCACGAGCATGAGATGACGAACCAGCAGATGATGGCGCTGGCGAACTCGAAACTGTTCATTGTCAACGGTGTCGACCTTGAGCACTTCCTCGATAAGGCACTAGCCGCCTCCGGTTTCAAAGGCGAGATTGTGGTTTCTTCTGGCCAGGAGGGCGCGGGCTTCGGCAATGCCGCCAAGGACCTGAAGATTTTCAACGCCCCCGAAAAGGTGAAGATCGCGAAGTGGCCATTCCCCGGCGAAAACGGTGAGGATCCCGAGTTCACCCACGACCCGCACGTGTGGACCAGCCCCGAAAACGCCATGATCCAGGTTAAGAATATTGCCGCCGCACTCGAGGCCGCCGCTCCCGAAGCGAAGGATGCGTTGGCCGAGGGCGCGAAGGGCTACCTCAACCAGATCCAGGAAATGGACCAGTGGGCGGCGAAGTCCTTCTCTTCCGTCCCAGAAAAGTCGCGCGTCCTCTTCACCAGCCATGACGCTTTCGGGTACTTCTCCAACCACTATGGCCTGACCTTCATGGGGGCGGCCCTACCCGACTTCTCCGACCTCGGCGAGGCGAGTGCCGACCACCTCAAGCAGACCGTCCAGAAGATCAAAGAGTCGGGGGCGAAAGCCATTTTTGGGGAAACCTCCAACTCTGACAAGAACGTGCAAAAGCTGGCCAAGGAAGCGAACGTGAAACTCGTTTCCGGTGAGTACGCGCTTTACGGCGACTCGCTTGGCCCGGCCGGCAGCGATGGCGAAACCTACCTGGGCGCTACCATCCACAATGTCGCCAACCTAGTCAAAGCGTGGGACGGGACCGTCGCCCCACTGCCTGACGACCTGAGCAAGTACGAGCCGAAGCTCGACAACAACTAGGCACTCCGGGCTGGAGCTGGGTGGGCGGTTGGCTCACTCTCTCTCAGTACCGCCCACCCCAGCTTCCGGCCCAATCAACCCGCTAAAGGAGTCTTCCCCACCATGGCCACCATGCAGCCACCCGCCCAGCTCGGCACCGCCACCAGCCCCGCACTGGCCTGGCAAAACGCCGCCTTCACCTACGGCGGCCCACCCGCCCTGCGCGAAGTGACGGGCTCGCTGGCACCTGGGGAAGCACTCGCCCTCATCGGCCCGAACGGCTCGGGCAAAACCACCCTTTTGCGCGGCATCCTCGGCCTGATCGAACTGGCCGAGGGCGAACAGCACGTCCTCGGGCAAAAAGCGAACCCCAAAACTGGCTCCCAGATCGGCTACGTGCCCCAGCTGACCGACATCGACCCCACCTTCCCCATCACCGTGCGAGGCGTCGTCGAAATGGGCGTGTACCAGCAACTGTCCTGGTGGCAATCGCCTCGGCGCTACCGCCAAAAAATCGACCAGACCCTCGCCCGCGTCTCCCTGACCGAAAAGGCCCGCTGGCGCTACGGCACCCTTTCGGGTGGGCAACAACAACGCGCCCTCCTTGCCCGCGCCCTCGTCGGCGACCCCAAAATCATGCTGCTGGACGAGCCATTCAACGGCCTCGACCAGCCCCACCGTCAAAGCCTCCTCGAAATCATTCGCGCCCTCAAAGCCGAGGGCGTGGCCCTGGTGATCTCCACCCACGACATGGATTTGGCGTGGGCCGTGTGCGAACAGGCCATGCTTGTCAACGGGCGGCAAATCGCCTGCGGCCCCATCGCCCAAGTCCTCAGCGAACCCAACCTGCGCGAAGCCTTCGGCGGCCTGCCCGACCAAGGCGCCGCCAAACTCGCCGAGGGCGGGGACGGTGCCCCCGTGCGCACTACCGCGCCAACCGAGGGTGGGGACCACGCCCCCGCAAGCGAAAACCCCCAATCCCCCACACATACTTTGGAGGCGGCCCGTGGGTGAACTTCTTGAGACTCTGCGCCAGTTCCTACTGACCCTCGCCGGGCCGGACAGCGTCTTGGCGGGCCCAACTTCAGTGCTAGCCGCCCCATTTTTGTTCCGCCCGCTGGTGGTGCTCCTGATCCTCGGACTAGCAGCCGGCCCCATTTCAACCCTAGTGAATCTGCGCTCTCGCGAATTCTCCGCCGAGGCCTTAGTGCACTCAATTTTCCCCGGCATTGTCGGCGGTTTCGTCTACCTTGGTGGCATCGCCGGGATTATCCCTGGCGCAATGTCCGTGGCGGTTCTGGTGGTGGCCGGGCTGACTTGGCTGGGTTCACGCGCCGATAGTTTCGAGGCGGCCACCGCGGTCATCCTGACCGCCTTTTTCGGCCTCGGCATCATTATGATCACCTACCATCGCGACATGGGCGGCCAACTTGAAGCCCTCCTTTTCGGGCGACTGTTAGAGATTACGGACCACGACCTCGCCCCCACTTTCGCAGTGCTCCTGGGCGGCCTAGCCCTAGTGTTGGCCAGTTGGCGTTGGCAGGTCGCGCGGGCCTTTGACGCGGTCGCGGTGGCGGCGGCCGGCAAACGAGGCTGGCTGCTCGACTTCACCCTAAACCTGGCAATCGCCGCCCTAGTGGTAGGCGCCTCGACCGCGGTTGGAGCCCTGTTGGTCATCGGTTACGCCATCATTCCTGGCGCCACCGCCCGCCTACTGGCACGCACCACCCGCCAAATGGCTTGGGTCGCCACCGGGGTCGGCCTCGTTTCGGGCCTACTTTCAATGAGTCTGATCGCATACTTCAACCGCGCCCCACTCTCCCCACAAGCAGTCGCCCTCCTAACCCTTTCAGCCCTTTACGTGCTGCTCGCTTTGCTGGCCGAGGGCGCCCGCCGCCTCACCCCGGACCCTCGCAAGGCGCAAAACTCCCCCACCCCAAGCACCCGGGAGGCGAGCCATGTCTAGTATGTTCCTGCTACCTTCGGTTGAAATCGTGCTGGTTTCCGCCCTGTGCGGCCTGGTTGGGGTACTAGCTTTGCTACGCCAGCGCATCTTCTTCACCCAAGCGCTCACTCACGCCACCTTCCCTGGCGCAGTCGCCGGTGTGGTCCTGCTAGGCCTGTTCGTTCCCGAGTTGAGCGGTTCCCACCCTTGGCTTTCTGCCGCGATTTTCCTTGGCGCCACCGTCGGTTGTCTGCTCCTGGCCGGGGCCCTACAGCTTGGTTTGCGCCTGCCTGGGCAAAGTTCCCAAGCGGTCGCCGGAGTGCTCCTCACCGCCGCTTTCGCCCTCGGTTATTTTCTGGCGAAATGGTTCGCACCCCTGCCTGTGCGCATCAGCTCATTCCTGACCGGCAACCTACTCAACGTCAACCGGGCCGACCTAGCACTGACCACCATTTGCCTCGCTCTTGCGATCGGGGTGGCACTGACCCGAGGGCGGCACCTGATCGCGCTTTGTTTTGACGAGGTCGGTTGGATGGCTCGCGGTGGCAACCGCACCTGGCTGGACGCCCTACTGTCGATTCTGATTATTGCGGTGGTGGTTGTGTCCCTACCAGCCGTTGGTTCAATCCTCGCGATCGGCCTGATTGCTGGGCCAGCCGCCGGGCTCGCGCGAGTAATCCCTTCAGCCCCGTGGCTACTGGTCCTCGCCCCAATCTGGGCGGCCTTCTGGGGGCTAGCCGGCCTGTGGGTCTCAGTTGCCACCAACCTCGCCACGGGAGGTACCATCGCCCTGGCCGCCGCCCTAGGATACCTTTTGCCAGCACTGGCCGGGCGCGTCCTCGGCAAAGAAAATGACGGCAGCCGCAAAGCTACCGTCATCCCCTAACAGCTCAACAAAAGCGCCACCCTACCGGTCACTTTTTACACTGCCAGAACAAATCCTGAGTTTTCTGAGTGAAGTACTCGCACTTAAATGGGAAACGCGCAGTTGCATCATTGATAAAGTAGCTACAACGATCACCAGTACAATCTACTTCGGGCCGATTCGGGAAGTAAAGCTGGTACCTAACAAAGTTTTTCTTGAACCGCAGCGTAAACGCAATCATCGCATCGCGATGCACATTACCTAGCGGGCGATAGTATCCACCGGCGTAACCGGTGGTGATCGCAGACTTTTCTAACCATTTGATTTCTTTTATGAACTGGTCTCCCGAAATGTCGCGCAGCTTAGACTTTGGCAAACTTTCCTTCTCAATCGTCCGCAAGTCCTGAGCCAACAAATCAGGGCGCTTATGCCCCAGACGATAAAGGAATGCGGCCATCGCATTTCGCTTCACCGGCTCTTTCGGGCGGAAAGTCTTGTCGGGCCAACCATTAGTGATCCCCTGCTGCACACCCCAGACAATTTCCTTAAAGAACGGAGCATTCGTCGGCACATCCTTAAAAGGAGACTGCGCTGGTAACTTTACCGCCGGGCTTCCCGCCATACGATAAAGGAACGCTAGGACTGCTTGGCGTTCAACATTGTTCAAAGGACGGAACGTACCATCCCCATAACCGGTGGTCACCTTGGTATCTTTTGCCCACCAAATCTCGTCAGCGAACAAAGAGTTCCCAGGCACATCTTTAAAAGGACTCGGCTTATAGCGCTTGCCCTCTTTAGTCCACCGAGGGAATACGTTGTAACCACCTTTATGAACCTTAGTGGTTTTCTTAGTAGCGTTTTCCTTCCACATGAACTGCTCATCAATACCCTTAGCGAAAGCTTGTGCAGGCATCAATCCTGCTGCCGCCACTAGGGCGCCGGCTAAAACAATGTTTAAATGCTTCATGAAGAAAAACTTATCACCTGAGCCATTCATGTCAACCTAAAAAGATCCCACCTATGACCCCAAAACAAAACGCCACTTTATCCCACTGACCTCATTACTCGCGCCGCACCCCACACCCCAGCATGTCGCACAGCTCACTTTCTACTGGTATGGTGAGAAAAACTATCCCGAAAGAGGATCCCATGAGAAATAAAGAAAAAGACTTTGCGATTAAGGGCTCGATTTTTGTTATCGGCCTACTGTTGATTATTTTCGCCGGCATTTACACTACCTTGGAAGAATCTGGTTTCACTGCCATGGCGACCTTGCTGACGATAATCTCTTTGACGCTAGCTGGCCTATCCCTTTACCGGTTGAGGACCAATGTTCATGCCCAAACTCGTGAAACCTTGACGCTAATTTTTGCGGCACTTTCCGCCCTCGTCTATTTGGCATTCTTGGTGCCTGGGTTGGGGTTCCTCTACACTTTGTTCCCCTTCTCGATGATTATTGGGTCATGGATTTACCCGTTCCTCGCCGGTATTTTTGCCCTGTTGGTACCGTGGAACTTACCCAAGTCGGCTAAACGAGCCAAGAAGAATGTCCGCCTAGCCTCATTAACTGACAGCTTGGAAAGCAAGGTAGCTCAGCGCCCACAAAAATTGAGCCCAGCCGGCATGAACGCACTTCGCTTTGGGGTAGCTTTCCTTGGTTTAGTGCTGCTATCCCTACACATTGTCAGCAACCTCGAGGCGATCACGCGAACCCCAAACTTGCCATGGTCTTTGGGCGTAACTGAAGCCATTATTTTGGCAGGCATTATGATTACCTCCCTCGGTTTAATGCGTGCGAGGTACACTCGCGCCCGCAAACGCGTCATTACCACTTTTGTCTTGTCGCTTGCTGCCCTAATAGCCTTTATCTTCCTAGTATTTATCAGCCCCATGTACGAAACGGGTTTCCCATTCGGCCTGGCTTTCCTATATGGCGAATTGACCGCTTTTACCGCATTCTTTGCCATATCGATCCCCTTCGGCCGGGTAAAGCGCTGACCCACTCTTTTGCTGGCCGAGGTCGCCTGCCGCCTACCGGAATACCCACGGGCGGGCGCGTCCTCGGCCAGCATTTTTATCCCCAAAATACTCCTTAAGAAACCTAAGCTAAGTAAGTAGCGGCGCTCACACAAAGTTAGTATGCTTAAGAAAAAATATCTTCTAGGAGGAAATCCCATGAAAGCAAAAGAAACTGTTCTGGTCACGAAAGTGGCCACTTTTGTGGTGGCGTTGCTGCTGATTATTTTCTCGGGCGTCTTCACTACTTTGACCGACACAGGGCTGGTTGCAGTTACCACCATTAATTTTATTCTTTTGGTGCTGCTTACCGTCTTGGTCGCCTACCACTTGCAGACTCGTTCTGAAGCTCGCACTCGTGGATTCTTGGCCCTATTCTTTGGGGTGGTTTCGATCGTGGCCTATGCGGGCTCGTTTGTCCCCTTCTTAGGGTTCATTTACGTGATCTTCCCCTTCTCCATGTTCCTTGGAGTCTTCATTTATCCTTTCGTCGCGGCCATCCTAGCGATGACTATGCTTATTCCTTTGCCGAAGTCCGCCAAGAAAGCTAAGAACAAGATGGCTCGCACGCCACTGAGCGAACAGCTCGAAAGCAAGATTGCTCAGCGTCCGCAAGCAGTTAGTAACGCCGGGATTAACGCCCTTAAATTCAGTGCCGCCCTACTTGGGTTGCTGCTTTTGTGCTTGCTAGCGGTCAACCGCCTCGACCAAATTATGGCCATGGGTTATGTTCCTTGGGCACTAACCATTATTGAAGCGATTTTGTTGGCTGGACTTTTGGTTACCTGCGTCGGCCTCATTCGGGCTCGCTACGCCAGTGCTCGCAAGCGGGTGCTAACCACCCTAGTACTAAGCACCCTGGCTTTGGTCGCATTCCTCTTGAGCGCCATCATCCTGCCAGCAGCCGAGCACTCCTTCCCATTCGGCATCGTCTGGCTCTACGGTGAACTCACCGCTCTCGCTGCCATCTTTGCCATCTCCATCCCAATTGGCAAAGCCCGCCGCTAAGTAGTAGCAGGACGGCTGGGCGCCACCTGGTGAGCGCCGCTCGGCATCACCCAACCGGAAGCGTCACCGAGCGTCGCCAACCTCGGTGGGCCCCGCCCCCAACCGGGCCACCCAAAGGCCCCAACTGGGCACCCGCACCTCCCCAGCAACGCAACACAAAGGTGTCGGCCTCGGAACGAATCCGAGGCCGACACCTTTTGCTATTTAGCGCTGAGCTTTCAGGCGCTTACCTTTAGGCTGGCTTTTGGGCTGGGTCCAAAGGTAGCGGCTGTGGCTTGGTGCGGAATCGGGCGGCCAGCAAGGTGACCGATGCGCCGATTAGGAACCAGATTGCGCAGACGAACAGCGTGGTGCTGAATGGGTAACCAGCACCGGCAATGCCGGTACGGATCGAGCGAGCCACGTAGGTCATCGGGAAGA
Organism: Boudabousia tangfeifanii; assembly: GCF_001856685.1. Classification (GTDB taxonomy): domain Bacteria; phylum Actinomycetota; class Actinomycetes; order Actinomycetales; family Actinomycetaceae; genus Boudabousia; species Boudabousia tangfeifanii. The sequence continues at coordinate 2,095,222 of NZ_CP017812.1, forward strand.
TCTTGGAGAGGAACTCCAAGAATGGGTTGGTGGTTTCGATTGGGAAGGTTGCACCCATCGCAGCGATCTGCAAGATCAGCATCAACACCGAGACGAAACGGCCACGGAACGCCAAGGCGGCGATGAAGGCCTGGTTCAAAGCGGTGAAGGTGAGCGAACCAACCAAGGAAACTCCGAAGAGGTACCACAGGTCCTTAGCCCCCAGCTCAACGAAGAGCTGCAAGCCCATAACTGCGATGAAGGTCTGCATGATCGACATGATGGTTGCGGTAGCAACGCAACGGGTTGCGGCCAACCACCACTTCTCGTTCTTGAACTTACGAACATCCAAGGCTGGGAAGATGAGGAAGGTTGCGATCGCGCCAACCCACAAGGCTAGCGCCAAGAACATTGGGGCGAAGCCGGAACCGTTGGTGGCCACAGCGTTTTCACGAACCTGGGTGACGGTGACTGGTTCGCCACCGGCCTTGGCCATTTCCTTGACCTTGGCTTCACTCCAGCTAGGAATCTTGTCGGCACCTTCACCAAGCTTGGTAGCTAGTTCGCCCGAACCATCGGCAGCCTTCTGGGCACCGTCGTTCAACTGGATAGCACCATCGTGCAAAGTGTTGGTACCTTCAGCGATTTCACCGGCAGCGTCGGCAGCCTTCTGGGCACCGGCATTGAGCTGGCTGACACCATCAGCAGCCTTACCAGCACCAGCGGCCAACTGGCCAGCACCATTAGCGGCACGGTCGGCACCAGCAGCAAGTTCACCGAGCTTGGAAGCGAAGGTGTTCGAACCTGCTTCAAGCTGGTCGAGGCCGTTATCTAGCTTGCCAGCACCAGCACGCAACTGGGCGCCAGCATCGTTAGCCATCTTGGCCTTGTCCTGTAGTGCCGGAAGTTCCTTCGCGATCTGTCCGGTAGCCTGCTTGAGCTGACCAGTGCCGTTAGCCAAAGCGGAAGTACCCTCGGTCAACTGTGGCATCTTGCCGGCCAACTGAGCGGCACCAGCAGCGAGCTGTCCGGAACCATCAGAAAGCTGTGGCATCTTACCAGCCAAAGCCTGGGTGCCTTCAGCCAAAGCGTTAGTACCACCAACAAGTTGTGGCATCTTGCTGGCCAACTGGGAAGTACCATCAGCCAAAGCGGAGGTACCACCGGTTAGGGCTGGCAACTGGGCGGCTAGCTTCTGGCTACCATCAGCAGCCTGCTGGCTACCAATGGCGAGCTGCTGAGCACCAGCAGTCAGGGCTGGCATCTTTCCTGCCAACTGCTTGGAACCGTCGGCGGCCTGCTGGCTACCTGCGGCCAACTGCTGGGCACCAGTGGTTAGCTGAGGCAACTTGCCAGCCAACTGGGAGGCACCTGCCTGCAACTGCTGAGCACCAGCGGTGAGCTGAGGCAACTTACCCGACAACTGCTGAGCACCAGCGGCGGCAGCCTGAGTACCGTTAGCCAAATCGCCTACGCCCTTGGTGAGGGCTGGCATCTGGGAAGCGAGCTTCTGGGTGCCACCATTTAGCTGCTGAGCACCAGCGGCGAGCTGATCAACACCCTTGGTTAGCTCTGGCAACTTAGCGGACATGCCCTTAATCTGGGCGAGCTGCTGCGGGTCGATTGCACCCGAAACCTGCTTGTTAAGTTCAGTAGCACCACCGGCCAACTGGGCGCTGCCACCACGAAGCTGATCCGACTTAGCAGATAGCTGGTCGAGGGCGGCACACAACGGGTCAGAACCGCCAAGGAGCTTACATCCCTTAGCTAGCTTGTCCACAGCGGCGGTGTAGTCATCAACGCCCTGATTGACCTTGCCAGCACCATCAGCAAGCTGCTTAGTAGCTGGAGGCAACTGACCCAAGCCTTCCAAGGCTGGGGTGAGCTTTTCAAGCATTGGGGTTAGCTGACCAACCTGGGTCTGCAGCTGGGAAGTACCAGCAGCCAACTGGGCGCTGCCCGCATTCAAAGCGTTAACGCCTTCAGCGAGGTTAGCTGGGGCCTGGCCTGGAGCCGGCATGGCCTTAGGATCAGAACCAACCGCAGCGGAAAGCTGCTTAGCACCCTGAGCCAACTGAGCGTTACCAGCAGCCAAAGCGCCAACGCCCTGGGCTACAGTCTGAGGCTGTGCGCCTGGTTCGACCGTCGGGGAAGAACCAATCGCGTTAGCGAGCTGCTTAGCGCCACCGGCCAAAGCGTTGACACCCTGAGACAAAGTAGTCGGGGTCTTGCCCGGTTCTGGAGTGGCGTTCGGGTTCGTGCCCACCGCGGCCGAAAGCTGCTTAGCGCCCTCGGCAATCTGAGCGTTACCGGCAGCCAAAGCGTTAACACCCTGCACCAAAGTGGTTGGAGCCTTACCTGGCTCTGGGGTGGCACTCGGGTTGGTGCCGATCGAGGACGAGAGCTGCTTGGCGCCCTCGGCTAGCTGGCTGTTACCAGCGGCCAAGGCGTTGATGCCCTGAGTCAAAGTAGTGGGGGCCTTGCCCGGTTCTGGGGTGGCGTTCGGGTTAGTGCCCACGGCAGCAGAAAGCTGCTTGGCACCAGCGTTCAAAGCGTTAACACCCTGAACCAAGTTAGCTGGAGCCTTACCGGTAGCTGGCGCATCGAGCGGGTTGTCGCCCACCGCACCAGATAGCTTCTGCGCACCAGCATTTAGTGCATTGACACCCTGAGCCAAAGTAGCTGGGGCCTTGCCCGGTTCTGGAGTGGCATTAGGGTTAGTGCCCACCGAGCGCCAAAGCTGGTTAGCACCGGCCGACAAGGCGTTAACGCCCTCGGCTAGAGTGGTTGGAGCCTTACCCGGTGCAGGCATCGCGTTGGGGTTGCCACCAACTGCATTCGATAGACGTGAAGCGCCATCGGCTAGCTGGTTGACACCATTGGTGAGGCTATTGACTTTGCCCATGGTTTCAGGGCCAGTGAGCTTACCAAGTGCACCGGAAATGGTGTTGGTGTACTGATCGACACCTGCGCGCAGAGCGGCGGCACCCCCGTTAGCATTCTTGATGCCGTTAGCCAAAGTGCCGGCGCCATCATCAGCCTTGCGGGCACCATCAGCCAAGGTACCAATACCGTTAGCTAGTTCGCCCGACTTTTCAGCGAGGACGCTGGCACCATTATTTAGCTGGCTAGCACCATTGGCTAGTTCCCCGAGCTTCACTTCGAAAGTATTGGCACCATCGGCCAAAGTTCCCGAACCGTCAACTAGTTTCGAGGTACCTTCATCAAGCTTACCGAGGCCGTCATTCAATTCACCGGCACCATCAGCAGCTTTACCGAGCTGGTCTTTAACTTCACCGAAGCTCATGTACATCTTGTCGATAATACGTTCCGCACCCTGGGCCGAAGCCACACTCTGTAGTTTTTCAGCCACAGTGCGAGCCATCGTACCGGCAAGGTAGTTAATGCCGTCATCGGTGTCTAGGTTTAGGTTTACTTTTTGTGCTTCCTCAGTACCCTGTTTAGTTAGTAGAGCAGAAGTATCGCGAGGAATGGTCAAAACTGCCCGGTAGGTACCGTCAGCTAGCCCCTTCTCAGCTTTTTCTTCTGAAGTCTCTACCCAGTGGAAGCCAACTTCTTCGTCATCGGCAGGATTGACGAGGCGGTCGGTAAGTTCACGACCAATATTTAGTTTCTCTGGATCACCCATCGGCATTTCTTTAACTGCCGGTTGGTCCAAATTGACAACAGCCGCTTGGACTTTATCCAAACGGTTCATAGGATCTTGATACGCCCAGGTCAATAGGCCCGCGTATAAAAGAGGAACGATGAAAATCGCAATCACAATGATTGTATTGGCGATTTTGCTCCCATAAAGGCGCTTTTGCATGATCAGCCTGCTTTTTCGAAATAGAACTCTGAAAAGTTATAGAACTCTTGTTTATGACACTAGCATACTCAGACATAGTCACCAACGCCACCAGAATATACAGAGATGTATCCGATACAACAGTGTATATTTTATTTTTAGACAGAACCTGTACAATAAGTTTTACGACACACTGTTGCAAGGAGGCTCTTATGACCCGCAACAAAGCACAAGCTGGCACTACCGGAAGTGGTGCCACCACTAATCGCTTTACCGCCTCGGCACGCTCGGCCGCTTCAAAAGCGTTGGCATCTGGGGTCGCAAAGGTTGCTTCACACACTGGCATTAGCCAAGCCTCTCCCGCCCAAGTTGCCCAGAACCTAGCCGCAACTGTAGCTCCTAAACTTTCACGCAAGCGCATGGCTACTCGCGCCAAGCTAATGGAAGCAGCCACCGAACTGTTCGCCGAGAAGGGGGTAAGCGCCACCTCCCTAGAAGAGATTTGTGAAAAAGCAGGCTTTACTCGAGGAGCGTTATATTCTAATTTTTCGGACAAGAACGATTTACTGGTCGCGGTGGTCACCGCCCAGTATCAGCATTTGTTTGAAGACCTAGATAAGGGCTGGGAAGCAGCCACCGCCAATTCTGACCTCACGTTGGAAGGCGTCGTATCTGAGCTAATCAGCACGCTCCCCATTGACCGCACCTATATTCTGCTTACCCAGCAGATGCTGATGTCCTCACTGCGTTCTCCGGAACTAGCAGCCATCACTATCCCCTTGAGCGATCACTACGCCCGCAATGTAGGCGCCTTCGTGACCGAAAAATTGGCGGCCATCGATCGTTGCCCAATCGTGGATCAAGAGGAACTAGGCGAATTCGTTATTGCCTTGGCGGAACGAACCCTTCGTTCAAATTTGATTCGTACTGGTCAGGCTGGACTAGATTACGAATCGCTCGAGAAGTCACTAAAGACTTGGTTGCCACTTTTG